>JAJDJB010000003.1 GCA_030266985.1 Synergistaceae bacterium OttesenSCG-928-D05
GGATAATACAGGGGGCTTTTTTCCTCCAGAGAAAACTACCATGTTTAAAATAGGCATTTTTCTCAAAATTACGTTCTTATTATTAATCCAAATCTTCATACCTAGATTACAGCAGGATTTATCGTTAATCTAAGCATAATTACCGAAAAGAGTTTTTATGTAATTTTACGCATGCGGAAGGGGCGCGGACAAAAAACCGCCCGGTCGAATCGACCGGGCGGTTGCTGTCAGCCAATAAAAAGCGTCGTTTAATGGCCCGCTTTGATCTCGCTAATCGCTTCCGCAAGCCTACGCACGCCTTCGTCGATGACGTCCGGTTGGGAATACGTAAAGTTAACGCGCCCGAATCGCTCCCCGAGCTCCTTCTGCACGCAGAAGGGTTCATCCGGAATAAATGCAACTTGTTTTTCAAGCGCTTTTTTCGCAAGCAGGCTTGCGTTGATGCCGCCAAAATCCAGCCAGTAGAAGAAACCGCCCTCCGGCTTGACCCACGTTACACCAAGCGGCGTAAGGTGTTTGATAAGGCTCTTTTCCATCGCGTCCCGTTTTACCCTGTAATTGTCAATAATCACGGGTAGATGGGAATCGAGATAACCGTTCTTGCAATACTCGTAAGCGAGCGCCTGTGTGATCGGGCTTGAGCAAAGGTCCGTAAACTGCTTGAAGATTGCAAGCTGCCGGATGACATTTTCGTTGCCGCACACCCAGCCAATGCGCGTTCCGGGCGAAAGGATCTTCGAGAACGAACCCGCGTAGATCGTATTGCCTGCCTTGTCAAACGAAAACACTGACGGCAGGTGTTCGCCATCGTAGCGAATGTAACCGTACGGATCGTCTTCCAGGATTGGCACGCCGTACCGCTCGGAGATCTCCGCCAGCTGCTGCCTGCGCTCGACGGACATCGTAGCTCCAGCGGGGTTCTGGAAGTTCACGATCGTATAGATGAACTTCGGGCTTTTCCCTTCGGCGCGAATTTTTTCAATCGTTTGCGGAAGTTTCTCGACCACCATACCGTGCTCATCCATCGGAACCGTAACGAAACTTGCGCCGTGGTTCACGAAAACGGAAAGCGCGGAAAGATATGTCGGATCTTCCGTAATTACGACGGAACCCGGATCGATCATGACCCAACCGAGCAGGTCAAGCGCCTGCTGCGATCCCGTCGTCAGTATCATTTCCTTGTCATTTACCACACGGCCCAGGCGCGGCTCCTGCCACTCGGCAAGGAATTTGCGCAGGCGCGGGTCGCCCTCCGTCGTTCCATATTGCATGATTTCAGCGCCTTGCGCCTTTATCATCGTGGAATCCAAGAAGAACTCGTCTACCGGGAACACTTCCGGCGCGGGCATCCCGCCCGCAAACGAAATCATCCCGGGCTGTTTCACGACGTTCAGGATCTCCCTGATTGGAGAGGGCCTCAGCGTCTTCACCTTCTGGCTGTAATTTTGCTCCCACGCATTACCACCCATGGATTTCACCACCTTGTAAACTAATTCCCTAATTATAATATAGCATGAATTTTCCAATTCCTGTAGAGGGAACAAACACGCTTATAAACAGAAAAATAAAAACCCCGCCTGTGCGGAGTTTTCATTTTTCTGTTTTTAAACTGTCTGCCATCTTCCGACAGAGGATTTCAAGCGTTAGATAGGTGCGGTCAAGTTCCCTGCTCCCGATCGAAGAGAGCGAATCGAGTTCCCACCTGTGCAAACCTTCCACCGTTTTCTCCGCAAACTTTTTTCCCTCCGGCGTAAAGCGCACAACCTTGCGCCGGCGGTCCTTCTCATGCGGAAAACGCGCTAGGAATCCTTTGCTTTCCAGCGAATCGAGCGTCGACGTCATCGTCTGCCGCGGGATTCCCAGATAATCCGCAATTTCAGCGGGCTCCACGCCCTCGGGGCGAATCAGCATCTCCTCAAGCAGCGTCAGCGCGTTCGTCGAAAGGCCCTGCCGCTGCGACCAGTCTTCGTAGACCTGGTCGTAACGCCGCCACAAGTCGGACATTTTCAGCAGCTTTTTCTTTTGTTCAGGCGATATTTTCGACATCCCGCAACACCACTCTCTATCGCATCATAACCACGTTGCCGTCAAAGGGATACGACGCCACGATTCCCTGCGCCACATCAACATAAATATACCAGCTAACGCGGCATTTGCGAAGGGCATCGCCATCCACACGCCATCGATCCCGAAGAAATAAGGAAGTGTCCAAAGGAAGAACGGCAAAAGCACAAAGGGATCGCCATAAGTCAAAAACGATGCGTTACGCAAATTCCCGACGGACTGAAAATAAGACGCACCGACCTTCGCGACGCCCAGAAAGGGATACATGGGAACTGAAAGCAGCAGTCCGCGCGCAGCCATCGCCGCCGCGTCGCCGGTCATGGAGAAAAATCCCGGCACCACCCTGTGCAGCGCAAGCGCCAGCAAAGAACAGGCGAGCCCGACCGCAACGGCAAAGAAAATTCCCATGCGTGCAGTCAATCTGCGGCGCGCCGAAAGGCTCGCGCCGTGATAATAGCTGACCAGCGGCTGAATCCCCTCCGCGATCCCCTCTTCGAGCATCACGCCCACCGGCACGATATATCCGATCACGGCATAGGCCGCGACGCCCATATCGCCGCCGTAAGCA
Source organism: Synergistaceae bacterium OttesenSCG-928-D05 (assembly GCA_030266985.1). Lineage (GTDB taxonomy): Bacteria > Synergistota > Synergistia > Synergistales > Synergistaceae > JAJDJB01. The sequence continues at coordinate 2,633 of JAJDJB010000003.1, forward strand.
AGCGCCTGCCAGTTGTGCATGATCATCGTCAGCGCGGTCGCGACCTGTACGCCAAACGGAGAAACACCCATGCCGACGATCGCCTTCGAGAGCTTCGCGTTAAAACGCAGCGCGCGCTTGCGAAGCCGCACGACAGATTTCCCGGAAAGGAAATGCAAAGACAGAAACACAGCGCTGACAAGCTGCGAAACAATCGTCGCAACGGCCGCTCCCGCCACGCCAAACGGAAAAACAATGACCCAAAGCCAGTCGAGCACAATGTTCACCAAAAACGCCGAGACCATGATATACATGGCCTTGCGCGGAAAACCGTCGTTACGCACGGCGCCTAGCATCCCCATCGTGAACACCTGCGCGGGCGAACCGACAAGCAATATCCACGCATAAAGGAAAGACATATTCGCAACCGCAGTATCTTTCACCTCGTAAAGGGAAAGCAGCGGTTTACTCACGCCCGTAAAACCGATTGCCGTCAACACAGACGCCGCTGCCATCAACGCGACCATCGCGCCAAGGATGCGCTCCGCAAGCTTTTTGCGCCCGCGCCCCATACTGATCGAAATCAGCGCGCCGCCGCCAACGCCAATCCCAGCGCCAACCGCCGTCACAAACACTGTGAACGGAAACGCCAGGCCGACTGCCGCGAGTCCGGCATCGCCAACGCCCCATCCCACGAAGAAACCGTCGACGACCGTGTAGATCGCGCTCAAAAGCTGCGCGCTGACAGACGGAACGACGAACGCGAGAAATATTTTTATCAGATGTTTATTGTTCGATGCATGAACCATGATTATCTCCTCCAATATGCATCGCCCGTTTTGTAACTTTGTCCGAAATATGATTGTTCCAACTAATATAATCCGAACATGTATTATATTATCAGGGATTTGTTTTTTCGTCAAACGAAATCGCTGCTTATAGCGCGCCGGCTTCGTAGGCGACCGGATGGCAATACTCGAAGTAATCAAGATTAAACCTCCGCTTGGCATCCGACCGGTTACTTGCACCATCACGCACTCCAGGCTGCGATTGTATTGGGATATGCTTTCGAGAAATAGGGGGATTTTTACAAAAAATGATTTTTTTCCCACACTCACGCAGAACGCGGCGATAATGTGCCAGTGGCGACGAAACATGAAGAAAGAGCCCTCAAAAGCGTATTGTCGCTACGCAGAGAGGGCTCTTTCAAATGTTTTTTAGCTATTTGCGTGCGGCCTTTAGCCCCGGTAATCTTCCAGCCGGGGCCGCGTTCTGCTTTATCGCCAGAGCGAATGGAATTTAGCGTATTCCAGCGTACCATCCTCGGTGCGAAGTGAATGCAGAAACTCCCGGCCTGTGTCATTCGGCACTTCTTCCGTCTGCGCTTTCACGCGCACGCGGGGCACCGGGTGCAGAAACTCGCCCTCGACAAGCATCGGGGAAAGTAATTCCGGAACTTCAAAAGGCACCGTATCGAGCGCCCAGTTGAAATAAACGGCGTGGTTCGTGTGGTCGTTGACGTCCAAATCCTGCCAGCGCACCTTCCACATCTCTTCAATCTGCGGCGTCGTAAGCTCCGGTATTTTAACCTCAGGCGGAAATTCATCCAAAACCTTTTCCGCTTCAAAACTGTATAGATCATTCCGGTCCAATCGCATCGGGCGCATTTTCACGACATCAAGCAGCACCCACCATGTAGAAGCTTCGCCAAGGTATTCGCCCGCGGCGTTCCAGAGGCGGAACGAACGCAGTGAAAAAAGTTTCCGGTAGGGTTCGTGCCACGTTTTTATCTTCAGCGCCTTATCGTCCTTGCACGGATAACGCTCAAGCGAGACGCGATAGTTGCGAAGCACCCACGTGATGTCATTGTCCAGCGTCTGGCGCACGGAAAGTCCAAATTTCGACGCGTCGACGTCCGCCATCTCCTGAAACATTTCAAGCAGCACGCCGAATTTCATCTTCCCTTTCGGGTCGATCCCGCTGAACGGGATCTGCAGTTCAAGCTCAGTCATCGAGATAATTGTCGAAGTAGCCCTGGATGTAGATGACAGGGGTCCCTTTGTCTCCGGAGCCCGACGTCAGGTCGCAGAGCGAGCCGATCAGGTCCGTCAGGCACCGCGGCGTCGTGCCGAGCGTTTCATGGCCGAACGGGTCCAGCGCGCCCTTGGATTGGATCGCTTCGCGCACCGCCTCCGCCGGGTCTTTGTCACCCGCGTTATCGGCGATATATTTGAGTTTGATCTCCTTCGGCATGCCCTCAAGGCCGTCCGTATATCCCGGCGAGACAACCGGATCGGCTAGTTCCCAAATGCCGCAGACGGGGTCCTTGAACGCGCCGTCGCCGTAAACGAGCACTTCCGTTTTTTTCCCGGTCCTCTTCTTGAGCTCCGCCTGCACCTCTTCCGCAAACGCCTTGCTGTCGCGCGGGAAGAGCTTGACGGAATCGTCCGTCGTATAGTTCGAACCGAGCAGGCCGAACGCTTCGTTGTAGCCAGCTCCGTCGCGCACCGGCGCGCTGCATATTTCGTTCAGCGTCACCACTTTGGCGCCCGCTTTTTCCAGAATGCTGCGGTGCAGTTCACGCGCGTGGACGCTCGCCACGATTACGTTCTTCGAAAATTTCAGCGCTTCAAGCGGATTATTCGCAAAATGGATCACGATACGCTCCGGGTCGATCCCCTTATAAAGCTGCACATAGTCGACTCCCGTAAACGGATGCTTGTACTCGCCAAATACCCGGTAGAACGTTTCCTCGTCAAAACCGTCCGCGGACAGGCTTTCCAGCTTCGTATAATAGTTCATCGGTTCAATCAGCCGATTGCCCACCTCATCGCTGGGATATGAGAGCACGATATGCACCTTACCGCGCACGCCGCGCACAACCGCGCGCAGGAGCTGGTAAAAACGGTTGCGGCTCAGAATGGGAAAAACAAGCGCAATGTCGCCCTCAGGCACACACCGCCTCACATCCTCCGCGATATCGTCGAGCGTCACATAGTTGCCCTGCGCACGCGCAAGCAACGACTCCGTCACGCCGACGACGTCCCCGTCCCGGATCGTAAACGCGTCGCGCTCCGACTGCGACGCCGCAATCACGGCGTCCGCCACGATATTCACGAGATCCGCGCCCTGCGTTACCACCGGAAGCCGTATCCCTCTTGAAATTGTGCCTACCAAACGCATAAGCAGCCCTCCTCTTACAGGCTCTTTTTCACACGCACTATATTGTATCACTTTGGGCGCGGCAGCGCGCGAATATATTGCGCCTGGCTGCGCCGCAAGGGATATCCCCTGTTCCGGATGAAATTCCGGTTGACTTTTTCCGTCTTTCATATTAGCCTATTCAATAGAAAGTAATATATGACTTATATAGGTTCGCGATATGGGCGGACGTTTCTACCAACTACCGTAAATAGTTGTCTATGAGTTGCCCGCCGGGGTCCCGGCGCCGCACTCTGGACAGCGTCGGTAGTTTTTTTGTCGCTCCGGCAAACAAAACCCTGCGCCATGCAGGAACCGGGAGGAAAGACACATGGACAAAAGCTTCGTTTTAAGGGGAAACATTTGCTACAGCAAAAACATGCGCGAACTGCACACGGTCCCGCGCGGATATCTGGTATGCGAAAACGGGCGCTCCGCGGGTGTTTTCCGCGAACTGCCGGGCGCGTTTAAACACCTGCCGCTCGAAGACTTCGGGGAAAGGATAATAATCCCCGGCCTTATAGACCTGCACATCCACGCTCCGCAGTTCTCCTACCGCGGACTCGGCATGGACCTCGAACTTCTCAACTGGCTCGATACCTACACATTTCCGGAAGAGGCAAAATACAAAAACATCGAATACGCGCGGCGCGCCTACGCGGACTTCGTCGAAGACGTTAAAAAAGGACCGAACACACGCGCGGTCGTCTTCGCCACGGTGCACGTTCTCGCCACGGAACTCTTGATGGACATGCTCGAAGCGAGCGGGCTCGTCACGATGGTCGGCAAAGTCAACATGGACCGCAACGCCAGCCCCGACCTCCAGGAAGAAAGCGCCGAAGCCTCGGCGCGCGCAACCTCCGAATGGCTCGCAGACATCGCCGGAAAATATAAAAACACATACCCGATCATCACGCCGCGTTTTATCCCGTCGTGCACAGACGAGCTGATGCGCGCGCTCAAAACGATACAGGCGGAACACGGCCTGCCCATCCAGTCGCACCTCTCCGAAAACAAAAACGAGATCGAATGGGTAAAAGAACTCTGCCCCGGCTCCGCCTCCTACGGCGACGCCTACGACCGCTTCGGACTCTTCGGCGGCAGCGCCAAAACCATAATGGCGCACTGCGTCTGGTCTGACGAGGACGAAAGCGACCTCATCGAGGAGCGCGGCGTCTTCGTCGCCCACTGCCCGCAGTCCAACACCAACATCTGCTCCGGGATCGCGCCAATTCGCCGCTACATTGAAAAAGGGCTGCGCGTAGGGCTCGGAAGCGACGTCGCGGGCGGCAGCGACACATCCCTCTTCAAAATCATGCGCTCGGCAATCGAAGTATCCAAACTCCGCTGGCGCCTCGTCGACCGCTGCGACACACCGCTCACCGTGGGAGAAGCGTTCTTCCTCGGCACAATGGGCGGCGGCGAATTCTTCGGCAAAGCGGGTTCCTTCGACGAAGGCTACGAATTCGACGCCGTCGTCCTCGACGACACGAACTTAAAATCCCCGCTCGAACTCTCGCTCAAAGACCGCGTCGCAAGAATCGTCATGTACGCGGACGACCGGAACATCGACGCGAAATTTGTCCGGGGTACGAAAATTTTATAAAGCGCGAATGTAACACATTTGCGTTACAAAAAATGTGAACGGGCGTGCCGCATATGGCACGCCCGCTGTTGTTAGCCGCTTGTTTTGTACGAACGGCTATTCTTTACATATGCAGCGCGTCCTTTTACTTTCCTGATTCCAGCAATTTTTTTCTCAAGGAGTTGCCGCTAGCCTCTCAGCAACAGCGGTCTGGTTTTCTTTCGGATGTTTGCGAGGCGTTTGGCGACGGCTTGCTGGGAGATGCCGAGCAGTTTTGCGATTTCGGTCTGCGTGTAGCCTTTCAGGAACGCATCCGCTACTTCGAGTTCGCCGTCGGATACCGCATGACGCAGCATGTCGATAACTTCCATCTCGCGAATCCGGCGACGCGTATTATCGTCCGGCAGGATCTCTTCGAGTCCTTCAAGTCCGGTTCCGGGGTTTTGTGCATGTGGACATGTAAGAGCAAACAAAAAGAGGCGGCTCAATCGAGCGGCCTCTTTCTTGATATTCCGTTATTCGCGTTTTAGGATAAAGAATTCAAGTGGTCCTGAACAATGGCCTTAACTCGGTTGCCGTCCGCCTGTCCTGCGACTGCGGACATTGCCTTGCCCATTACTTTGCCCATGTCCCGCACGCTCTGCGCGCCAACTTCTTTTGCGACGTTCGCAACGATTTCGCGCAACTGTACGTCGGAAAGCTGGGCCGGCAGATAGGCTTCTAAAATTTTTGCCTCGTCAAGCTCGTTCTGCGCTCTGTCTTCGGCTCCGCCGTTTTTGTACATTTCGGCCGCTTCGTTACGCTGCTTGATCAAGCGGCGCAGCAGTACCATGACTTCGTCGTCCGTAAGCGTGCTGTCCTTGCCTTTTTCGACCTGCATCATCTGCATAGATGCTTTTAGCATACGCAGGACGGATAGCCGGACCTCTTCTTTATTCTTCATTGCTTTTACCAGGTCGTCCTGGATTTGCTGCATGAGTGTTGACATCGGTTAGGCGTCGCTCCTCCTACCTTTGTTTCGAGCCATTTCAGCCTTCTTGCGCTTTTTGATCTCGCTTGGTTTTTCGTAATGCTCGTGCTTCCTAGCCTCACGGAGCACGCCCACCTTGCGAAGCTCGCGCTTGAAGCGTTTCAGCGCGTCTTCGATTGACTCATTTTCGCGTCTGGTTACGGTGGTCATCTACATTCCCCCCTTTCTCATCCACTTACAATGCACAATAAACCACGTGCAAGTGGGGGTAAACACTAGGCTATTGTAACCCACTATGAGAATCCCGACAAGTAAGATTATAAAAATTCCGCAATCTGGTCGCCGAAATTCATCTGGACGTCTATATCGTCCGTCAGAAGCATCTCGTTTTCGTATCTTACGGGCGTGATGGAGACTTCTGCGCCGACTTTCGCGGAAGGGGCGCTGCCCGCGACGCGGACAAAGTGCGGCGTTAATCCGCGCACGTTTTTTCCTTCCGTTTTTTCGACGAGAACGCTGACGGTTTCGCCGATCCATGTTTCGCTGTAATTTTTATGCAGTTCCGACGCAAGCGACAGCGCTTGTCTGACGCGTTCCTGCGCGGTTTTTTGCGGGATCAGCAGCGCGGACTGTCTTGCGGCGTCCGTTCCTTCGCGCGGCGAGTAGGGAAAAACGTGCACTTTGCCGAATGAGATTTTTTTCAGGAAGTGCATGCTGTTTTCAAACGCGCGTTCGTCTTCGCCGGGAAACGCGACCATGAGGTCTGTGCTGATGTGCAGGCGTTCTCCCAGTTTTTCCCGCGCACGCGAGACAATTTCGGCAAACTCGTCCGCGGTATATCCCCTGCGCATGTTTTTCAGGACGCCGTCGTCTCCGCTTTGCAGCGGCAGGTGAAGGTGCGGACAGAAGGTCGGCGTTTCGGCAAGCGCGTCGAGCAGCGCGTCGTCCAGCGCAAAGGGTTCGATGGAGCCGAAGCGCAGGCGTTTCAGTCCCGGAATCGCGCCGACGCGGCGGACGAGCTCAGGTAATTTTTCGTAAAGGCCCAGGTGGATGCCTGTCAGTACGATTTCAGGACAGCCGGATGAGACGATTTTGCGCGCCTCTTCGAGCGATTCGTCGAGATCTCTCGATACGGGTTTGCCGCGCACGTAGGGAACGATACAGTAGCTGCAGTAGTGGTTACAGCCGTCCTGCACCTTGAGGAACGCCCTTGTGTGAAGGCGCGGTTTGTCCAATGTGAGGCCGTCCCATGAGAAATCTTCTTGCAGGCCGGATGAAATGTCTGTGATGACCGGCTCTTTTTTTTTCGCTGAATTTTTCCGCCAGCAGCTGCGGGATTAGGAATTTTCGTCTGTTGCCGACGTAGATATCCGCTTCGAGCCGCTGTTTTTCCGCTTCGTCCATTTTCTGCACGTAGCATCCGCAGACGACGATGACCGCGTTTGGATATTCCCTGCGCAGTTTTCTGATCTGCTTGCGGCATTTCCGGTCGGCAACCGCTGTGATCGTGCATGTAACAAAAACGACGATTTCAGGGTTCGATTCGGCGTATGTGGCGCCGGCGTTTTCCAGCAGAGAGGCGATCGCTTCTCCTTCATACTGGTTCGTACGACAGCCGTGCACGACGATTTGAAATGTTTTATTTTTTAACGGATACAAAAAATCACCTGTTTTTATTGATCTGCGCTTAGCATGAACCACGAGCAGGCCGCCGAGACGGCTGTGCTTGCGCGTAAAATGCGTTTCCCCAGGCTGACGGGTGCAAAGCCGCGGGAAAGCAGGAGGGATGATTCTTCCGGGTCCCAGTCCCCTTCGGGGCCGATCGCGATTGCGACGCCGTCGCCAAACGCCGCCTCTTTTATGGGGCGTGCGTTTTCGGAGAGGAGCGCGGCAAAGCGGCTTTCCGGCAATGCGGCGATGTCGAGTTCGGAGAGCGGGACTGGGGTCGAAAGCAAGGGCGCGCGCGTTGCCCCGGCCTGTTTTGTCGCTTCGTCGAGTATCTTGCGCCATCTGCGCATTTTATCTTCGACCCGCCCTGCGCCGTATTGGGGGACGCACCGTTTGCACTGGAGCAAATGGATTTTGTACACGCCGATCTCCGCCGCGAGACGCAGCGAGAGATCGAACTGATCCGTTTTGAGCAGTGCGAGCAGGAGGTGTATTTCAGGACGCGGAAGCGGTTCTTGCAGGCGCGACAGTTCTTCCGCGCGCACGGTGTCGCCTTCGCAGATTAGGCGCAGCTGTATTTTTTGCCCGTCGAGCAGGCCTTCGACCAGAGAGCCGCTGTAGCAACGCCGTACTTTTATAAGGTGGCGCGCTTCTTGTTCATCGATGGTCCAGATTCCGTCGTGGAAGGCGCTTTTTTCAAGCCGAAGCCTTGGCGACGACACCCCACCAATCTCCCTTCACATGTTCCTGCACTGGCTGCATCCCCGCCTCGGAGAGCGCTTTCAGGAAAATCGCTTTTTCCGTTTGCAGCATACCGGAGAAGATTGCGGCGCCGTCGGCGCGCAAAACGCCCGGAACGTCTTTTATCATTGTTGAAAGCGGTTCCAGAAGGATGTTCGCCGTCAGAATATCCACTTTGTGGGTGAAGCCCGCAAGCAGGTCGCCGACCGCAAGGTCAATGCCGGATTCGTCGAGCGCGTTCAGTTCAAAATTTTTCCTGACTTCTTCGATGACGGTCGGGTCTATGTCGCGCGCGTAAGCTTTGCGCGCTCCCATTTTGAGCGCTCCGATGGTGAGGATACCCGAGCCGGTGCCGATGTCCGCCGTCGTCGCTTCCTCTTTGATGTACTGCTCGAGCAGTTCGAGCGCGATCTGCGTGCTCTCGTGGTATCCGGTGCCGAACGCGCTTCCGGGGTTTATGTAGAGCGCGATGCGGTCGTCGGGCTCGTCGCCCTTATGCCACGGCGCGAGTACGACCAGTTTTTCCCCAACCGGCAGCGGCGGAAACGCTTCTTCGGAAACGACGTTCCACGGCTGGTTTTCAATCTTTCCGAAATCTTCGATCTCGATGGAGCTCCAGGGGAGCATAGCCTGCATCAGTGCGTTTTTCCAATGAGAGAGGTCTTCGCTGCTCCTATAGTAGGCGCGCAATTTTGCACCCTCGGGCAGGTCGCGGAATTCCGCTCCGATACTTCCCGTCATATCCGCCAGGGAATGCAGGACTTCCTCCTCTCCCGGACCTGCGGAGAGCGTAATGTACCACCAAAAGTTATCCATGTCCTGCATAAAAATCCAGCCCCTTTCTAATGAGCTTTGGTCGTTCTATTTTAGCGCAAATATTAATTCCTGCGAAGTGGCCGCACTTTGCGACAAAAAAACGACCCTTCGTTCGAAAACGAAGGGTCGTTTTTTTAGATTGCGTTCGTAATTATTTTTTGCCGCCAAGGTACGCTTCGACGATGACCGGATCGTTCAGGAGGTCTTTGGACGCGCCTTCCATCGTGATAGCGCCGGTCTGGATGACATAGGCCCGGTGCGAGAGCATCAGCGCTTTTTTCGCGTTCTGCTCCACGATCAGGATCGTCATGCCGAGCTGATGGTTGACTTCGGTCAGCTCTTTAAAAATTTCGTTGATGATGATCGGCGCAAGCCCGAGCGAAGGTTCGTCGAGCAGGAGGACGCGGGGCTTCGCCATGAGCGCCCTGCCGATTGCAAGCATCTGCTGCTCGCCGCCCGACAGCGTTCCCGCATACTGCGCTTTTCGCTCTTCGAGACGCGGGAAAAGGCGGAACACTTTCTGCATCTGTTCCTCCACGTCGCTCTGTTTTTTGAGCGGGAAGGCGCCGATTTCCAGATTTTCCAGAACCGTGAGCGGGGCAAAAACTTTACGGCCTTCCGGTGAAAGGCTGATGCCCGCCGATACGACCTGGAAGCTTTTCGCCGGCAGCGGCGTGCCGTCCAGCGTGATCTCACCCTCCGCTCTGGGAACGCTTCCCATGATCGCGTTCATCAACGTGGATTTCCCCGCACCGTTCGCGCCGATAACCGCAACGATCTCCCCCGCATAGACGTCGAGGTTCGCATTTTTCAGTGCGTTGATCGCGCCGTAGTTAACGGAGACATTTTTTACGGAGAGCAGAGGTTTTTTAATTTCACTCATAATCTACTCCTCCTCTCCAAGGTATGCCTTGAGGACTTCCGGATGGTTCTGGATTTCTTCGGGAGAACCTTCCGCGATTTTTGCGCCGAAGTTCATGCAGACGATATGCGGACAGATTTCCATGACCATGTCCATATGGTGCTCGATCAGCAGAATGGTGAGATTGAAATCTCTGTGAATATCCTTTATCAGGTGATTGAGCTGGTCCACTTCTTCCGCGTTCATACCTGCGGCGGGCTCGTCCAGCAAAAGCAGGTCGGGTTTCAAAGAAATCGCGCGCGCGATCTCAAGTCGGCGCTGCAGGCCGTACGGAAGCGTTCCAGCCGCCTGGTTCGCCCTGTCCGCCAAACCGACGCGTTCCAAAAGCGTCATGCTTTCGTCGCGCGTTATTTTTTCGTGCGAACGCCATCTTCCTGTATGGCTCAAAGCTTCGAGGAAGCTGTATTTATGGTGCTGCTGCGCCGCGGTCATAACGTTTTCGATCACGGACGAAGCGGCGAAGAGGCGAAGGTTCTGGAACGTGCGCGCAATGCCGAGCGAAATGACTTCGTAGGTCCGCAGCTTATTGATATTTTGTCCGCGGTACTCTATATCGCCCGACGTAACGTCGTACACGCCCGTAACGAGGTTGAAGATCGTCGTCTTGCCGGCGCCGTTCGGGCCGATCAGACCGGCGAGCTCGCCTTGTTTGATTGCGAAAGACATATCCCTGACGGCCTGGATGCCGCCGAAGGATTTACTAACTCCCTTGAGTTCAAGAATCGTCGTCATGGTTATGCCGCCTCCTCTGCCGTAATTTTTTTCTTACGCCGAAAGAGGCTCTTTATGAAGCTCGGCGTGAGCTCGTTGGTGCCGAGCAGGCCTTCGGGACGGAAAACCATGACCAGAACGAGCACGAGACCGTAGATGAGCATCCTGTACTGGGAGATGGGGCGGAAAACTTCTGTAACGAGCGTTAGGATTGTCGTACCGAGCAGGCATCCGCTCATCGATCCGAGGCCGCCGAAGACGACGATCGAGACAAGTTCCGTCGATTTTGCCATGTCAAACATGATCGGCTGGATGAAGGACATGAATCCTGCGAGCAGCGCGCCGGAAATTCCGCAGTAGAAGCCGGAGATCGCAAGGCTCAGTACGCGATAGCGCGCCGTATTGAAGCCGAGCAGCGAAGCAGCCACGTAGTCGTCGCGGCAGGCTTTGAACGCGCGTCCGAAGTTGCTGTTTACAAGGAAGAACATTCCAATCGCCATCACGATGAGGAAACCGATCGCGACGGGCAGCGACGTGAAGTTGTCTATCCCGGGATAGCCTCTTGCGCCGCGTGTGACGCTGTTCCAGTTTTCGATGATGAGCCGGATCGCCTCGCCGAGTCCGAGCGACGCGATCGTATAGTAGTCGCCGACCAGTTTCAGCGTGGGAAGACCGATCAGATAGGCAATGATCATGGCGAGAAGTCCCCCCGCCAGAATCGCAGGCAGCCAATGAATGCCGTACTGTATCGTCATGATTGCCGCGGTGTACGCGCCGATTGCCATGTAGCCCGCGTGTCCAAGAGTGAAAATCCCCGTAAATCCCGTGAAGAGGGAAACGCCCATCGCCGCGATACAGTTAATCGCGAGCAGCGTTATGATTCCAATTGCATAGCCTCCCATACCGGCACCTACACTTTCTCGCCGACGGACTTACCGAACAGTCCGGTCGGGCGCACGATAAGCGTGATGATCAGAAGGCCGAAGACGATCAGGTCACGGAACTGGCTGGAGATGAATCCCGCCGCAAGCATTTCCGCAAGGCCGAGGATCAGGCTTCCCACAACCGCGCCGGGCAGCGAACCCAGCCCGCCGATGACCGCCGCGACAAACGCCTTTGTCGTGATCATCGCGCCAAGCTGCGGATAAAGCGTGTAACGCACCGAGAGGAATATTCCGCCGACCGCCGCAAGGAGACCTGCGACAAAGAATACGATGGAAATCAATCTATTGACGTTGACGCCCATTAGGCCCGCAGTTTTTAAGTTATATGCGGCAGCGCGAATCGCAAGGCCCCATTTTGTTTTCGAAAGGAACAACTGGAGTGCAACTAGAAAAACGACCGCTGTAACAAGCGAAAGCAGGTCGAAAGCGCTTGTCGTTGCAATACCGAAAAAGTCGACCGGCTGTGTGGGAATAACGGGAGGAAGCGCCCTGAAACGGCCGCCGATCGTGACGACGAAAATATTTTCTATCACGATACTCATACCCATTGAAGCGATCAGCATATAGAGCGTAACGGGGGTGCGTTCACGAATCGGTTTATATGCCAGCCTTTCCACAACCACCGCAGAAACCCCTGCCCCAATCAGAGCCGCAAAAGCTGCGATCCAGATACTGGACCCCATATTGCGAAGCATAAAGTAACAAATATAGCCCCCAATGACGAGAAACCCGCCGTGCGCGAAATTCGAAAAAAGCAAAATGGAGTATACGAGAGAGTAACCAACCGCAATGAGGGCGTATACCGAGCCCAAAGACAGGCCGTTGATGACCTGCTGCATTAAAGTATCCACAAAGAAACACCTCTACCTTCCCAAGCCGAACGGCAAAAAAGTGCGAAACTGGCCCAAGGGGACGAATCCTCCGAACCGAATATTTGTTACAGGGAGCACCTCCAAAATGATCGTATCGCTGGTACGCAGTATGGTTTGAACATTATTTTTGCGGACTGCACCTCACCTCCGTAATCTGTTTAACGAGTTTACCAATTAAATTTTATTTAATAAAAGGCCTTTTGAACGGACTTTGCACAAGTATATCATAAATACCATCGGCAGGTTCATATTGATTATAGTGCAAAACACCCAGTTGCAAAGCGTACAAGGTTATTTCTGCGCGGGCTCCTGTGCAAGGCCCACCTTACTTTTCGCAAGATAAGTTTCGTCGCGCAGACATGCCTCGTAAATTTTAAGCCCGCATGCAGGCTTTTTCAGAGAAAGGTGCGCGGGGTATTTTTCAGATTGTAGTAAAATTTCAGGCAGGGATAAAACGTAATGGGCGTACGGCGGAGCAATACTTTTCCGCGGCAGGAAGGGACAGGAGGGCAATAAAAATGAATCAAACGGCTATGACCGATCCACAGAAACGGGCGCTCGAACATTTGGAAAACCTGATACGCATACCGTCAGCGTCCGGCAACGAAAACGCGCTTGCGGACTACTGTTTCGACGCGCTCGAAAAGACGGATTTTACGCCGCGCAGGATCGAGACGGGGGACGGAAGATACACGGTGTATGCGGAGATGCAGGGCGCAAAAAAAGGTAAAACCCTGATGTTCGCCGGGCATATCGACACCGTGCCCGTTGTGGAAGGCTGGGAGACCGACCCGTTCGAACCCGTCCGCAAAGAAGTAAAAAATGAATCCGGCGTGATGGAAGAACGGCTGTACGGACTGGGAGCAAATGACATGAAACCCGGCGTGGCGCTCATGCTGACGCTTGCGGAAGCGCTAACGGGCCAGTCGGAAAAATTCTCCGGCGTCATTTCAATGGCGTTCCTTCCGGACGAAGAAGCCTATTCCGTCGGCGCAAGAGCCCTGATAAAAAGCGGCGTCAAAGCGGATTTCTGCATCATGGCTGAACCGACCTACAAATATATATATATCGGCGGGCCGGGCAAAATGCTTTTTTCCGCGCGTACGCACGGCAAGGCTGCGCACGGCGCGCGGCCGCAGGAAGGGATCAACGCGATCGTCGAAATGGGGAGTTTCCTCGCTTCCCTTGAAAATATTCCCGTTCAAAACGACCCGGAGATGGGAAAGCAATCTTTCGTGCCGTTCCGCGTCAAGGGCGGGCCGGATCATTACTCCCTTTCGATTCCGGAAGAATGCGAATGCGTCGTCAGCAAGCAGCTCGTACCGGGAGAACACCGGGAAAGCATATTCCAGGCGCTCGAACGACATGTAAGCGCTCTTGGGCTGCGCGGCAGCATGACGTTCGAAATCGGACAGCCCTACTATCTTCCTTACCGCGAAGACGAACATTCTCCCGCGTTCAAACTTTTTGAGACCGTTTACCGGCAAAGGCTCGGGCGGACGCCGCCGTACAAAATCGGCTCCAGCGTGAGCGACGCAAACTGTTTGTCGGCGGAGGCGGGAATCCCCGTTCTCACGTTCGGCGCGGACGGTTACGGAAGTCACCAGAAAAACGAGTATATGAAGATCGAATCGCTCTCTTACGTCTTCGACATTTACATGCGTTTCACTTTCGAATTTCTGGGGGATTTCTCCGCGCAGGCTTAATAAAGCAGGATTATAACGCGATTTGGCTTTAGCACGCTTGCATATTGTCTCGTTGACACGCTTTTTAGTTTGTGATAGCATGTGCGAACCAAAATTTTTTATCATGGGGAGGTTTCTGCTTTGCGAAAGATTCTTGTCGTACTTACCATTGCTTTTGTTTTTTGCTTCACAGTTTCCGCTTTTGCTGCCGAACCGATTAAAATCGGTTATCTGGCAACCCTGACCGGTGACGGCGCCTCATACGGCGTTGCCGAGGTGCAGTCTGCGCAGATGTTTGTCACAGAGCAGAACAAGAAAGGCGGCGTTCTTGGCCGTCAGTTGGAGCTCGTACCCTATGACGCGAAGTCGCGTCCGGAAGATGCCGTTAATGCCGTTCGCCGTATGTGCGACAACGACAAAGTCGTTGCAATCGTAGGCGCGAATACCAGCGGTATCAACATCGCAACAGCAGCAATCGTGGAACGCGCAAAAGTCCCTCAGATCGGCACGGCGACGACAAACCCGCTCGTCACAGTCGACCAGAACGGTAAAGTGCGGCCCTACTCTTTCCGCCTCACCTTCGACGACCCCTATCAGGGAACGCTCGGCGCGGAATTTGCGTACAACGATCTTGGCGCAAAGAAGGCAGCAATTCTCTACAATATCGGCTCGGATTACGCACATGGTCTGCGTGAATTCTTCATCGAGAACTTCGAGAGACTCGGCGGAAAAATCGTGGCGGATGAAAGCTTCCGTCCCGACGACGTCGACTTCCGCGCGCAGCTGACGAAAATCAGGAACGCCGGCGCGGACGTAATCTTCCTTCCCGGCATGGGTAAGGACATGGCGCTCACGATCAAGCAGGCACGCGAACTCGGAATGAACACGCAGTTCCTCGGCGGCGACGGCTACGGCGAATTTATGGCGGAGATCGCGGGAAAATCCCTTGAAGGTGCATTCTTCATCCTCGCGTCCGGATACTTGGAGAAACCCTCTCTGCAGCCGATTTTCCAGATGTACAGAGACACTTATAAAGACGAGCCGAAGGAATTCGGCAACATCTCGCTGGCCTACGACGCGATGACGTGGCTCTGCAACGCAATCGAACGCGCCGGCTCGACAGACGGAACGGCGATCGCGAAAGCGCTGGAAACAACGACGGATCTGCAGCTTGCGATTTCACCGCTTACGGTCAATCCGGAGAACCATAATCCCTACAAAAAGACCGGATTCATCCTGCGCGTGAACGAAGAGCTGACCGCGAAGTTCTACAAAGAAGTCACCCCGAAATAATATCGTTTCACAAACAGGCAAAAACGTATAGCGAACGCCCCGGAATTTTTTCCGGGGCGTTTTTTGCGATCGATACACCGGGGCTTTCTAATCCGCAAGTTAGAATAATCGCCGATGCGGCGTACGAAAGAACGGGCGCGAAAGGGTCGGTAATATCCCCTCCGCGCCCGTTTGGCGTCGTTAAATTTTTATCGATATTCGGGAACCGCTATTTTTTGCCCTTCCGGATCGGAACCTTCAGTTCGTCCGCGATTTGCGCGAGCAGTTCTTTTTCTTTTGCGGTCGGGTTCTTCGAAATACTGACGCGAACAAGGATGTTCATGTCGCCGTTCCCCTTGCCGCGCAGCCTCGGCATGCCGCGCCCCTTGATGCGCAGCTTAGAGCCCGGCTGCGTACCGGCTGGGATATCCAGCGTCTGCTGACCGTCGAAGGTCGGAATTTTGACTTCGCATCCAAGTGCCGCCTGCGGATACGCGATATCGACCGTCGTGTTCAAATCGTCGCCGCGGCGCTGGAAGCGCTTGTCCATCTTCACCTCTATCAGCAGGAAGAGGTCTCCCGCCGGACCGCCGTTGATACCCGATTCTCCCTGACTCGACACCCGCAAACGCACGCCTGTGTCGACGCCGGGCGGAATTTTTACTTCCACAGAGTGCTTTTTCCGAACGCGGCCCTGCCCTTTGCATTCGCGGCACGGCGTTTTTATAATCTTTCCCTTGCCGTGGCATTGCGGGCACGTCGTTACCTGCGCCATCTGGCCAAAAGGCGTGTTCACAACCTGCTGCACCTGCCCGTTTCCGTTACAGGTCGGGCACGTTTCCGCGCTTGTCCCCGGCTCCGCGCCAGTGCCGGAGCACCGATCGCAGGTCTCAAGACGCGGGATCTCGATTTTCTGGGATATGCCGCGATAAGCGTCTTCAAGGGAAATCGACATCGTATATTCAAGGTCGTTTCCTCTGCGGGGTGCGTTGGGGTTCGAGGAACGCCTGCCGGCGCCGCCAAACGCGCTGCCGAATAAATCGCCGAACAAATCTCCGAAATCCGCTCCGCCAAAGCCGCCGAAACCGCCGCCGCCGGGAGGCATATCTCCGACATAACCGAACTGGTCGTACTGCGCGCGTTTGTCCGGATCGCTCAGGATTTCGTTCGCTTCGTTTATTTCCTTATACTTGGCCTCCGCCGCGGCATCACCCGGATTTGCATCCGGGTGATATTTCCGCGTCAGTTTACGGTAGGCTTTTTTTATATCGTCAGCCGAGGCGTCTCGCCCAACACCCAGTGTTTCGTAGTAATCTTTTTTGCCGGGAGCAGCCATCAGCCCTCACTCCTTAAACTATGCGTTGTCCGATTCGTGGAATTCAGCGTCCACCGTGGGCCCTTCCGAAGCCGAGGTCTGCGGCTGGTCCGCTTCCGGCGCTGCCTGTCCCTGCTGCTCGGCCTGCGCTTTCGCGTACGCTTTCTGCGCGATGGGATGCATTGCCGTCATCAGCGCTTCGACCGCCGATTTTATCGCTTCTGCGTCTTCGCCTGTGAGAAGGTCGCGCAGCGCTTTGATCTTTTCTTCCACTGCTGCTTTCTCTTCCGGCGTCGCTTCGTCGCCGAGTTCTTTCAGCGATTTTTCCGCGTTGTATGCGGCGGAGTCGCCTTCGTTGCGCGCTTCCACGAGTTCTTTCTTTTTCTTGTCCGCGTCTTCGTTCACTTCGGCGTCGCGGCGCAGCTTTTCGATTTCGTCGTCCGAAAGTCTGGAGGACTGGATCGTAATGTTCTGCTGCTTGTTCGTCGCCTTGTCCTTCGCGCTGACGTTTACGATACCGTTCGCGTCGATGTCGAAGGTTACTTCTATCTGCGGGATTCCGCGCGGCGCGGGTGCGATTCCGTCAAGGAAGAATCTTCCCAGCGAAACGTTGTCGCCCGCCATTGCGCGCTCCCCCTGCAGGACATGGATCTCTACCTGCGGCTGGTTGTCCGCTGCCGTCGTGAAGACCTGGCTCTTGGACACCGGGATTGCGCTGTTCTTTTCGATGATCTTCGTAAAGACGCCGCCCAGTGTTTCAAGGCCCAGCGAAAGCGGCGTTACGTCGACGAGGACGATGCCCTTGTGCTCGCCGGAAAGGATCGCGCCCTGGAGCGCCGCGCCGATTGCGACGCATTCGTCCGGGTTGATGCCCTTCGTAGGCTCTTTGCCGAGCAGCTCTTTGACCTTGCGCTGCACCATCGGCATACGCGTGGAGCCGCCGACAAGAAGGATCTTGTCTACCTGCGAAGCTTCCAGCCCCGCGTCCTTGAGCGCCGTGCGCACTGGCGTCACGGTTCTGTCGAGCAGTTCGCGCGTCAGTTCTTCGAATTTCGCGCGCGTAAGCGTCATTTCAAGGTGTTTCGGTCCGTTCTGGTCCGCCGTGATGAAGGGCAGCGAAATCGACGTCTCAGGCATCGAAGAAAGTTCTATTTTCGCTTTTTCCGCCGCCTCACGCAGACGCTGCGCGGCCATCTTATCTTTGCGGAGGTCTACGCCGTCCGTTTTCTTGAATTCTTCCGCCATCCAATCGACGACGTTCGCGTCCCAGTCGTCGCCGCCGAGACGGTTGTCGCCCGATGTGGAAAGCACTTCAAAAACACCGTCGCCCACGTCGAGGATCGAAACGTCGAACGTACCGCCGCCGAGGTCGTAGACCATGATCTTGTGCTCGCCCTCTTTGTCCGCGCCGTAAGCAAGGCATGCCGCGGTCGGTTCGTTAATGACGCGAAGGACTTCGAGACCCGCAATCGTACCCGCGTCTTTTGTCGCCTGACGCTGCGCGTCCGTGAAGTACGCGGGGCATGTGATAACTGCCTTTGTAACGGTCGTGCCGAGATATTCTTCCGCATCCCTCTTGAGTTTCTGAAGGATCATCGAAGAGATCTGCTGCGGCGTGTACTGCTGTCCGTCGACGGTGACTTTATGGTCCGAGCCCATTTCGCGTTTAATCGAAATGACCGTGCGATCCGGATTTACGATCGCCTGACGCTTCGCAAGCTGTCCCACAAGGCGCTCGCCGTCTTTTGTAAACGCGACGACCGACGGCGTAGTTCTGCCGCCTTCCGGATTCGGAATAACGGTGATGTTATCCCCTTCTTTGACTGCAACGCAGCTATTTGTTGTTCCCAAGTCGATACCAATGATTTTTCCCATGTGTTACCCCACCTTATACAGTGAATTATTTTTATTGTTCGTATCTGCCGACTTTTACCTGAACGGGTCTCAGTACCCGGCCGGCAAGCTTGTATCCTTTTCTAAACGCGTCCACGATAACGCCGTCCTGCGATTCGTCCTCGACTTTTTCCATCGCGACCGCTTCGTGCAGCGCAGGGTCGAACTGTCCTTCCGAACATATCTGCTCAAGCCCGAGGCCGCAGAGGACTTCCATAAACTGGCGCGTGATCATGTCGATGCCCTTGTAAAGCTGGCCTTCCTTGTCAGGCGCCGCAGCGCACACGCGCTCCAGGTTTTCGAAAACGGGAAGAAGCTCCTGCACGGCCTGTTCAGCCGCCAGTTTTCTATCGCGTTCACGGTCGCGCTCGATTCGCGTACGATAGTTGTAAAAATCCGCGCGCGCCCTTGCGACTTCCTCGTTCAGTTTTTTTATCTCTTCCTGCGCCGCTTCATATTCGGCGGTCACTTTTTCCTTTTCCGCCAAGACCTCTTTGCATTTCTCTTCATAATTCTGCTCTTCGTTGTTTGCGGCCTTTTTCTTCTTATCGCTCATTTTCTATGCCCTCCTCTTCAGGCGATTCGTCCATCGTCTGAAGAACTTTTTCGATCGCGGCGATCACACGCTCGTAATCCATGCGCTCCGGTCCTATGACGCCAATCATGGCGCGCTGGCCGTTGGCAACCGTCGACGCGGCTACCAGCGAAGATTTTTTCATCGCGGGCGATTCATTCTCCTCACCGATTACGACCTTGATCCCGCCGTTCAGCGTACACTTCTGCAGCATATCCGCCATACCCTGTTCCTGTTCAAGGAAAGAATAAAGCGTCTGGATTCTCCCCAAATCCTGAAAATCCGGCAAATTCAGCATATGGCTCATAGACCCGGTAAAAACTTTCATCACGGGAGAGACCATGATGCCTTCCAGTTCCCTGAGCGCACTGGCGCAGGCGTCGCGATACTCGCGGAGCTCCTGCAGAATATACCGCTGGAGAGTCTCTTTCAGATCGGTCCATGTGCGCCCCGCAAACAGGTTAATCCTGCGACCGAGGTCGTCGAGATAGTCCTGCGACATATCCCAGGGAATGGAGATAATTTTGTGATGCACCAAGCCGCCCTGCAAAATTACAAGCATCAGCACGTTCTTTTCTCCGACGCGGACAAAATCCACGCGCTGGAATTTTACGGAATCCAGAGGCGAGATCGCCGCGATCCCGACGTAATTCGACATGCGGCTCAGCATCTCGGACGCCTGTGCAAGCGCGCCCTCCAGACCCTGCCTGTGCTCTCCCAGCGTCATCGTCCAGTCTTTGCTGCTGTTTTTCGCCGCCAGGCGCTGCAGCACCGAGTCCACGTAAAGCCGGAAACCCATCGTCGTCGGAACGCGTCCCGATGACGTATGCGTCTGTTTCAGATATCCCATTTCCTCAAGGTCGGACATCTCGTTTCGAATCGTCGCAGAACTGTGACCGGTCAGATAGCGCCTCGAAATCGTCCTGGAGCCCACGCTTTCGCCGCTCTTGATGTATTCGTATACGACTGAAAGTACGATCTCCAATTGTCTTTCCGTGAGCACGCCGGTCACCTCCTGTTTTTGGCCTGTTAGCACTCTATGGTTACGAGTGCTAACGCATTTTCAACGGGATAAGAATAACAGCACTCACTACAAATGTCAAGACTGGTCAGAGAAATTTTTATCGTGTTTTTACCGATTCGCTTGCAATCGCTACGCCCCCGCAAAGAGGGTCTTTTTTTCGACCATGCTGTATAATAAGATTCGAATTTTGGCACAGCAAGTGCGTTTCGAGGTGCAGTCTTGGAAAAGCGTACGAAAATCATTATCGTCAGACACGGCGAATGCCCAGGAAATATTGAAGGGCGCGTTAGAGGCAGAACAGAATTCCCTCTGAACGAAAACGGGATCAAACAGGCGGAGGCCGTAGCCGAAGCCTTAAAAAACGAAGCGATCGAGTGTATTTACACAAGCCCCTTGAGCCGCGCGAAAAAAACAGCGGAGATCATCGCAGAGAAAGGCGGCTTTAAGGTCAAAGCCGATGCGCGCTTCGACAATATGTTCTTCGGCCCGTGGGAAGGCAGGAAGAAAGACGATTTGGCGAAAGAGTTTCCCGAAGACTGGAACACCTGGCTTACATCACCCGAGAACCTGCATGTACCCGGCGCGGAAACCTTTGACGAGGTACAGGCGCGTGCCGTGGCCGGCATAAACGATCTCCTCCTGCCGCACAAGGGCGGTACGTTTGCGATCGTATCGCACAGGGGGCTGATAAAGCCTATGATTGCAGGCATATTAGGAATGCAAAAACCAAGTTTCTGGAAAATTTACGTCGACAACGCCTCGCTCAGCGTGCTCACGCATACGGACCTCCACGGTTTTACGCTGATGGAGCTTAACAATACCTGCCATCTGAAGGGGCTCTCCCTCGTGCAGGAATTTATATAACGGCGATGCCGCGCCAACAGACGGAGAAATAAGCATGTCCCTTTACAATATAAAATTCCTCAACCAGCAAGAACTTTCAGAAGCCCTGCGTGCCCTGGGCGCCGACGCGCGCGCTCTGCCTTTCTTCGAGAACAGGCGCGAGGTCAGGGCGCTCTATATCCCCGGCGTGGATACGCGGGGCGCGAACGTGATCAAGCAGGAGATGCTGTCACGCGGCGGAGACGCCGCCGTTCACGCGCGTGCGGTGGATTTTGGCGTGGAACGCAGCGACTGCATCGTATTCGGGACGAAAAAACAATTGCTTTTCCTTGCGGAAAAACTTTCTACGATGCCATGGTGGGGTTTCCCGGAAATCGTGACCGATATTAAAAACGCGCTCGCTGCAATTGATAAAAAAATTTCACGTGTTGCGTTGCCCGGCGGACGCTCCATCGCTTTTGGCGAACGTACGCAGATCATGGGCATCATCAATTTGACGGACGATTCATTTTTTACGGACAGCAGAATGGGCGGCAGCGTTGAAAAGGTAATGGTGCTCGCAAAAAAACAGATCGAAGACGGCGTCGATATCATCGACCTTGGCGCGGAGTCGACGCGCCCCGGCTCAGCACGCGTTCCGGAGGAAACGGAAAAACAACGTATCGCAGAGGCGGTTCGCGCAATAAGAGGCGCGTTTCCTGATATTTTGCTTTCCATCGATACGACGCGGGCGTCAGTCGCAGCGGCGGCGTTGGAAGCCGGCGCCGACGTCATCAACGATATTTCCGGACTGACGTACGAACCGGAACTCGCAAAAATCACCGCGGAATTCGGCGCGATGTACGTCCTTATGCATATGCGCGGAACGCCGGAAACGATGCAGACCATGTGCGATTATGACAATCTGTTGCTGGATATCACGCGTTTCTTTGAAGCGGGCATCGAAAAGGCCGCTTCGCTCGGGCTTGAGCGCAGCCGGATTATTCTTGACCCGGGACTCGGTTTCGCAAAGAACTACAATCAGAATCTTTTCATACTGAAACACCTTGAGGCGTTCGATTCATTCGGCCTTCCCCTGCTGATCGGCGCGTCGAGAAAGGGCACCGTGGGCAAAGCGACGGAGACCGATGATCCGAAAAACAGACTCGAAGGCACCATCGCGCTTACGTCCCTCTGCGCCTGGCAGGGCGTCGATATCGTACGTGTCCATGACGTATACGAAAACAAAAAAGCGGTCATGATGATCGAAGCCGTCAGGAATGCCGAGTATGCATAGTAAAAAAGTGGCGATCGCACTGGGATCGAACAAAGGAAACCGCCTCGAAATGCTCCGCATGGCGATCAAAATGCTGCCAAAACTGGGATTTACGACGACGGCCGCGAGCCGTGTATGGGAAACCGCCCCGTGGGGCGTTCTTGAGCAGCCACGCTTCCTTAATATGTGCATTCTGACAGAGAGCACGCTTTCTCCGGAAGAGATGCTGCAAAACCTGAAAAAGATCGAGTATGCGCTTGGCCGCAAAAAAACGCAGCAATGGGGACCGAGAGAAATCGACCTTGATATCCTTCTGATTGATTGCGAAATCGTCGATTCAAAAGATTTACACGTGCCCCACCTCCGCATGCACGAAAGAGCCTTTGTCCTCGTTCCGCTTGCTGAGATCGCGCGTGATATGGTTCACCCCGAATTAAACAAAACAATTGGAGAGCTCCTCACGAGCTGCGCCGAAACAGATATGGACTGGATTACGACGATATGAATATTTTCGGAAAGAAACAGGATAACGGCGCTGGCGACAGCGCGCAGGAAAAGAACATGATAACGATGGATAAAAAGATGCTCTCGCGTCTGCTGCTTCCGCTCATCGTGCTCCTGATCGCACTCGGCATTCCTTTCCTGCCGAAGACGGAAATGCCCGAGACCGGGGCCGTTCTCAGAACGCTAAGCGTTCCAAACTATCCGCTGGCGCTCGTTCTCGAACAGCGCGGCGGGGTCGTTTCGTCTGCGCTTCTTCGCACACCCGCCGGCACACGGGAGATCGACCAGCTGCGGGGACTTTCGTTCGTTTCCGAAGGTACATTCTGCGCAAAGGTGGACCAGGACGAGCAGGAAGACCTGCTCTGGAGAAGCTCTTTCACAAATCTGGAGGGCGACGGCGTCCATCTGTGGATCGGCATGCTGAGCTGGCCGCCAAAAGTATTCATTAGTACGACCCCGTATCGCCAGACGCGATGGGACGCCATCCCGGCCAAGATCATCGTGCCGAAGGGAACGGCGCTTTATGTCGCCCCGGCCACGCCCACATATGATTCAAACGATACCCTGCAGGGAAAAGACGCTTATACTTTCGTTTACACAATTCGTATGACGCCGGAAGGTCCCGCTTATGTCCCCGTTCCTGACGTATACAGTCAGCTTGCGGTCATTCTTCAGGCGGGTATGCGCGGCGAATTGACGCGGGCAAAGCGCATCGTTTACCTGCGGATGCTCAGTGAATTTGAGAAACTGGCGGATGGAGAACCTCCGCGCGCCGACACGTTATTAAATTTCCAGCAAAACAAAATCGACACGCTTGCGTGGGAAAAATAAAGAAAAAGAAGGCCTGCAGGATTATTCCTTAAACGTTGTTTTCCTGCGGGTCTTTTTTAATATCCGCGGCAGTTCCCCCGGTCATTTCCATCAACTTTTCAGGAGATACGGGGAAGAACGCGTGTTCGGTTCCTGCGGCGGACCAAACCGTCTTGTACAAGAATAAATCCTGGTCCAGGAAAGTTTTCGGCTGTTCCGGGTATCCGACGGGAGGAACCCCGCCCGGTTTAAACCCTGCCCATGACTCACAATATTCCGGAGCTGCAAAGGTAACGTTCGACGCGTGTAAAAGATTTTTAATTTTTTTCGCGTCAACGCGATTCACGCCCGACATAAGCGCCAGGACGTAATACTCCCCCTTGTTCACGCGCAGCAAAATACTTTTCAGAATCTCCGCCTCAGGCGCTCCGACAGCGCGGGAGGCGTCTTGAACCGTAAAAATCGTATCTTCCGTATGAAAGACATCACCGACATATTCGTGCGAATCCAAAAAACTGCGAACTCTTGCGATCGCTTCTTTTTCACCGTTAGATATGCTCACCTTACTGCGCATCCTCCCGTTCATTGCTTTTTGCGCTCTTCGCGACGGACTGTCCGGGTACCGGCATAAGCGGTTTTGAAACAATATCGCAAAGACGCTGCGTTTTTTTGCTGCCCGTAATCAGATTATATACTTCGCGATTCTCCAAAACCGAACGGACATACTCGCGCGTTTCGGCATAGGGAATCGCCTCCACCCACTCGATCCAATCCTGCGCTTCAAGCGTATCCCATCGCGATACACAGGCGGCTCCGGCATTATACGCCGCGACGATTCGCGGCAATTCCCCGTCGAACTGTTTCGCAAGCGACGCAAAATGCGCCGCGCCGACAAGGATATTATGCCGCGGGGAATACAGATCTTCCGCAGCGATACGCAAATTACCGGCCACCTCATCTGCGGTCGCGGGCATCAACTGCATTAAACCCACCGCGCCGCGCCGGCTCAGCGCATATTGTTTGAATTTGCTTTCCCGGCGCATCACAGCCCAGATAGTTTCGGACGCAAGTCCGGTCGCCCTGCTTGCAAACGCGATTTCATCCTTCCACGGCATCGGATAAAAGAGAGCGGCAATCTTCGTGTAGATCCCGGGAGTCAGAACAGCGGCGCCGCCGTTCGGGAATACCAGAAAAGTATAGTAATCAAACGGATATTTTTCCGCCAGCGCTTTGTGTAAAACTTGCGCTTCCGAATGCCTGCCGAGCGCGTCAAGCGCCCGTGCCCTCCAATAGTAGCTTCGGGCGGGACGCGGCACGAAATCCGTAAAGATTCCGTCCTTTGACCACTCTTTCAGCGCCCGTTCCGCGTCGCCGTCTTTCCAGGCGCTCCAGCCCTTCGACCAGTTGACCGCGGCGTCCTCGACATAACCGGCGTGCGCCTCGACATCCGAGACAAACATGATTAATAATAAGGAAAGAAAAAGAGAAAGCAAGAGAAGAGACGGCTTGCGCTGTCCCCCAAATTGGGTTAATGTTATAGAACGATTTAAGCAGGAACCGGAGGAACAAAATTGCATAAACAGAGTCCGCCTTTCGATACAAAGCACGTTTGTCGCGACTTGCACAACAAAAGTATCCACTACAACTGCGATAACGTCAAGTCTTATACTGCGAATCAGCTCGGCGAGGCCGCTCACGACGCCGTGGTGCTGGAGATCGAGACAGCGCCGAAGCCGGGTTTGGTCGACGCCCTGAGTAGCGGATGCCATGGAGACATGGATTACGCGACCTTTCTTCGCAGCGCAAACGCTCTCAGGACTTACTGGAAGCTGCCGGCCGAAATCGGCTTGCGCAACATCGCGCCAAAAGACGCCATGCCGGAACTCCGATCCATAGGGAAAGAGATGGAAACGGCTATGTTTGCGGCTACAGGCGGCGTCAATACGCACAAAGGGCTGATCTACCACCTTTCGCTGCTCCTGTACGGCGCCGGTTATACGCTCGCGCAGAAAAAAACATTCACCGCAAAAGAAATCATGCGATGCGCTTCCCTGCCGGTTGCGGGCAGTGTCGAAAACGAACTTGAAAGCCTGCGCGAAAAACAGCGTTCGTCTCTCACCAACGGAGAGAAGCTGTTCCTGAAATACGGCGTCACGGGCGCGCGGGGCGAAGCGGAAAGAAGTTTCCCCTCGGCGCAGTGCGGATTAGAAACATTGCTTGCGTCGCTTTCGCGGGGCGCGGCGCGGAACGACGCTTCGCTTGCCGCCCTTCTTTCCATCATGGCAGTCTGCGAAGACAGCAACGTCATCCATCGCGCCGGCTATGACTTCTGGAAAAACGAATACGGCGCAATGGTTAAAAACGCGCGGGACGAATTCGACCCGATACGTCCGGACTACGAAATTTTACATAATCTGGAAAAACAATTCATGCCGTTCCGAATCAGTCCCGGCGGGGCCGCAGACCTTTTATCCTGCTCACTGTTTGTCAACATTGTTACAAATCCTACTTGTCAACATTGATTTTTTGTTGTATCTTATGGTTATCAGCAACTAGGAAGGATGGATCATATGAGTTTAGGCAGCAGAATCAAGTCCCTTCGTAAGGCGCAAAACCTTACGCAGCAAAAACTGGCAGACAGGGTGGAGGTAAGCAGGATATACGTCCAGGCACTGGAGAGCAATCGCAGGCTCCCGTCGATGAAACTGCTCCAGAGACTCGCTCCGGCACTCGAAGTCGAAGTCACAGATCTTCTCATGGACCTCTCGGCGCCGGATAAACCGGGCAGAGTACAGTTGGAATCCATGCTTGACAGCGGAGAACTTGAAATCTGGTATCGTAGCAAGAAATTATCCGATAACGAACTTCGCCGGGTCTATCGCATTATCGAAGCAGCACTTGATGACTGGGACGAAGAGGATGCCGCCGGAAAATAATTCCGATTCGGGAGATCATTTCGAGGACCTTCCCACACCACCGGAAAGAATTGCGGAATGGGCGCTGCATGATGCAAAAGAGTGGCAGCGCCTGAGCGAATTTGACATTCTGGCAAAGGCGGAGGACTTGACCGGGCTTCGTCTTGAAATCAAATACGAGTCTCTTCCCAACGGCGTATGGGGGATTCACCTTGTCAGAGGCGACCGCGGGAGGATTTTTGTCAATTCGATACTGCCGCTGGTGTGGCGGCGTTTCGCGCTGTTCCACGAACTGTATCATCTGATTTCACATCGCAAAGGCGCCCGCTTTTGGACGCATACGTTTGAATCCATGGTCGGATTTGAAAACCGTGCGGATATGTTTGCATGGGCCGCGCTTTGGCCCGAGTGGAGCGAGGGGGATTACTCGGATTGGACATGATGAAAAAGCTCCCCTTTTTCCTCCCGTTCGGCGCGTGCCGCGGCAGATGCGTTTATTGCGACCAACGCTCCATTACGGGACAAAACGACGCGCCATCCCCCGATGAGATCCAAAATATTCTAAAAGAATTAAAAGAGCCGCACGAAATATGCTTTTTCGGCGGATCTTTTTGCAGGTTTGGATATAAAACGGTCAGGAGCTATCTCGACGCGGTTCGTACCCATGCGCCCCGCGGTAGCCGCATCCACTTCTCAACGCACCCCTGCGATTTCGAAGATCCTGCCATACTTCCACTGATCCTCGAGTACAACATCGGCTGCATCGAGCTCGGCATTCCCTCACTGGATCCGCAAGTACTCTCCGCCTGCAAACGGCAGGAACGAGCGGACGGTATTTTAGAAAATCTTGCCGCGCTCAGCAACGCGTGTATGCCGATCGGCGTACAAATCATGATCGGCCTGCCCGGCCAGACGCCCGCCAGCAGCCTGAACGATTTGAAACTTCTGGCGGAAGTCAAAGGGCCGCGCGGGTGGGACATTCGAATCTATCCCTGTCTGGTCCTCCAAAACACGGAACTTGCCGCCATGCAGCAAGCGGGGCTCTATCAGCCCCTATCTCTCCCGTATGCGACAGAATGGGGCGGCGCCGTTTTGACGAAAGCGTTGCAATACGGCTTCAACCCGATACGAATCGGCCTGCAGGAAACAACGTCCCTGCGGGCGGAAATCTGCGCCGGCCCCTACCACCCCGCCGCCGGCGAACTGATCTTCTCCGATGCGCTTACGCGCCTGCTCGCAAAAAACAGCAAAACCGGCCCCTGGGCGATACCGGCAAACGAAATTTCGAAACTGACCGGACATGCCGACGTTGGCCTCAATAAACTCTCCGCATTGACCGACATTGATGTGTCCGCTTGCAGAGACCTTCTTTCTCTGTTTTAAACGGCAAATTTGCGCAAAATGCGCGTGCGCATTGCGCCCCTTCTTTAGTACACTTTCTAAAATGACTTTCTAAGGGTGGCTTTTACATGGACAGAGAACTTGTACTTATGCTTCTATCTCCTCTTTCGACTAAAAAATTCGAGGCGAGAAACCGCTTTTTGCGCTCCGCCACTTGCCTTGCCGCAGCTGATGACAATTCTGGCGTAATGAGCGAAGCGGGAATCAGCAGAATCGCAGAACTTGCGGCAGGCGGCGTCGGCACGGTCGTATCCGGTTTCGCATACGTGAGCGACGAAGGCAAAGCCGTAAAAAAACAGTGGGGGCTGCACCACGACGGGCAGATCGACAACGTGCGCGCGCTCTCGGACGCGGTGCACAAACATGACGCAAAGCTCGTCGTACAGATTGCGCACGCGGGAGGGCAGAGATTCCTGGAGACCAACACGACGCGCTTTTCACCCTCGGGCCTCCGGCACCCCGGACTAAACGCCCCGACAAACGCAATGGACGAATCGGATATCGCAAGCGTCCGGCAAGCCTTTGCCGAGGCCGCGCTGCGGGCGAAAGAAGGCGGAGCCGACGCCGTTCAGATTCACGGGGGACACGGCTTCCTTCTCACTCAATTCTTGTCGCCGCTGCTGAATAAAAGAGAGGACCAATACGGCGGTTCGCTTGAAAACAGAAGCCGTTTCTTCTTCGATTTATATCATGACGTCAGGAACGCGGTGGGAGAATCTTTTCCGATATGGTTCAAAGTCAGCATGCGCGAGGGCGTTGACGACGGATACGAAGCGAGCGACGGCCTGTTCGTCTGCAAAAGCCTGCTCGACCTCGGCGCTGACGGAATAGAGATCTCCTCCGGCACGCCTTACGCGAACGCGCAAAATATCCCGAGCATAATCGGCGTTTCGGCGGGAGAAAGCGAAGCCCCTTTCAAAGATTACGCGCTTGCAATCAAAAAGCATGCATCCAAAGACCAGATCGTCACTTTGACGGGCGGACTCCGCAGTCTGGAAGTCATGTCACATTTGCTCACGGAAGGCTATTGCGACCTCCTGGGCCTCAGCCGCCCGTTGATTGCAGAAGCAGACCTGATCAACCGCTGGTATGAAGAAGACGCGCGGCCAGCGGCCTGCATTTCCTGCAACGCTTGTTCGAGAACGGCCGAAAAAGGCCCCATCGACTGCCCCGTATGGCGCGACAAGCATGAAGGAAACTGGGATCCCCTTTAAGAATGTTTTCCCTCTCTAAAAAATCGTAGTTCTTACTGATTTTTTATGAACATTTTGATTTTCTAGTTAACTTATGTTGACATGCATTTACAAAGCGATTAAACTTGACACTCGAAATCCAGCAAAAAACGACCTAGAGTTATACAACCATATTAAGGAGTGTATAGTAGATGGACAACACACAGCTTCAAAATCTGCTTATGGAACGCGCACATACTATGCCGAACAAAGCACGCAGAGTCGCGGAGTACCTGCTTGCCCATATGCGCGAGGCTTCATTCCGTTCGATTGGCGATATTGCAGATGAATTGAACGTTTCCAAGGCGCAGCTCGTAAGAGTTGCACAAATGCTCGGGTTCTCAGGCTATGCCGAACTCAAGAGCTGCCTTCAGAATGCGATTTTAGAACAGGTCAACCCTGCCGCATTGCTCGCAAGAGCGGTCAGCACCGGTGATTCCCTCCCGGAAGGAATATATGAGGCCGAGCGCGTAAACCTTGACGACACGCTCGCGCAGCTCTCCCCCGACAATATCGACGCCTTCTGCGACATGCTCAAAGCCGCAAACAACGTTTACTGCGTCGGTTGGGGAATTTCAGCGCTGGTAATGGAACTCATGCAAATGAGACTGGCCGTGCTGGGATGCAAAGTACAGCTCGTGCAAAGAAGCACGCTCTCCCTCTGGGAGCAAACGCGCAGCATCAAGAAGGGCGACCTCGTCCTCGTATGCGAACTGCCGAGCTATGCGGTGGAAGTTACCGAAGCGGTCGAACTGGCAAGAGGAAACGGCGCGAATGTGGTCACGATAACGGACAGCGCGGCCGCACCCGTCTGCCGCTTTGCGGACCTCTCCTTCTTCGTTGCCGCCAACAGCCCGACGTTTGGCAGCAGCACAATCGGACCGATCTTCCTGACGCACGTCCTCACTTCCGCGTACGCCGTCTCTCTCGGCGACGAAGCGAAGCAGATGTTCGAAGTACAGGCGAACTTCCTGCACGACGAGCGTATTTTCCACCCGATTTTCGGGCTCAAATATTAATAACGAAACAACACAACAAAAAATATCCCCCGGCCTAGCCGGGGGTTTTTCATATGCGGGTGTAACCCTGGAATACTAGCTACGCCTCACGTGGCGTATCTTGCGGCCTGACGCTCGCGACTAACTTCGACCACGCGAATGCCTGGGTTGAAAAACGCCCTACGAGCTTTTTTTGGAAAAGCGTTGCACTTCATTTGACAATTCAAGTTCTCCATTCTGTACTTTCTTTCCTGCAGCTCTTTTCACGCTCTCGCCCTAGCGTCTTCCGCTTCTGGATAGAACAGCGGCATCGTCTTCTTTTTGAATACGTACAAGACACTTCGCCACCATACACTGCGAAAGAATGTATAATAGGCCAATACTGAAAAACAAAGAGGGGCACTTCGTGAACACACAACACAAACAGAGAGATTCACATCGTATTTTTCGTCTTTTTCTGGGGCTTTTCGTCTATGCCGTCGGCATCGTTCTGACCGTGCACGCTGACATCGGTCTTTCTCCTTGGGACGTCCTGCATCAGGGGCTTTCAAAACAACTCGGTATCACGTTCGGCGCAACGAGCATCCTTGTTTCCGCAGTCATCGTGCTGTGCGTGGCAATCTGCAAAGAGCACGTCGGCATCGGGACGCTTTTCAATATGGTTTTCATCGGCCTCTTTATCGATATTCTGATGCTTGGCGAATTCATCCCGGTTGCGGCGTCGCCTGTTACCGGCGTATTGATGATGGTCGCGGGTCTGTTTACGATCGCGGTCGCAAGCGTGCTTTACATTGGCGCGGGATACGGCGCGGGGCCGCGCGATTCTCTGATGGTGGTTTTCTCGAAGCGCACGGGCAAGCCTGCCGGACTGTGCAGGAGCTGCGTTGAACTGGTCGTTTTGATCGCGGGCTG
The DNA here is from genome assembly GCA_030266985.1 of Synergistaceae bacterium OttesenSCG-928-D05. Lineage (GTDB taxonomy): Bacteria > Synergistota > Synergistia > Synergistales > Synergistaceae > JAJDJB01. The sequence continues at coordinate 33,675 of JAJDJB010000003.1, forward strand.
GTTTCTCGGGGGAAAAGCGGGTATCGGTACTTTGATTTCAGCGCTCGGAATCGGCGTGGCGGTGCAGATCGTTTTTTCCGCGCTGCATTTCAACGTAAGCTTGATTCGCCAGGAATCTTTTATCGAAACGTTCCGGCGGATACAATTTTTCTTTTCAGCGCGAAAACAGCATTAGCCGAAAAAAAGTTCCGCGAGCGGGACTAGTACGATCAAGGAAAGCGTGACCCGCATAAAATAGATTACGCCCATCTGCCAAAATTTAAGCGGGATGGTCGAGTGCCAGACATGCAGCCCGACTTCGGTCAAATTGATCAGCCCAGCGGTAGTCAGACAAATGCAAAGAAACCGTGCCTTCTGCGTTTGGAGTATCAATCCCGTCACAATTGCGATGTAGTGGTCTACGAATGCGAGCACCACACTGTCGCCCAACCTTACCGCCTCAATAACTCCCATTCCCTGTAACACGCTTGTGATCGGTGTGGCAAGCACCTTCACGATAGGTGTGAGTTCCGCCGCCAGCAGCAGAGTCGTTCCGACCGTGATGATGAGCGGGATCGTGCTGTATATGAGCGGGACAAGAATCCATATCGATTCCTTGAGATAGCTTTTCACCGTCATATGGCGCGCCTTGTCCATTCCATGGATAAACGCACGGCGCACCAGCGAAGTTCCGTGGCGAAGCGGATCGTGCGGCATTTGCTCGCGCGGCGAACCGTCTATGTAGCTGTCCGGGATGCTGCGGAGCGGCCAGATGCGCGGCAGGATTATGGCGAGCAGGAACATGCACAGGTACGTTGAGAAAAGAATGTGCAGAAACGCGTGGCTCATCATGAGCAGCGTCGTCACGGCGTAAATATTGTAAACGCCCGCAAGGGAGAAACTTGCAACCATCACAGCGGCTTCGCGGTCGCTGTAATGTTTCCCTTTGTGCATTTTCGCCGTGATCACGACCGCCATTGAACTGCTGCCCAGCCAAGACGCGATGCAGTCGATGCAGGAGCGTCCCGGCAGCTTGAAAAGGGGGCGCATGATCGGTGACATAAAGACGGAGACAAATTGCACGAGGCCAAAATCCAAAAGCAGGGGGGCAGCAAGCGCAAGGATAATCGAGAGGATCAGGAGACGTGCCGCAAGGTGGTTGACGACCATGACGGCGCATTTCAAAAAGACGCCGAACGTCGTATAGTCGCCCCATACGACAAACATCGCGATTGGCAGACTCAGGCAGCGTACAAGTAGCCAGAAGGGTTCTCCCACCAGGCTTTCATACAGATGTTCGTCCGCCATGATCCATTTCGGTTTTAGGGAAATTGCCATAATGCTTGAAAAAACGACAAAAAAGCACATGGCAACAACAGCAACACCAAGGTGCGCTTGCAATTTATCCAGAAAAAATTCTTTTACATGACCGATCAAGGTGTTCGTTTCCCCTTGTATCGAGAAGGGAACCAAAAAAGACCAGACGCCAAAAAAAGACGGCATTAGAAAGAGGGCTATATCCCTTTTGTGAAGTACTGACTCCACCTCCTTTTCGAAAAATCGCGAAAACGCAAGAAGGTCGCGCGAGGGATTATCTGTATATTATAACATATTGCAATGTCCTAATAGGATAAATAGACACAGCACGAAGAAATTTATTGTTCCCGGAAAAACAGCTCTTCCATGACGCCGTGTCTGAGTCCGCGCGTACTGATTAAAAATTCGTCTTTGCCGAAGAATGAGAGGATTTGTTCTACGAGAAGCGTTCCGGCAGGTGCGATAAGGGCGCGATCTGCCGGCATACCGGGGATTTGTTTCCGTGTTTCCAGGGTGCTGCCGATATAAAGCGAGAGCTGCCGCCTTACTTCGGCAAGATGCAGTGCCATTCCTTCAATTTTCCGTCTGTCGTAATGGCGGAGAGCGAGCGACACGGCGCCAAGCACCGCGGCCGTTCCGCCTACGCCTACCAGCCGGAAATTCTTTGCGGCAGTTTCTGTCTGAATATTCATAGCATCTGTCCGCGAAAGAAAACGGCGTACGTGTGCGCGCGCTTTTTCAAGAGCATCAAAAGACAGTTCGTTTTCTGCGTTTAAATACGAATCGAAAAGCGTCAGCGCGCCGATTGGGACGCTGACCCTGCGCATCACGCAGCCATTTGCCCCGAAAGCGAATTCCGTGCTGCCTCCCCCCGCGTCAAACATCAGGACTGGCGTTCCTTCGTGAATGCAATTTACCGCCGCGAACGAAAGGCGCGCCTCTTCGTCGCCATCGATGACACGAATACGCACGCCTGTTTTTTCTTCGACGAGTCCGATAAATTGTGCCGCGTTGCCCGCCGTCCGCAATGCCGCCGTTCCCACGGCAAGGATATTTTCCGCGCCTGCTGCGCGGGCTTTTTCCGTCAGAGTCAAAATTGCCTGCGCCGTTCGAACCGCGGCCGTTTCCGAGATCACCCCGCTCTTTTGCAGACCATCGCCCAGGCGGACGACCTGTACGACTTCATCGAGCGTTTGATATCCCCGCTTCTCTTTCTCTGCCACAAGGAGCTTGACGGAATTTGTTCCGACGTCGATCACGGCGGCGCGTTCAGGCATTGCTCAGCACTCCGCTTTTTTTATGACGGTCTCAACCAAAATCACTTCTCCGGCGTTCAGCTTCCGCAATTCTTCGAGATCGGGAGACTTCGGAAGCGGCATGCCCGCTGCAGCCCAAAAGCTGATATACTCCCCCAGCACATCGGGTGCGCGCGCTATTACATCGGCGCGATCCGTCCCTTCCACCCAGCAGCCGGAAAGCCCGACAAAATTTGCGACCCAAAGCCTGCCGCCGTCATATCCGAATGAAAGAAGCGCGGGATAGGAAAATTTCTGCGCCATCAGCCAAGCACCTTTTCGAGGACGCGCATAAAATTTTCGCCCAAAAGATTTGCGGAAGTTTTCGGTGAGAAATTCGCGCGGATCGGTATGATGAATTTTTCAAGCGCTTCCGTGTGGTCGGCAAAGAGATCTTTTTCATCCGCCGCCGCGTCCATGGATTCTATCGACTGGACGCAATCGCAAATATCGAGTCCCAGGCCGACGTGTTCAAATCCGACCATGTTGCCGATATAGGCGAGATGCTCGAGCAGCTTATCCGGGGTACGGTCTTCGGGCGCACCCGCGGAGAACGGGGCGTAGCAGTTCATGCCGACGACGCCGCCGGATTTTGCGATCGCGCGAATCTGATCGTCCGTCAAATTGCGCGGCACGCCGCAGAGCGCACGGCAGTTAGAATGGGACGCGATAAAGGGACCTTCCGCAAGGTTTGCGACTTCCCAAAATCCTGTGTCGTTTAAATGGCTAACGTCAATGACCATACCTAGCGCCTGCGCGCCGCGAACGACGTCGCGGCCGAATTTCGTCAGGCCGCCTTCGGTCTTCGGCGCGTTTTCCGCGGAAAAATAAGAACCGTCGCCTGCCGCGTTGCGCCTCGACCATGTGAGGCCGACGAGGCGAACGCCCAGGTCATAAAAGGTCCGGAGAAGTAAAATATCGTCGCCAAGGGGCTCAACGCCCTCGAACGAGAGAAAAATCGCGATCTTGCCTTCCGCCGCAGCCGCACGTGCGCGCGACGCATTCAGGCAAAGCTCGAAGTGATCGGGAGATTCCGCAATATCTTCTTTCAGCGCGGATATCTGATCGAGCGCATTGCGCAGCGCCATTTCCGGGAGAAAACGGTCGGAAATAAAGATCGAGCAGACCAGTACGTTGATACCCGCCGTGCGCAAGGCAGGGAGATGGCGCGTTTCAAGGACTTTCGACTCCCCTTTTTTTCTGAAATGGAGCACATCGAGCAAAACGTCAAAATGTGCGTCCAAAATAATTTCTTTCATTTTGCACCTTCGTTCTCTATAATTTTATTTTTTGAAAATTTAAAGTTTGGAGGTCAAACCAGAGCAGTTCTCTGCATTGCGCTTCGCTGACGCCGGTTACGATCCCGACCGCAAGGGAAACTTGCAGGGCAGCGACAAACGCGGGCGTGTAGGCAGGATTTCCCAGTTGTACCTCAACGCCTTTGTTCGGCGTGTCCGCACTGCCCCAAAGCGGCGCGTCGTTCGGGTAAAAAACGCCGCACTGTCCGAAATTGCCTCCGATCGCGCCGTGTACAAACGGAATGCCCGTTTCGGAAGATGCACGGAACAGGTCTTTGCGCGAACTGTTGTTATCGAGCGCGTCGATCACAATATCGCAGCCCTGTAAAAAACGCAGCGCGCGCGCATAGTCCAAATAATCGGTCTCCGTGTGGACGTCGATCACGGCGTTGAGCTGTCTCACTCTCCGGGCGGCGGCCTCCGCCTTGCGAACGCCGAGGTTCTCTTCCGTCGCCAGCAGCTGGCGGTTTAAATTGCTGTCGCTGAAGACGTCACCGTCCGCCACGGCGATTTCGCCGAAGCCCATGCGCGCCGCCATTTCGACGATCCAGCCGCCAAGCCCGCCGCAGCCGGCCACCGCGACTTTAGAACGCAAAAGTTTCGCCTGCCCTTCCAGACCGGTCGTTCCAATGTTTCGTTCATAGCGTGAAGGGCAGATACCGTTTTCCAGCGCAAGAATCTCCGCTTCGCGAAAAAAGAGTCCGTTTTCCCGCGCAGCTTCCCTGCACTCAAAAAAAGGAACGACGGCATACCCTTCTCTTGACTCGCTCTTTTCCGCAATTCGCTCCAGCGCTTTTGCGTTCATTTTTTCCCCACCCCGCAATCTTTTTTACTTCTACAGATTATAATATATAGTTACTATGTACAGTGATTTGAAAAGCGACTATCATTTGATTCCGACAAACGACGTTCCGCTTCCCGAGAAAACGGGAGGCAAGGGGCTTGTTGCTGTGCTGATGAGCGGCGGCGTCGATTCAAGCGCCGCGGCGCTGCTCCTGCAAAACGCGGGATACGATATCGCGGGACTCACGATGCGGATCATGGAGTCCGACGAAAACGCGGTCGAGTCAGCCGCCGTCGTTTGCAAAACGCTTTCCGTCCCCCATTTCTGGGTAGATTTAAAAAACGAATTCCACAAATTTGTGATAGAACCCTTCTGCACATCTTACATGCAGGGCGAAACGCCAAACCCCTGCGCGGACTGCAATGAACGCGTCAAACTCGGACTTTTGTCGGAAATCGCGGCGACACGCTGGGGCGCGGAGGCCAAAATCGCGACCGGCCACTACGCAAGAATTTTGAGAAGTAATGGCACGACGTGCCTTTGCCGCGCACAAAACCTGAAGAAAGACCAGTCCTATTTTTTGGCAGGCGTTCGCTATCCCGTCTTGGAGCGCCTCCTCTTTCCGCTTGGAGAAATGGATTCAAAAGAGGAAACGCGTAAGCTGGTGCGTGAGGCGGGAATCGCAGTTGCGGACCGCCCGGAGAGTATGGAGATATGTTTTGCGAATGAGCGGGATTATCGCGATTTGAGCGGACATTCCGCAACGCCCGGTGTCATTCTCGATACAGAAGGCAAAAAAATCGGGGAGCACACGGGAATCGCGCATTACACCCTTGGGCAGAGAAAAGGACTTGGGATCGCTTCTCCGCACCCGCTTTATGTGGTGGAGATTCGCCCCCGCGACAATGTCGTCGTAGCCGCACCGCGTGAACTGGCGTTTACGGACGTCGTGAATGCAGAGTATGCGAATATCCTGCTGCCCGAAGAAACCCGCTCCGGCGCGCTTCTTTTTGGAAAAATCCGCTCCCAGGGGGAACCCGCGCCATGCAGGATCCTCCGCATCGACGAAAACCGCGTATCCGTCCGGTTTGAACGCCCGCTTTTCGCACCCGCCCCGGGGCAGAGGCTTGTTCTTTACACGGAAGAAGGCTGTGTCGCGCTCGGCGGACGCATCGCGAAGGCCGATTCTGAAAGATTTTTAGATATATAACATCGCGGCGGCGCATACGTTCTTTCGCCAATTCTGTTAAAATAGTGATATTCAGAAAGCAGTGAAACTGAGACGGTCCTTCGGAGGAATGCACATGACGCTGCGAAGAAAAAATTTGATTTTGTTATCTTTAACATTGTTGTTGCTTTTGCTCCTTCTTGATATTACATTTACCCGCTTCCTGCGAAACTCCGCAAGTGAGCTCGATCAGTCTCGTATGGAACAAAACCTTTCGCGCGTCGTTCTTTCGATCAACGGTGAGGCTCAGATGCTGAACGCCGTTTCTGAATTATGGGCAAACTCCGACGCCGCGTGGCTTTACATGCGCGGACACAATCCCTCGTTCCCGGAGCTGGGGCTGGACCGGCAGATTCTAACGACGCTCGGCGTATCTTCCATGATTTTTCTGGATAATGATAAAAAAGTTCGCCTGTTCAAGGACTACAGTACGCTGGAAGAACCGTCTTCCCCCGAGAGTGAATTCCTTGCCATTTTCGTGGCGAATCCGCAAAACATGGAACTTTTTAACGACCTGCCGATAATGGGAGTCAAAGGAATTGTGCAGCGCGGTAATGAGCCGGTGCTGTTCTCCCTGCAGCCCATTCTGGACTCCGCAATGCAGGGGCCGCAGGCCGGGTATCTGGTGGTGACCAGGACGCTCAACGCCAGCCTGCTTCTGCATATTACGAGAAATATCAGCTTCAACTTCGCCATCGAACCGGTGACGAATGCCGAGCGAAACGACCCCAACCTTCCTGCCGTCGTCTTAAGGGATAACCGCGCAGGAGAGGGCTCGACGGTCGGGCGCAAGCTCGTGCGCGACCACAGGGGAGATCCTTCGTTCTGGGTCATCGGCATCATGAAGAAAACGGACCTGTCGGACGTCGAACGGAAGATGCAAAAGCTGTTCCTGCTTCTTGCCGGCGTTGCGGTTCTTTTCTGCCTCCTTTACGACCGTTTCTTCAAACTCGCGTTCACTGATAAGGTAGACCGTCTGCGCGACGAAATCGTGCGCACGCGCGATATTTCGCTGACAAAAGCGCATGTGACGACTGACAACGGCAAAGACGAGCTTTCAAGCCTCGCGCGAACGCTCAACGACACGTTCGCTTATCTGGATTTCTCCAAGGAAAGCAAGGAGCATCTTGAAGATATCACGCTCAAGGTTTATCAGCGCTTTGCTGATGCGGGGAATCATCTTTGCATGAAAACGCTGGAAGATATCGCGACGCGATTCACCCCGCGCGATGAGAACATGCGGAGCACAATTCCGCGGGCAGCGGAAAAAGCGCGTGCCTTCGCCGAAAATATGGGAATGGACGGCGAAGAAAGCCTCTATACATATATGGGAGCGCTCTTCAGCCGCATCGGACTTCTAGGGCTTCCGTTCGCGATACGCAGCAAAAACATGCAGCTGACGCCGGAGCAGCTACGCGAATACAAGAAATACCCCGTTCTTTCAAGGGATTATCTCGAATCAATCGAATTGCTGCGGCCTGCAACGGATATTCCGTATTGCTGGCGGGAGAACTGGGACGGCACCGGATTCCCGCGCGGACTCAGCGGCAGCGCCATCCCGTTGCCCGCTAGGATTTTCGCGGTCGTCAACGAATGGAACGAACTCACGCGCCCGTGGCTCGGTAGACGCATCCCGTCGGACGAAGAAGTCGAAACAACGCTGCGGGAAAGGGCGGGCACTCGTTTGGACCCGCAATTGGTTGAGATGTTTATACAAATGCTGAGAGAAGAAAAGGAAGCCGAGAGGAACGAAGAATGGAAATTGTAGATGCTCGAGGGCTGGAATGTCCGAAGCCAGTCATTAAGACAAAGGAACTCGTAGACAAGGGCTCACCTGAGCTCATGGTGTACGTCGACAACGAGGTTGCCGCCTCCAACGTCAAGCGTTTTTTGGAGATGCGCGGGTATTCGACCCTGAGAACGGGCACAGCGCCGGACATTTCAATTTCGGGCGCCCTCACGGCAACGCATGACATCAGCCGCGAAAAGAAAATCGTTCGCTTTGCCTCAAGAACAAAAGTAGAGGACATTTCATGGTCCCTGCTTCTGTTAAACGACAAAATGGGGGCAGATTCGGACGGTCTCGGTGACGTTTTAATGAAAGCCTATCTCGGCACCATCCAGCAAAGCGCTGTACCGCCTTCCGTTATCGCGCTGATGAACGAAGCGGTAAAAATGGCTTTGCCGGAGCGCTCGACCAGCGAAATCCTCTCCGAACTCTCGGATATGGGTGTTCCGCTTCTCATCTGCGGAACCTGCACTAAACACTTTCAAATTACAGAAAAAATTGAAATCGGCGAGATTTCAAATATGTTTGAAATTACCGAAGCGGTTTTCGGTGTTTCAAAACCGGTGGTGATCGGATAATGTCAATTTATATGAACAATGCCGCGACATCGTGGCCAAAGCCGGAGCCCGTCTCCCAGGCGATGTGCAATTTTATAACGGAGCACGGCGCAAATCTTTCTCGCGGCTCCGCGTCAGAGCGTGATATAGAAAGCCTGGATTATGTTTTTTCATGCCGCGCAAAACTGGCAAAACTCCTCGGCGGATATGACAGGGCAAATCCAACTTATGTGACGCTCGCGAATAATATTACGGAATCCCTCAATATCGTCATCAAGGGATATTTGAAACCCGGGATGCGGGTCATTACGACCTCGATGGAGCACAACGCCGTCATCCGGCCGCTGCGCCATCTGGAAAAAGAAGGCGTTCGCGTAGACGTGATACAGTGCAGCATACGAGGTTACATGGATCCCAAAGTTCTGGATTCCCTGCTTGAAGAACCGGCCGACATGGTCGTCATGACGCACTGCAGTAATGTCTGCGGGGCGCTGCAGGACATCGAAAGCGCCGCCGAAATTTGCTGGAAGAGACACGTTCCCCTTGTGCTCGACTGCGCACAGACAGCCGGCGTCGTTCCGATCAGCGCTAGCGAACTCGGCCTGGCCGCACTCTGTTTTACCGGACATAAAGGGCTGCTCGGCCCCCAGGGCACGGGCGGCATTATCTGGGAGCCCGGCTTCGCGCGGAAATGCGATGCGTTTATTGAGGGCGGCACGGGAAGTTTTTCGCACGAAGAGTACCAGCCCGCACAACTGCCCGACAAATTTGAATCAGGAACGCCCAACCTGCCCGGCATCACCGGGTTGCTTGCGGCGGTATCCTGGATTGAAAAGGAAGGAATCGATAAGATCCACGCAAGGGAACGAGAGATCGGAGAACGTCTGGAGAACGGACTTCGCAGCATCAAAGAAGTGAAAGTCCTCGGCCCCTCGGGAGACACACCGAGGCTCCCCGTCTATTCCCTCAACGTGAAAGCCAAGGACAATGCGTTTCTGGCGCTTGATCTGGCCGACATTTACAGGATCGAGACACGCCCGGGCCTGCACTGTTCGCCGCTTGCGCACCGGACGCTGGGTTCTTTCCCGAATGGCGCTCTGCGGCTCTCACCCGGTTATTTCACAAAGGAAGATGAAGTCGACGCAACTGTCGAAGCAATAAAAGAACTCGCGGCAAAGTAGCCGCGAGTTCTTTTTTCTTGTCGTTACGGCGCTTATGCGACCCAGCCTTTTTGCCGCAGAACGCCGAGCGAATAATCGTCCGCCGGATAATAGCCCTTCTCCAGCAGATCTTTGACGTAGATGCCGTTGTACAAAAAACAGAGCAAAAAATTTGCCAGCCAAAAGGTCAGCACATCCGCGATCATCATAAAGATCGCCCACTTTGCGTCGCCGCGAAAAAGCGGAACGAAAAAACCGAAAAACAAAACTGTCCAGCTAAATCCAATTTTTGGCGTTTTAACCTGCCCCGCGTCGTTTTGAAGTCTGATCTGCAACTTATTCCGTCTCTCCTTCTTGCTCCATCACATGGACTGCCGCTTTTGTCGAAGCCATCCATGTGAGGCCGATAAAACATAGCATCACCGGCAGTGATATATATTTAAACTCGATCTTCCCCATTGCGTAAAGAGCTGCAAACAGGACAAGCAACAAAAGCGCGGCGCATAGCAATATTTTAGAAAAGGCAAAGAAACGCTTCGCAGTTTTCAGTTTCATTTGTGTTCACCTCAAACAGATGTTCAAATCCGTATAAATGATAACACATTCAATTGCGGAAATGGTTATAATCCATACATCAACCTTTAAGGAGGAATACCATATGGCATTATGGATCATACTCGGAGCCGTCGCTGTTTTAGCCCTGTGGCTCATGGGAACTTACAATGGGCTCGTTCGTCTGCGTAACTTGAAAGAAGAAGGCTGGAGCGGGATCGACGTACAGCTCAAAAGAAGGTCCGACCTTGTCCCGAATCTTGTAGAGACCGTAAAGGGCTATGCGGGCCATGAAAAGGACACTCTGGAAAAAGTGATCGGCGCAAGAAGCGCAGTTATGAGCGCGGGCACCGATCCCGAGGCAAGACTAAAGGCGGAAAACGCGCTTACGAGCACGCTGCGTTCCCTTTTTGCCGTGGCCGAGAACTATCCCGATCTGAAGGCAAACGCAAATTTCATAAACTTGCAGGAGCAGCTCAGCAAGATCGAAGACGAAATCCAGATGTCAAGGCGCTATTACAACGGCGCGGCGCGCAATTACAACACAGCGGCACAGCAGTTCCCGGCCGTATTGATCGCGGGCGCGATGGGCTTCCACAAAGCCCCTTACTTCGAAGCCGAAGAAGAGGCAAAAGCCGTTCCGCAGGTCAAGTTCTAGCGTTCGGCTGATGATTAAGATTTCTTCGCGGGCAAAACTTTTCCTGGTCATAACGGCGGCGCTTCTTTTTGCCGCCGCAGATGTTTCTTATGCGCGTGAGGTTTTCAAAACTTACGACGTGACCGTTCAGATTCATGAAGACAGCACTATGACCGTAACGGAAAATATTGTCGCCGTGGTGGAAAACATAGAAATCAACAGGGGAATCGTCCGCGTCTTTCCCGTCGAGTACAAAGACGCGAACAACCGTAGGATCACGGTGGGCTTTGACGTGCTTTCCGTAAAACTGGACGGACAGGACACGCCGTTCCAGGTTTCTTCGAGCGGGCGGTATAAAGAGCTCCGCATCGGAGACGCAAACCGGGTCATTCGCCCCGGCGACCACCTGTTCACGATCGTCTACAAGACGTCAAAACAGCTCGGTTTTTTCGAAAATCACGATGAACTGTACTGGAACGTGACGGGAAACGACTGGACTTTTCCGATTTTATCCGCATCCTGCAATGTAGCTTTGCCGGGCGGGAAGTTCGGAGAGGGGTTCAATTCGATCGAATGGTACGTGGGCAAATATGGCGAGAAGGGCAGGAAAAGCGACGCGGCGCTCCTTGCCGACGGAACGGTGAGGACGACCAGAACGCTCTCGCGGCAGGAAGGCTTCACCGTCGTATACACGTGGCCCAAAGGTATCGTGACGCCTCCCCCGCCGCCAAGGACAGACAATACGGCGGCGCAGACCGGAATCGCAGCGGCGACTTTTGTACTTTTGACGGGCTGGCTTCTTTTCGCGTGGAAAAAATGGGGAAAAGAACCGACTGCAAAGCCGGTCATCCCGCTTTTCTATCCGCCGGAAGGCGGCTCACCCGCATACGCACGCTATATCAAGGATATGAAAGCTGACCAGACAAGTTTTACGGCGGCAGTAATCGGCCTTGCGGTCAAGGGCGCGCTTCTGATCGAAGAAGAAGAGGGCGTCAAAACGTTTTTCGGAACGGCAAAAAATACGATCACGCTGGAGAAAGAGGAGCCGACCCCGCAAGGCTTGGCAGTGGAGGAACAGGCCCTGCTGAAGCAGCTCTTCCCGGGTATGATGGACACGCTTGAGCTGAAACAGTCCAACCGCGAAAGACTCGTGAACGCGTTCAGGAGCCTTGGAAGAAATCTGCGCACGCGAAACGACGAGCTCTTTACGAAAAACACTTCGAAAATGCTGCCGGCGCTTTTCATCTATTTCATTGGCGTCGCGGCGCTCATTCCCTTTAGCGGTGAATACCCCGTCACTGTGATTTTTGCTGGACTGGAAGGCCTTTTTATACTCCTGTTCGGTATGCGCATGGGGAAAATCAAAAACAATATCTTTGGCGATATTAAACAATTCCTCTTCCGCGTGCTTCCATACGTAATATTGGGGGTATTCATGTCGGGCGCGCTCATTGAGATCGGTATATCGCCTGCACCGCTCCTTTTCTTCATCGCCGCGGCAGCCGTATTTTCCGTTATGCGGCCGCTCATGATGGCGCGTACACAGCACGGCGCGGATCTACTGAGTGAAGTCGAGGGACTACAGCTTTACATGGACACGGCCGAGAAAGAACGGCTTGAAATGTTCAACCCGCCAGAGGAAACGCCGCAGCTCTTTGAACGGTTGCTGCCCTATGCGCTCGCGCTCGGCGTCGCAAAAACATGGGGGAACCGTTTTGAAAAAATTCTGGCGGCGGCGCAGTATGAACCGACCTGGTATGTGGGGCCGTCTCCATATATTTTCATGAACAGCAGGAACTTAAACGCGTTCTCAAACAACCTGCAAAGCCAAATGACTTCGAGCATGAGCACGCCATCGTCCTCGCCGGGAAGTTCTTCCGGCAGCGGGGGCGGCGGTTTTTCCGGCGGCGGCGGGGGCGGCGGCGGCGGCCGCGGCTGGTGACAGGACGCGGTCCTTACGCACAACTGACTTCGTAACAATTGAGAGCGGCTCCTGCGACGTATACCCTACGCCCCGGAACCGCTCTCTTCATATTGCTGCTTCACTTGTACGTTATTTCTGCGGTGAGATTCCCTTTAAGGCAGTAGCTTATTGATCGTCTCCCACACCTCGAACTTCTCGTGTCCGCGCCGCCATGCGGCCATGCCCGCGAGGTCGTATTTCTTGACCAGCCCAAGTTTGCGTTCAATCGACTGCGCGTTTTCAACCCACACTTTGTACGTTTTATTGTTTTCGATGTAGGAGAAATAGTGCTGCCCCATATCTTCCAGCCAGTGCATCGCGGCACCGGTCCTCTGCGCGACGCTCTCGGCCTCTTCCATCGTCAGCGTAAAAGATTTCACTTTTACTTTCCCGCCATCCGCGGGCGTTTCTTCCCACCGCCGCATATAGAACGGCACGCCCAGCACAAGTTTATTTTTCGGAACACCCTCCGCCAGGCTGCCCTGCACGGCGCGTTCAACCCACGGCATTGAGGCCACCGAACCGGATTTCGGCGAGGTCCTCCAATGTTGATCGTACGCCATCAGCATGACGTAGTCCGCGTATTTGGCAAGTTCCCCGCGATCATGGCTGCGGGAAGCGTTCGATGTTCCGGGGATATGCACGTCGACGGAACAGGAAAGCCCCTGCACCTTGAGCTGATCCGACAGAATCGACATGAAACGGACGAACAATTCGCTGTCGTTTGCGTCCAGTCCCTCAAAATCGACGTTGAATCCGTCGAGGTTATAAAGTTTCGCGTACGCCAGCAGGCGCGCGATGAGAAGATTCACGCCGCGCGGGTTGCGCAAAAATTGTGTCGTCATCGACCGGCTGAACCCGTTCGAAACAAGCGCCCAAACCCGGTATCCGCGCTTGTGCGCCTCTTCCACATAGGCGGCTGACGCGCGATTCGCCATACCGCCGTCCGCGCCGGTCATGTTGAACCAGGTCGGCGAAATCGCATGAAGTCCTTTTATCTCCGGCTCTTTCGAGAGGTCTTTGTTGTCGCGCACCACGTGGTCCCACACGAGTTTCAGCTTTCCCTGTATCTTTGCGTTCGGCTTTGCAAGCTTCTGCGGAAGCGGCTCGTTCGGCGTCATCGCGCGCAGCGTTACGCCGTTTTTATTTTGTACCGCAAGCCGCGTGACACGCTCCATCCCGGCCACGTTGAAATAGGACACTTCGTCCTCCACCGCGGACGGGAAGTACAGCGTCAAAGTTTTTCCCGCAAGACGCTCCATTTCTTTGATTTCAAAAATTTTAGCGGGGTCTTGTATCTGAAGCAGAAAGCCTTTGCCGTTGGGGCCGGGAAGCAGCGGAATTCCTGCAAGTTTCGCGCTTTCTTCGGGGATCCAGACATCCGCGCCGCGCATAAAACCGGCGCCGATCTGTTTTGTTTTGCCTGCTTTCTCGTAATGTACCGCGACCGGAACGTCCCCTTCTGCGGCAAACGCAGCGGCGCAGGATACGAAGAAAAACACGACGCAGAGCAACCACATCATTTTTTGACGCATCGAAAAAACCCCTTTCTCTTTCAGCGAACTCAATCATACTATAAATCGCACGCGAAGATACCCGTTTATGCGATATAATTCATAATGCACAAAAGAGGGGTTGGGTTTTGCGATGCGAAAGCATTTTGTGTTTTTTCTGATCCTTTTCTCATTGCTTCTTGCGGGCTGCGGCGAAGCGCAGTTCGGTATGAGCGGGGACGAATTTCTGACGCGGCTGGTCAGCGTCTTCTATCGGGTACGGGGCGGTTTCAACAGCAACAGCATCTCTCTTGCTGAGAAAACGCCGGAAGGAACGACGATGAGCTATAACAATTCGATCTTCCTGACCGTGCACGAAACAAGAGAGCGCAGCGACGTGGAAAGCATCTCCGTGGTTTTGGTCACACAGGACGCTTCCCCCGCCCGGCAGTTTTTGAAAGGGGGTGTTCCCGGCGACGATATGCTCTTCGAGAATATTTGTTTGCAAGTTATCTTTGCATTGAATCCTCGTATGAGCGACGTAAACGGACAGCGTATCCTCCGCGAAATTGGCGGCGATTCGCTTTTTCTCGACGGGAAACGACGAAGTGCGAGCGACGGGAAATACCGCTATATTATGAAGTTACATGAGAACGGAATGGCAATTATGGTCGTGACTTCCACGCAATAATTTTAAGTCGATAGACAAATAACGAAAGAGGTAAAAACAAATGGTCAAACACAATGGAAATATCGAGGCGCTTTTAGATAGGCTCGACAACGCACAGACGGACGAAGAGATTTACGCTATCGGAAAGCGGCTGCTCGAACTCGATCCTGCAAACCCTCACGGAAAACTTGCCGTGTGGGAGGCGATGGGATTTGAAGACAGCATGGCAAACCTGAGTATGCTGCGCGAAGCGCTCATGGCGATCCGCACGATCGTACTGAACAGCGACGAGCCGGCTTTCATCGAAAATGACCGGGACTCGCAGGTCTACGGCTCTATCATGATGAATCTCGGATATGCGCTGCTTGCCGAAGGAGAAATGGAAGAAGCGCTCAACGTCGCAAAAGAGCTCGCCAATTTTGACGACGAAGGCTATTATCCAAGCCGGACGCTGCTATACCGCTGCATGCTCGGGCTAGATATGTATGCGGAAATACTCGCAACGCTCGAGTCGGACCCGCTGGAATCCGTCGTGGGCGAACACGCGCGCGCGATTGCAATGATAGAGCTGGGCGAAGATCCGCAGGAAATCCGCGAGGCCGTCGCTTATGCAATCTCCCTTGCGCCGAACGTTCCCTTCTTCGTGCTTGGCATTTGGGATTTCCCGGATGACGGCGATGATCTGGATGACGATGTCGAGGAAGTCGTGCAATACGCCGCGTACCTTTCCGAACCCTGGACAAGCTCAGACGCTCGCCTTGTGGAGCTTTCCACGCCAACCTTTATGTTCGGTTATCTGACGGAACGGCTCGAAGATGAAGAGGAAATTGCATTGCTTGTTGAGGGTTACGAAACGGCGGGCTTGAAAGAAAAGGTCGAAACCGCAAGGGCGAAAGTCAAGAAAATGATTGCAGCCAACGAAGATATTGACGAAGTCGATGCGGTGGCGCTCGGCGAAACGGAAGCGATTATCGAAGAACTGATGAGCTAAGTTTCTTAGCGCTAAAAACGGGCTTCACAAGAGAAAATCGTGAAAGCGGGCGGTCTCAGACCGCCCGCTTTTATTTGTTGAAATACTTTTTACATCACAAGTCCCATATTGGGAAACGCCGCGTTTCTGTTGTCGACGATCACGCCGCGATTTTCCGTTCCGTCCATATATGCGGAAAAATCGCCGCGATATATTCGAATTGCCGGATGCGGCCCATACTCCCATTCGCTGTTATGGAACCATTCCGCATCGATGATATTATTGAGCTCTCCTTCAAAAACAGGCATGTACAGGACGTTATCGACCGATAAATCCGAGAAGAAATGCGTTCCGTAAGAGAGTTCCGGCATAAATCCAAATCGGGGAATGCCGAGCTCGACGATGCACTTGCAGCCTGTCAATTCATTATATTGAACCGGCACGCCAAGCTGCGGATTACTTGAACCGACCCGCCCGGGGGAGACGAGGATGTAGGGTTCGTTTGCGAACTTCGCGTTCAGAGCTCCGATTCCGCGGGCGATTTTATAGTAGTCTTCCGGGCAGGAATGATAGATTTTATGATCGATATAAATCAGCTTCGTCACGCCCTCCAGCGCACCCGGCGTAACCATCCTGTCCGCTTGCAGCAGGATGCGTTTTCCCGTCAGGTCGGGAATCCCTTCCGCATTGGATTCACTGTTCCAGAAGGGACGCGATTGAATGAGACCCAGGCTGTCTTCAAGGGGTTCATAAGCATATTCGATATCCGCAGGGACACCCATCGTTTCTTCTAATAATAGAAGCGTTTTTTTCATGCGTTCGAAAAATTGCGCGTATCTGCGCGGGAAATTTTCGAACGTAAGGCAAATTTTCGCCCCTTCGGACACGCAGTTCAGGTCTTTGGTAAGAGGCGCGAAAAAACCGCCCTCAGAAGAATAGTGATAGATTTGCGCGTAGGCCGCGAAGTCGGGATGATATTCCAGAAGCTGTTTCCATTCTTTTTTTATGTCGAGCGTCGTGAGGTCGTTGGGCGCGTTTTCGTCGATAACCTGAAAACGTTCCTGCGCGTTGAACGCAATTTTATCCGAGTTTTGCCCGTCGGGGCGCAGATAGGGATTTGTCAGCGAAACGGTGCGTGCATAACCGCGTTTCGTGCTCATCGTCCCCATTCCGAAGACGAGGCGCAGAACGCCGTCCTCCTGTTTTATGCGCGTGCTCCATCGGCGGAAGTTCTGCGAATATCCAACGCCCGCCACGGTCGGATAATAATATCGGCCTCGCCAGCGCCCCGCCATACGGATCAGGATGATTCCCATATCATCGTCGCCAAGCGCATGTTTCTGGCGATAGCTTATCGCTTTTGGAAAATAGACGCGCGAATAGATTTTTTTAATCTCGGCTTCGACAGCCAATGAACGCATCTCCAGATTTCCGGCGTTGTTTCCCAGAAAAGTTGAAAGATATTTTCCGGCAAAAGAATGTTTGAGCGAATCCTCAAGCCGGCTGCTGCTTCGCACCACTACAGGATCGTGTTCGCGAAGCAAAAATTGCCGGACCGCGTCCGCCGTGATCCGGGGCAGCGGCGTGGATAAGAAGACGCTTTCCAGCCGCTCGGGATCGCCCGCCGCAATCAGTTTATCAAGCGAAGGTACGTTTTCAAGAAACTGATGAAAGAGATCGATGCCCAGGTAGATGGATTTCGGCACTTTTGTCCGTGCAAGCTGCTCGTCGCCGCTGTCGCGCAATTGCCTGAGCGCAAAAAGCAGAGACCGTCCTTTTCCGCCGATCGTCTCTTTCCCGTAAATCAGAGGCGCAAAGTCTTCGTCGTCGAGTGGATTCCACGAAAAATATCTCTCCTGGATTCTCGCCAGTTCGGTTTTGTTCATAATGTCCACCCTATCCTCTGTCCACGATGACGCCGCTCTCCGTGTCGCCGTCAAGCAATACTTCGAAAGTACCGACGTAATGCCGCACGGCAGGATGCAGCGTTTTTTCCCACGGCGTCTTTTCGAACCATTCGCGGTTGTAGATGTTATTTTTCATTCCGTCGAACACCGGGAGATAAAGAATGTTGTCGCCGTCCAGATCAAGGAAAAAATGCGTGCCGTACGAAAGCTCCGGCGACATGCCTTTGCTCGGGATGCCGATTTCAACAAGGCAGCCGGAGTTTGAAAGTTCGCTGTAGCGGACGGGCACCCCCAGAATCGGGTTCGTGCTGCCCCACCGCCCCGGCCCGACAAGCAAGTAGCGTTCTCCGTCAAGCCTGTCGTTCAGTTCGCCCACCGCGCGCGCGACCTCGTGAAAATCAGCCGTCTTACCGTAAAGTTCCGGGTCTACATAAACGATATGTTTTACGTTTTCGAGCTTTCCGTTCGCGACCATGCGGTCGCCTTTCAGAATCACCTTTTCCGCAGGCAGGTCGTTGGGAATTTCTACTCGCCCAAGATCGGTATAGACAGAAAGCGGGCGAAGCTGCACCAGCGTGAATTTGTCTTGTTCCGCTTCATAAGTGAATTCCATATCGACGGGCAATTGCAGCTCCGTCTCAAAAAGGGCGAGCAGATTCCGGATGCGCGTAAACAGGTTTGGACAGCGCTTCGGCAGCTCCGCAAAGGTGAAAACCGCGCGGGGCGCGTACATATCGCTCGTATCCGCCAGCAGCCAGTGAAACATTGAGCCGTCGTACCACTGGATAAACGCCTGCGCCGTTTTATGGCAGCGGATGACATCGAGTACACTGTCGCCAAGATAGCTCGTTGTGAAAACGCCCTCTTTGAGGTCCACGTAGTCGAAGCGCTCCTGCGAGTGGCTCACAATTTCCTCCGGCTTGTTTCCTTCGGGACGGAGGAGCGGGTTTGTCAGATAAAATGTGCGCGCGAAAGAACGGTCTACCGTCCGCGTACCGAGTCCAAAGCATAGGCGAATGACGCCGTCTTCCTTTTTTATCTTCGGCGAAGGACGCCGGAAGACTTTCGAAAACGCCGCGCCCGCAAGTTCCGGGTAGAAAAAGTGGTCGTTATACGTTTTGCCGACCAAAGGTTGGATCAGCACGCCCATACGCTCGCCGCCCCACTTGATTCCGTGCTTACGCTTGTACTCCCGGGCCGCCGGATTATAGGTCGACGCATAGATTGTTTTGATCGCGTTTTTCAATTTTTCCATGCGGCGCGCACGCGAACCCTGATTGTCGATAAAGCGCGTCGCGTACTTTCCCGCGAACGACAGATTGACATCGTCTTCCAGGATGGAGGAAGATCGGACGGAAATCGGATCGGTAATCGCGTCCAGTATTTTCTCCAGATACGTGTCGAGCCACTTCGGCAGTTCGGATTCAAGACAGATACGGTAGAGTTCCGGAATGTCGCGCTGATCCGTAAGCCCGAGCAGGCGCTCCCAGAGACCGTTAATCTCCATAAATTCTTCAAAGACGGACGTCGTTACGCAAAACGAGTACGCCGGGAGAGCCACATCGTCCAGCAAACCTTTGCTGTTCAGTACTGCATGTGCGAAGGCCAGCCCTTTGGCCTTGCCGCCAAGTTTTCCGTCCCCGATGAGCCAGCCGTTTTTTTCGTAGAACGGCCTCGGGTCGAAACTTCTGTAAAAATCGCCGTATTCCATACTGCCACCTCCCGTAAAAAGCATAAAGGGAATAAGCCTCTATAATATTAAAATGATATACTTTTATCGCGTAAGAAGCAAGGCAATTGTACATAGGTCAGGAGGCGCAAGCGTGAGCATCACAAAAAAAGATATACTGGAAGCAAGGGAGCGGATTTCGGACGCGGTGCGCAGGACGCCGCTGCGCAAGAGCGGTTCGCTCGGGCAGATGGCGGGCTGCGAGTTGTATTTGAAGCCGGAGTGTCTGCAAAAAACGGGCGCGTTTAAAATTCGCGGCGCGCTTAATAAAATCAGAAGCCTGCGCCCGGAAGAATTGAAACGCGGCGTCATCACAGCTTCGTCAGGGAACCACGGTCAGGCAGTCGCATGCAGCGCGGCGATGGCCGGCGTCGAAGCGGTCGTCGTAATGCCGGAGGGCGGTTCCGCTGCGAAGGCGGCCTCGATCCGGAATTATGGCGCAGAGCTCTATTTCTGCGGCAGGACTTCCGACGAACGAATGGTCTTCGCGCATGAAATGCAGGAGAAACGCGGCATGACCTTCGTGCACCCCTACGATGATCTTCACGTCATGGCCGGGCAGGGAACGATCGGGCTCGAAGTCGCCGAAGACTTGCCCGAAATAGACGTTATGCTTGTGCCGACCGGCGGCGGCGGGCTGATCTCGGGTATCGCGACAGCGTTAAAGGAAACTTTACCAAATGTAAAAGTTTACGGCGTCGAACCGGAGCGCGCCTGCAGCACCTCTATGTCATACGCCGCAAAACAGCGCACGAGACGCGATGTGAACGACAGCATTGCAGACGGCATCCTGACGAGCATCCCCGGTGAATTAACATTCCCGGTCGTGATGAAATATGTGGATGGTATGATACAGGTTACGGAAGAAGAGATCGCCTACGCGACGCGCATGATTCTGGAGCGCACAAAACTTCTCGCGGAGCCGACCGGCGCGGTCACAACCGCAGCGGTACTCTCGGGCAGATTCCAGGACGAACTGAAAGGGAAAAAGGTTGTCGCGCTCATCAGCGGCGGCAACGTAGCGCTCGATAAGCTCGCAAAACTTCTCGGAGAATAAACGAAGGGCCGCAAGAGCGGCCCTTTTTATATTGCGATTGATTCTGTTAAAAACTAAAAACCAAATGACGGGATGAAGAAACTGCTGTCTTCAACGACCTGGTAGAAATATCCCCTGTCTCGATCCCAGGCATAGCGGCCATTGTTCGCCATCGAGCCGAAACCGTCGAAATACTGCATTTGTCTCGATTCGACGCCGTTTCTCGAAATAATCCCGCGATACACAGGCAGTAAAGGCATCCTGCCTCTGCTGCGCACTGTGGACCAGTCGCCGCGAAGCCCCGTCTTTGAGACCACGGAATCGATTACAGGGCGAAATTCCGCGGGCACCTCTTCAATAAAATATACTTTTCCGCGACCGGATTTTCCAAACTGCGAGAGCAGATATGCAGCGCCCCATTCGCCGTTCGGAATCGCGTTGAGCGACGCGACCGCGACAAAGAGTCCGTCCAGCGCCGCAAGCTGACGCGGCTGATAGCTCGTGTTTGACAAGAAGCCCTGCACCTGCTCCCATTTAGAGGGATCGCCGCCCGGAAATATTTTATCCATCAGCGCAACGCCCGCTGTGGCTCTCGACATCGTATCCCCGACCCAAAGGGCGTTCCACAGCTGCGTTTCAGAAGCGACGGGAGCCTGCGCGCGCAATTGGTCTACGATGCCCGCGCCTTTTTGTTTGATGTCTTCCTGCTGCTGCATCCCCGCTACAAGATCATCCCAGCTCTGCGCCGCGAGAAGCGGCGTCGCGAAGGATATCAGGCAGAAAAAGAGCGCTATAGCCAGCGATATTTTTTTCTTCATGGTAAATTCCTCCAATATTTCTTTGTTTATTTTATTTTATCACCCAGGACAAGGATTTCTTTATGCCAATCCCCGCCCTCCCATTTTTCCCGAACTACTTCTTTTGCGCCAACCCGCCACAATTCGACCGGTGCAGTCTCTCCCCGCGCATTCAGCGCATCGTCGCCCCAGAGATCCAAGAGGAATTTTTCGACGTCAAAGAACGGAATCATCGCGGTTTCTTCCGTGCTGAAAACCCTGTCGAGCATATCCACGGTCTGTGTATCAGCAGGCGCTTCCTGCCAGAAGAAAGGACGCCCCGGACTGTAGGACGCGTGACGTGCAACGCCTTCCGTCGTAAAAATCAAAACTGCGTTGTTTGGATAGCCTTTCAAAAAATCGGACATGAAAATGGCGAAATCTTCAACGTCCCGCGCAAGCGGCTGCAGCGTCCTTGAAAGCTCTCCCAGCACGATCCGGGAGCCCTGGTATTTCTGGTTGAAGGCCGAACCGATCGTCCGCGCCGCTTTGGAGTAATCCGCGTTGAAAAGATCGTTGTCGACACGCTCGATCAGCGGCCCTGCTTCCGCGAGGTCTCCGCGATAAAGAATTTCCATCGCGGCGGCATGCATATGCGGAAGCCGTGAAAACGCATCGCTTCGCCTGATTTCATCGTTCTTTCTAACATCGACGAAGCCATATTGCTGCATGTTGGGATATTGGAACACGTCCTCAGAGCCAACGACGAAAGTTTCCGCACAAAGCGGCGCCGCTGTAAAAAGCAGCGCAAGGAAAAACAAGGATGCTCCAAAATATTTTAACTTAGACATCGATATACCGTCCTCCCTGGCCTTTCGGGCCTCCCTCGAAGGGCATAGAATCGCCAAACGCAAGAATCAGCGCCGGGATGAAAAACAATATCGGCGTGAGGATTCCCCAAAGCCAGGGATTTTTTCCAAATCGCCCTGCGATATTGCCCCAAATATACGCGGTTCCCAGATAGGTCACGAAGGCCGCGGCATTTTCAAAAAAAGGCGGCGTAATGGATATCCCGAGTTTAGCGAGCGGCCACAAAACCAACCCTGGCGCAACAACCGCAACCGTGACCCATCGTGTGATTTTCGCGCAATCACAAAGCAGGAACACATTCCAGATCGGAATCAGATATTGCAGATATGATCCAACGCCAAACTTTCTGCCGACCCGCCAGAGAATGTACGCCGCGATGAAATATACGCCGAAAAAAATAACAAACCAAATCAAAAACGCAATTGAGACAAGAAAACCGTCTACCATTTTTTATTGCTCCTTTAACTAAATTTCGATATAACGTGCGCCTTGTTCATTCGAAGACGCTCCGACTCCGCTTTTCCGAGGCGAAGCTTCACCAAATGCAAAAACCAGCGCCGGCATCCACAGGAAAAGCGGCGTGATTACGCCCCAGAACCAGAAATTTTTGCCGAATTTTTCCGCGATGCTGCCCCAGAGATAGACATTCGCCGCGAAGCAGACGGCGGAAAGGAATGCGCCGCCCGCAAGAAGAACCCCAATCAGCGGCCCGGAAAAAAGAAAAAATCCCGGCGCTGCGATTGCGAGCGTGGTCCAGCGGGATATGCCCGCACAGTCACAGAGCAGCATAATATTATAAACAGGAACCAGAAACTCCCAAAAGTTTCCCACGCCGAATTTCCTGCCAATGCGTGTCATGGCATATACGGCAAATAGATAAACCGCAGCCCCGACCACAAAGGCTATAATCACAAACAAGAGCCAGGCAAGCAACCCAATTCCATAAAACGTCGTCAATGCCTATTGCGTCCTTTCCTCAAGCTCTGCGAGTACTTCGCCGAGCGCTTTGATCTGCTCTCCGTACGCAGCCCAGTCTCCCGTACGCTGCGCTCTCTGTGCAGAATCGTATAACGCCTGCGCCCGCTTTGCAAGCGCAGAAAGCTCTCCGTCTGCCGCGGATATGGCGGATTTTTCATCCTGAGTCAGCCTTGTTTCGCTTTTTTCTCCTCGCGCGGGCGGCGCTTCCTGGCCAAGGACCCTGCGTCCCACAAGTTTTTCGAGCGCCTCGCCGAATGTTTCCGCCCATGCGATACGACCGCCGGTCGAGACGATCACGCGCTTGAGCTCCGGCAGTTCGCCGCGCTCCGCTTTCAGATAGAGCGGCTGCACGTAAAGCAGAGATTTCCCGACCGGAACGACCAAAAGATCGCCTCGAATGACATCCGAGCCGCGCTGCCCCCATAGCGAAAGCTGCGCAGATATTTCGGGATGCTGGTCGATCAGCGCTTCGATTTGCCCCGGGCCATAAATGAGTTTTTGTTTCGGGAATTCATAGACCAGAAGTTCGCCGTAGTTTTCAGGATCGCAGCGTCCTGCCATCCACCCGATCAAGTTATCGCGGCCAAGCGGCATGTAGGGAACGATAATGGCAAATTCCGGGTCTTCTTCTCCCCATAGTTTCATCGTCACGTAATTGGGCTGGATACGCCGCGTATGGTTTGCGGGCGTGACCTCCCATACGTCCTCGCGATTGTAATACGTATTCGGATCCGTCATGTGGTACGTTCTAAAAATTTCCGTCTGTACCTCGAACAAATTCTCCGGATACCGCATGTGCTTCCAAAGATCAGGGGCCATTTCTTCACCGCTCACAAAAAGTTTCGGGAAAATTTTACGCCACGTCGCGACAAGCGGGTCTTTTTCATTCACAACATAATAGCGAATCTCGCCCGTGTACGCGTCGACAGTCGCCTTCACGCTGTTGCGAAGATAATTTATGCCGCTAAAGCGTCTAAGCGACTGGTCTGTCGATGTAAAAGGCTTCGAATACGGGTAGCGGTGCGACCACGTGAAGCAGTCCTGCGCCCAAAGAATGCGCCCGTTGTAAAGGATTGGATATGTGTCTTCATCCAGTATCAGGAAAGGCGCGATCTCGGCAATTGCACTGCGAATATCTCTATGATAAAGAATGCGGCTTTCTTCGTTCAGCGCGCCGGTGAAAAGGATCTCCGAATCGCGGTAACGCAGCGCAAAAAGCAGTCTTCGCCACATAGAGCCGATCGCAACGCCGCCGGTGCCTTCGTACGTCGTGCGTACGTTCGAATCCCCCATCGGATAGTCGAATTCCTTGACGCCCGTCTTTACGAGAACATAGGAATCTTCTTTCGTACCATAATAAATCTCGGGGCGATCCAACTGGATATCCACGGTTGAGCGGGTCGGCAGGTCCTGCATGAAAAAGTTCGGCAGACCGCCGGGCGCGACTTCGTTGACCGGATTCATCACGACCCCGTAACCATGCGTGAATTCAAGATGCGAGTTCACCCACGTCGGATTCTGTATCTGCGAGAGATCGAGCTCCCGCACGGAGAGCATGACCTGCCGGTTGCGCCCGTCCATCGTATAGCGGTCGATGAAAACATCCGGAAAATCATAATAAGTACGAATCGCCTGAAGCTGTTTGTACGTGCGCAGCAGCGGCTCGTAATCCCAAAGGCGGATATTTTGCACCGTCTCCTGTTCGAGAAGCAGGTCCTGCGCTGTGACGGTATCTTCCGGCGTGACCGACACCGTAGTCACTTGATGAAGGCCATAGCCGCGCCTCGTATAATCTAGATGGTAGCCGATATACGGCCTCTCCAACCCAAATTCGTTCGGCTTCACCCGATATTGCTGCACAACAGCGGGCACAAACGAACGCGCAACCCAACCCAGCACCAGCAAAACGCCAATGACAATCACAGAAATCTTCCACATTGGTTTGAAAAAATTCAAAAAGAGCAGCAGCGCAGCGGCAATCGCCGCAACTACTAAAATATTGAGCGCGGGAAGGAAGACGTGCATATCCGTGTAACCGGCTCCGAAGACGACGCCTGTCGCGGAGAAAGGCAACTGGAAGCGATCCAGCCAGTAGCCGAATCCCCAGAGCAGCAGAAGAAGGGCGCCAAGCAGCGTCAGGTGCAGCTTCGGCTTCGACTGTACGGTCAGGGAGCTGCCAACGAACAAGATCGATTTCGTTCTAAAGTAAATGAATAAAGAACCGAGCAGGGAAACGATCAGAATCCCGCGCAGCCAGGACTGCAGGAATTCCAGAAACGGGAGCTGAAAAACGTAGAAAGAGATATCCAGCCCGAAAAGCGGATCCGTTTCACCAAAGGATGTGGGGTTCATAAACTTCAAGAAGGTACTCCAGGCACTCATCGTGCCCAGCGCATTAACGACCGCAATCAGAAACGCGGCGCCATAAATCATCCGCCTCGCATACTTCCGGAATACCCGCTCCTCTTCTTCATAGACATACATGATGCTCCCATTTTTCAGTGCGAGCCTCCAGTTGAAAAGATAGGCAAAAAAAGCGGGAACGAGTGATACTGCAAACAGTTCCCATCGGGCCGTAAAGCGACGCCAGAAAACAGTTTCATAGCCGAGAGATTCGTACCAATAGAGGTCGGTCAGGAATTTCGCCAACCCCGGCAGCACGATCGCAAAAAGTATAAATAATGCAATAAGAATACCCCAAAGTTTTGAAATCTTTGGGAATCCCGGTGATTTATGTGAGCCGTCCGAATCGTACGGGCGCTGCTGGTTTTCATTGTCTCCGGCCCCCGGATACCATTGCCGGTGCTGGCCTTTTAATTTTTCAAAAATCCCGATGATGTCCATATCATAATCAACCCCGTACTAATTACTATTGGCTATATTTTTATTATACCTTCTGGTGACGTATCCGGCATGCTTTAGAAAAGGAATGCAAGAGCCGTCTATATAGAATGCAAAAAAACAGGGAGACGTCCTGAAGAAAATTTTGGTACGTTTTTCAACTATATTTTTTCGGCGCGTGTGCGCAGAAAGAGTATGAACTGATATGATTATTGCATGGTGGGGATATAAAAAAAATGAAAGCATCTGTAAAAACAATTTTCACCAAACTTATCGGCAAGCAGAGCGCAAGGAACGCGACTGTCCTCACGACGGGGCTTTCCTTGTTAAGTAAAGTTTTGGGCTGCGCGCGGACATGGCTGCTGGCATATTTGTTCGGGGCGACGGGCGTTGTGGACGCGTATTATATTGCGGCGGGCGCTGTTTCCCTGATCCCGCTTTCGCTGAATTCTACGATGGAATCGGCGCTTCTTCCCAACATGATACAAAATGACAATGCCACAGCCAAAGATCTGTTTGCATATGCGTTTCGCATATTTTTTATTTTTTCTTTCGTTTTGATTCTTCTGATGTTTTTGTTCCCAACGCAATGCATCAAACTTTTTGCGCCCACCCTTGATAACGAACGCGTAACCTATGCCGCTGATATGGTGAAATGGCTGCTGCCATATGCGTTTGCAACAGTTGCGATTGGTCTTTTCAGAGCCTGGGGCGACTACCAAAACCGTTTCGCGGCCGTGGGCACGATTCTTGCCTCGACCAATATTTTCCTGATCGCCGCATTGCTCATCCTCCATCCCATCATGGGAGACAAGGCAATCGCGGCCTTCCAAAGCGCCGCGTTTATACCGCTTGTGATTATCTTGCGATATGTTCTCCGGGATATTCCGTTGCAGCCCAGGCAAAAACTCCCGCAAACGCTGATCCGCAAGGCGTCGCTCGACATGCTGCTATGCATAACTGCTTCCTGCGCAGGTTTTTTGTATATCCTGGTCGACCGTTATTTCGCGTCTTCATTGCCAGAAGGAAATATATCCGCCATCAGCTACGCACACCTTATCTTCACCCAGCCTTTGTCCCTGACTGCCGCGGCTTTCTCAATTTATTTCGTACGCGCAAACGAAACGGTATCGTCATCAAAAAGCGAAAATCAGCGTCTGTTTTCCACCACATTATTCATGGCGTGGAGTTATTTCCTGCCCGCTGCCGCGCTTCTCTCTACCCTCGCCCGCCCTGTCGTCGCAATTCTGCTGGGGCATGGGGCCTTCGATGCGACAGCCGTCGCACTAACATCCAAGTGTTTGGCGGTCATTGCGCTCGGTACGCCAATCTTCATCTGCAACAGCATCATCCACAAACACATCATCGCCATAGGCAAACTGAAAACGCTGGTCGCCTGGAACTACATCGGCATCCTAGGCAATATCATATTGAACGCTTTGCTTGTGAAACGATACGGCGCGCCAGGCCTGTGCGCCGCAACAGTAATTATGTGGCATGTGACATCGCTCTGCCTCATCTTTATCTCGGGCGGGGAAATTCTGCTGCCGCTCTTAAAGGGACTTTTGCCGCAGTTTATCATTGTCCTTCTGTGGGCAGCGCCTCTGTATATAACGATGGGAAGCGGCACGTTCATCCCCCTGCTGGCGGGAATCGTTATCGGGCTCCTGCACTATCTGCTCTGCGACAGATACGGCGTTTATGCAAAAATACCCGAGCGCTGGAGACCGACCGCCTTTTTAAAACTATTGGCATCGCAGGCAAAATTATTTTCGAAGTAACCGATCAGCAACGCATTCTATAATCACCGGAGAAATGCATTTGAACAAAAAAATTGCTTTTTTCATATCGGCCTGGTATTTTGGCGGCGCGGAAAAAGTCGTGATTCGACTCGCGAACCAATTCATAACAAAAGGTTATGACGTCTGTGTCGTTGTGTGCCACAAATCAGAGAACAGCGCCATGCCTGTGAACGAAGGCTATAAAAATGAATTGCACTCTGGCGTCGAATTTACCTTTCTGGACATCGAAGCGCCCGCCTTTATCAAAAGCACAAAATTACGTTTCTATATAGAAGTGCTCTTGAGAATCCCGCATATCGCAAAATACATCATAAGAGAAAAGCCGTTCGCGATTTTCTCGAACAACATCGGCGCCAGCGCGATTATTGCCAATCTTTTTTCGCTTGGAAAAACGAAAATCATACCGGTCGAACATAATTCCTACACGATTCGAACTGGCAAAGCGAAAACCGCAATGCGCTTTTTTTATCCCTTTGCTTCCTCCATTGTGTGTGTGTCGAAAGACATGGAGAAAGAGCTCCGCGGACAAATGCCGTGTATCAAAGAAAAAATCATCTCCATTCCGAATCCTATAGATCTTGCGGAAATCCATGGAAAGGCAACTCAACCCACGAGGCACCCCTGGCTGGAAGAACCGAAGACATTGCCAGTCTTTCTTGGAATCGGCAGGCTGCATCCGCAGAAAAATTTTGAACTCCTGCTGCGCGCCTTTGCACTTGTTCGCGAACAGAGAGAGGGCAAGCTCATTATCGCCGGGATAGGCAAACAAGAGTCTTATTTAAAAAATTTGGCAATGGAATTGGGTATCGAGACGCATGTCGACTTTGTCGGTTTTCTGGAAAATCCTTATCCGTTCTTCAGAGAAGCCGACGTTTTCGTATTGTCATCGATTCACGAAGGTTTTGGACTCGTACTCGCCGAAGCTCTGGCCTGCGGCTGCCAAGTCGTTTCAACAGACTGCCCCGTCGGACCATCCGAAATACTAGAGAATGGGAAATACGGCTGGCTCATACCAATGAACAATCCGGCCGCCATGGCGAACGCCATGCTGGAAGCCATCGCTCATCCCAAAGCCAAAGAATTACTCTATGAGAGGGGTCGTGATTTTTCAGACGACAGGACTGCGGAGAAGTATGCGGGGCTTTTGAGAAAAGCACGTTAATGGCACGCTCTCTTCTACGTGAGCAAATATATAAAACACACCGAAGTCATGTTAAAATGCTCTAAGAAAGCGAAACAAGATTGGCAGGCGTTTTTTCGAATGAGTACAAAAGAAAAAAACTCAGAAAACTGGGAATTGATTTTGAAGTCACAGATTACAACGCTGTTTTCACCATCGAAGAAATGAAACAAATTCGTGAAATCAAAATTAAAGAGTTTTGCAAAAACTTGTTCTTGCGCGACGACAGTGGGAAACGTCACTTCCTTGTAATCTTGCGTGAGGATAAGGTTGCAGATTTAAAAATGATTCGCGCTCAAATAGCTTCCTCGCGACTGGGTTTCGCCTACAAAGACCGCCTAATGAAACATCTGGGACTAACGAAGGGATCTGTTACTCCTTTTGGGCTATTGAACGACAACGATCTCGCCGTTGAAGTCCTAATCGACGCAGACTTACAGAGCAGGCCCAGATTGGGTTTTCACCTGAATGAGAATACTGCGACTGTTTGGTTATCGTTTGATGATTTGCTGGGATTCTTAGAATTTTGCGACAATCAGTTTGTGTACGTAAAACTATAATGGCACATCTTTGATTGAAGAAAGCTAAAATTATGCTAACAACAAAAATTAAAAATCTCTTTTCTTTTCTACTAGGCAAGCATAACGCTAGAAACGCCACTATAATTACAACTGGCCTTTCTCTTTTCAGCAGAGTTTTCGGCTATGCTAGAACGTTACTGATAGCATATCTGTTTGGGGCAACTGCATTTGTAGATGCGTACTATGTTGCTTTGGGCGCGGTTAGTTTTATACCTGGCATTTTAAGCTCCACAATTGAAACTGCAATCCTGCCAAATATGATCCAAAGCAACGAAGATGACGCAAGAAACCTATTCGGCTTGATTTTTCGTGCATTAGCTATCTTTACTGTACTCCTTGCCGCGATTCTCCTCACTTTCCCAGAACCTTACATAAGGGTTTTTGCGCGCACATTCGATAGCACACGAATTGCATACGCTTCAGGCATGGTCAAGTGGCTACTACCACTGGCAATCTCGACATTGGCAATAGCACTTTTCTCTGCTTGGGCAAATTACAAGAATTGTTTCGCGGTACCAAATACGATTATGGCCTTTGCAAATATTCTATTAATCCCTATTTTGCTCATTCTCTATACGCTTATTGGAGATACTGCTTTGCCCGCGTTCCAGGGGCTTGGTTTTGCGTTGCTTGTTTTGGTTATGTGGTATACTTTACGGGATGCCCCTTTACAACCAAAGAAACCTCTCCCGCCAGAACTAATTCGTAAAGTTTCGGGGGAAGTATTGCTACGCATTCTAGCATCTGGCGCAACTTTTCTATATGTATTGATTGACCGATATTTTGCATCTTCGCTACCTACCGGTAACGTCGCTGCAATTAGCTATGCAAATCTTTTGTTCGCGCAACCAACAGGACTCACTGCAGCTGCTTTTTCTATCTTCTTTGTCCGAGCCAACGAAAGAATCGCATTATCAGAGGACAGCAAGGAATTATTATTTACGACACTTTTTATGGCAGCTAGTTATTTTTTGCCGATGGCAATCCTACTGTCAATTCTATCTCGCCCTATTATTGTAATCCTTCTGGGGCATGGTGCGTTTGACACCCAGGCTGTTGCTTTGACATACCCATGTCTTGCTATTCTTGCCTTGGGCTTGCCGGTTTTCATCTGGAACATTTTTATCAACAAACATGCTATCGCGATGGGAAGATTGAAAATCATCGCGATTTGGGGTTACATTGGAGTTTGTGGCAATTTATTTCTGGACTGGCTCTTTGTAAAACCATATGGAGCGCCAGGATTATGCGCTGCAACCATTATCATGTGGCATGTTTCGACTATTTGTCTTATGCTTTTTTTCTGCAAAGAGACCTTATGGCACCTTTTAAAAAGCCTCCTGCCACAAATCCTCGTTATAACGCTATGGGCAATTCCGCTTTGCTATGCCCTGCAGAACATGAACATTCTTTTATCACTAGCTATGGGTGCAGGCATTGGGGTCGTGCACTTCTTGCTGTGTGAAATAACAGGATTATTCCGCTTTATCCCAAGCAAATGGAGGCCCGTTGCGATAACCCTTCTGCTCATAAACAAACTATGCACAAGAAACAGGGCATACAAATGACAGGATCCTTTGATTTTACAGTTTTTTCCTCTTTGAGATGATACAATTACAGTGACTGTAACTCATCATACTTTAGAATTGATGTGCTTGTGATGAAATGTAAAACATTTTTTATAACCGGAGCGGCAGGTTTCATTGGCAGCAATCTTGCACACTCCCTCGCTTCAAAAGGCAATACAGTCATTATCTATGATAAATTGACCTATGCGGGAAACCTCGCCTCTCTTGAGGGCGTACCCCCTGACAAGTTCATATTTGTTCATGGCGATATCTGCAACACTTCATTGGTATCAGAGACGCTGCATAATCATAAAGTAGATTCTGTCTTCCATCTTGCCGCAGAAAGCCATGTTGATCGTTCAATTGACGGCCCATCTGCCTTTATTGAGACAAACATTAATGGGACCTTCTCTCTGCTCTCCGCTTTCCGTGCGTACTATGAATCATTAGATGAAACACGGAAACAAGATTTTCGTTTTCTGCACATATCAACTGACGAAGTATACGGAAGCCTCGGCGACGACGGTTACTTTACAGAAGATACTGCTTACGCTCCGAATTCGCCATATTCGGCATCGAAAGCAGCATCGGACCACCTAGTCCGCGCTTGGTTTCATACATATGGCTTCCCAGTTTTGACTACGAACTGCTCAAATAATTACGGGCCGCGCCAGTTTCCAGAGAAGCTCATCCCCCTCGTCATACACAACGCTTTGGCTGGGGAACCGCTCCCTATTTATGGCGATGGCAAAAACGTACGTGACTGGCTGTACGTAGAAGACCACTGCTGTGCACTTCATACTGTAATGCAAAAGGGCGTCATTGGGGAAACATATAACATCGGCGGCAATTGTGAGCGCCAGAACATTCAAATCGTAAAAAGCATATGCTCTATTCTTGATAAAATGCGCCCAAAAGCGGATGGCTTTTCATACGAAAACCAGATAACATTTGTGAAAGATCGCCCTGGGCATGACCGCCGTTACGCGATAGACGCTTCGAAGATTAAGCGCGAACTTGGTTGGGAACCGCAGGAAACATTCGAGAGCGGCATTCATAAAACGGTGGAATGGTATCTGGACAATTCAAAATGGGTTGATGACATTTTAAACGGCAACTATCGTTGTGAACGCTTAGGACTTGGAGGAACGCAGGGATGATTACAAAAGGGATAGTGCTTGCAGGCGGATCCGGCACACGGCTGTGGCCTCTCACAATACCCGTAAGCAAACAATTGATGCCAATCTATGACAAGCCTATGATCTACTATCCTCTTTCGACTCTTATGCTGGCTGGGATAAGAGATATCTTAGTAATAACCACGCCGGAGGACAGTGAATCATTTCAGCGGTTGCTGAAAGACGGCTCTCAGTGGGGAATTAGAATATCATATGCGGTCCAACCAAAACCCGAAGGGTTAGCACAAGCCTTCATCATAGGGGAAGAGTTTATCAACGGGGACGATTGTGCTCTAGTACTTGGAGACAACATATTCTATGGGCGCGGCCTGACAACAATGCTGCAAACGGCTGCCGCACAAAAAACCGGAGCTACCGTTTTCGGATATCCCGTCGACGACCCTGAACGCTATGGCGTAGTGGAATTCGATGCAGAGGGCAATGCTATATCGCTTGAAGAAAAACCGGAAAAGCCCAAGTCAAACTGCGCTGTCGTTGGATTGTATTTCTATGACAACCAAGTCGTGGAACTCGCAAAGAACCTTAAACCATCGCCACGAGGAGAACTTGAGATTACCGACCTCAACAGATTATATCTTGAGAATAAGCAACTAAAGGTCGAAATCTTTGGTCGTGGCTTTACTTGGCTTGATACTGGCACACATGACAGCTTGCTTGAAGCTGCAAATTTCGTGCAAATCGTGCAAAAAAGACAAGGGCTTATGATTTCGTGTCTCGAAGAAATTGCGTGGAGGATGGATTGGATAGTGACAGATAAATTGCAGACATTAGCCGCTCCATTGGCTAAGTCAGAATATGGGCGGTACCTTTTAAAACAGATAAAAGGCAATAGCAAGGGTTGAGTATTATGGAAATACAGGTCTCAGCATTTCCAGGATTGCTTTTCATAAAACCAAAAATCTTTGGTGACTCGCGAGGGTGGTTTTATGAATCATGGAATAAGGCACAATATGAATGCATTGGCATAACGGAAAACTTTGTGCAGGATAATATATCCTTCTCATCCAAGAGTGTCCTGCGCGGCCTGCATTATCAGAAGCCATACTCGCAAGGGAAATTAGTATCAGTGCTCCATGGAGAGGTGTGGGATGTTGTTGTCGACCTTCGTAAAAGTGCCCCATCATTCGGCAAATGGCAGGGTTTTACGCTAACAGGAGAAAAAAAAGAACAACTCTATGTTCCCGAAGGATTCGCCCATGGGTTCTGCGTACTCTCCGAGACAGCATTGTTCCAGTACAAATGCACAGATAAGTATTCGCCCGAGAGCGAGCATGGCATCATTTGGAACGACCCCTCTCTTCAGATTCCATGGCCTGTCGATGCGCCAATCATCTCTGAAAAAGATTCCCATCATCCGAAGATTTTGGAGCTGACGGACGAACTTCTGTTTGATTGAGGATAATAACAATGACAAAACGACCTAATATCCTGATTTTTGGAAAAAACGGACAAGTCGGCTATGAACTTTGCCGTTCGCTGTCTTATCTGGGTAATGTATCTGCTGTAGATATAGATGAGTGTGACCTAACAAACCCTAGCAGCATTCAAGAAACCCTAAATATGCATAACCCCGACGTCATTGTAAACGCTGCGGCATACACTGCTGTAGACAAAGCAGAATCTGAAACAGTGCTCGCTCGAAAGCTCAACACTGAAGCACCGTGTACCATGGCAGAATGGTGCGCCCGACAGGATGCTTTAATGGTTCACTTTTCCACAGATTATGTTTATGACGGATCAAAAGCTGACGGTTGGCTGGAGACAGATCCCTGCGAGCCCTTAAATGTATACGGAAAGACAAAACTGGATGGAGATATATACATAAAGAATGCAGGATGCCGCCATCTGATATTTCGCACTAGTTGGGTATATGGTGCCTATGGTAGAAACTTCTACTTAACGATGCGGAAAATGCTAGGTGAAAAAAAAGAGATAACGGTGGTTAATGACCAATATGGTGCACCAACTTGGAGTCGGGCAATAGCAACAGGTGTAACACTTGCTTTGTCCCAGATAATATCACCTAATTCGCCTTTACATATGAGGTATATTTCGGGAATATATAATTTGACAAACGCAGGTGAGACTACATGGTATTCTTTCACGAGGGAAATTAAGTCATATATGCAAAGATATGAAAACCATTCAAACCTGGCTCAAATAACCCCTATTGATACAGAAGCTTACCCAACGCTTGCGCTACGGCCTAAATATTCTAAGCTCTCCTGCGAAAAGTTAAATAACACCTTTGGAATCTTTATGCCATCATGGGAAAGTGCGCTAAAGATGGTATTTGAGGAAAGCATGAAAGACAATCGTTTAAGCACTGGATAATTAGCGCTATTAACTCGCGCTTTTTTTTATAAATATGTTAATTATAATTAACAATCGTAATGGCATATACCTCGCAATCAAATATTTTATTTTTTGTCTAAACGAAGGAATATTTTGTAATAGGGTAGTTTCACCCGTCATCTGATCCAAACACCCCTCAATAGCCCAGGAAATTTCTTTAAAGTTTCTCTCGCTGTCTATAAAACTACGTAGACATTGTCCAAGTCCGGACTCCATCGAAGTGTATTCTATTTCTCTATCACAAATATCACATAGCTTTTTGCTATCAAAGATACGATTATACATTCGGTCATAGTGAATTTGAAAGCGATTGCCCATAATTTTTTCAAGAATACTTTCATCATCAATCATGCATACCTTTGGCCTGATGCCTGTCTTTTTTTCGATTGCATCCAAGTATATCTCAAGTATACTTCCCCAGGTCATATTTTGGCTACCTGTTATTTGGATCATTTGAGTGTACGCCTTTTTATTCCCTATAAGCATGGCTATACAATTAGCCACATCATACCCATACGTCATAGTAGTAATACTTTTTGCAATATTGCTTGAAAAAACTATTGTGCGATTATCCAATGCTCTATACAGCCAATGCTCTTTTTCATATCCGCCAAGCTGCAGTCGTTCCTCGGAATATGTAATATAGGGGCGGATTACAGTCCAATTTTTATACTGAGAAGATAACAACAAATCTTCCTGTCTTGCTTTCAACAAAGCATATTCGGATGTTTTCAAGTAATTTATATCCGAACAAATATCTAGCAAACGATCTGAATTCTCTGTTATTGGAGAATCAGAATTAGCATATATCCTACTAGAGCTTAAAAAAACATATTGTTTGGTATTCTTAAGCAAAATATCATATCTATTCTTAAATTCTTCTTCACCATATACCATAAAATCTACAATTGCATCCCATGAATCTTCTAAGAGATTATTTAAGAATATATTGCAATGCGCATCCCCTAAGATATATACAGTTTTATTAGTCGATTTCCCAACATAATCGCGCTGCACCCTTGATGTAACGAAAACTTCATGACCTTCCGATATTAATTTCTCAACTAAAAACGTCCCTATCGCTCCTGTACCGCCTAGAACTAATATCCGCATTTACGTCCCTTTCTAAAAAGCTCTTACCTGAGCATTTTTTCTTTTTCGCTAGTGGTTTCAAAGTACTTTATTTATCAAGCATTTTTTTTAATGCTTCTACTCCCCTATCACCAAGTACTTTTTTTGCTAATTTTTTTGTTTTTCCGGCCGCATTTTTTTCTATATTGTGGAGCATCTCAAGCGCTTTACTTTCATCTGCACTATTAGTAAATACTTCGAACAGCATCGGCTTTGCTATTTGAGGAGAGGTAAAGCGATCTACATTACGTAGATATTCTTCTTTTGTAGAAGCACTGAAATATTCGAATCCCAAATCCTCAGTATAATGCTTTACAAGCTTTTGAGATTTATTTCCAAAATGCCCTGCCGCTGCTATATAGGCATTTGTATCTTCCCCAAAGATAGCGCCCTTAGCATTATAAATTAAAAATTCCGTTCCTCGCCCGTTATTTATCAATATCAAGCGAACATTGCTTCCAACGTGACGATTCCCTATTACATTCATGTCATAAAAAAAAGCTAGGTCGCCAACAACTCCGAAATAGGGACGATCACCATCTACAAGGGAAGCACCAATCAACGAGGAGACGCATCCATCTATTCCAAATCCCCCCGTGTTTGAATAGCCAAGAACGCTATTGGGGCTTTCAAAGAAATTCCATGCTCGTAATGTATTCAAAATACCAAGATGTAGTACGCTTCCCTCCGGCAATCGAGAAATTGTCTGTTGCGCTATCCATACGTTTGAAAAAGGGACTTCCGGCACCTTTGAGATAACTCTATCACACTCCGCCTTCCATTGCTGAATAAAGGAATTTTCATGGGTTTTATTAGGAGGCAATCTCAGATAGCTTTTAAAGAAATCTTCTTCTTGCATCTCGAAAACATAACGAAGCTTTCGAAATGCGTCGCGCACTTCTCCATCAGCGCTGACACGCCATACTTGTTCTGGGAATATACTCGTGTATGCCCCGGATACCTCGCCAATATGAATAAGAATATCAAATGTTCGGCAAGGCGAAGAATAAAAAACTTGGCTACATAGTAAATTCGGGAGAATGCGGTACTTCCCTCTATAGTTACTTGTATGATCACACAAAACCACGCCATCGTATATTGAACAAAATGTATCCACCATTTCGCTCAACTCATTACTCCATTTGTTGTGCGCGCCGACATAGATAGCGACACGGCCATTATTCAACTTTGGCATATCATCGCCTGGGCAAATTCGATTAATCACACGCACTTTTGGTAACTCTTTCACGGAAAAATCACTAGAATACTCGGTAGCCAAATTCACATGGACCGGGCCTTGCCCTCGATGCCTAAGTTCAAGCAATGCTTTATTCAGCATTACCTCATATGCCCACTCATCCTCTTTATCGTGTATTTTCGGGATTTGCACACTCATCATTGTAATATCGCGCATAGAAACAGACCTGTCAATCACCTGAGGAATCAACTGTCCAACTCTGCCAATATGTTGCGTTGCGGTGATCGCAAGGACCGGTAATTTTCTGTAATACGCCTCAGTCAAACCCGGCAAATAATTCCTCGAGGCAGTTGCGCCTGTACAGCTTAGAGCAACGGGCTCGGAACTCTCAGCAGCCATCCCACACGCCATGTACGCGGCAGATCTTTCATCCACAGAAGAAAATATTTCAAAAAAAGGGTCGCATTGAATACTAGCGACGAAACAAATATTCGTTGCCCCAGGGCTTACTATAATTTTCTTTATGCCATGCGCTTTTAATAACGCAATTAGCATTTGCGTATTTCTCTCAGCAGAATAACATGTTTTCATCTAGAGTTTCCTCCGTAATTTTGCCATATAGTATATTTTACGATAAAAAATCGCACAGTATCTTCGATAATAAGAACGCGGATTCCGTATAACTATCGATAGTATTTTTATATATTTCCATGATTCTAGGTTCGTTCATAAGCATTTTCTTAAACGAATTAAGAATATCATAGTCAGTATTTAGATGCTTAGAATCCAAAACAAGGTAATCGTCCAGTCCAATATCTTTAGCTATTCCAACTGCTTTGACAGAATAGCCAAGCGCTAATGCCGGCACCGCCACTGAGTAAGCAGAAATCATTGCATGGGTTCTAGAACCAACAAAAAACCTACAATTTGCAATCAGATACCGCAACTGGCAGTAGTTATATTGGGCACCATTGCATACACTTATTCTTTCGTCATCCGCATATTTTTGTTTAACTAAATTAAGTAGAATAAAATCATTCTGCTCTTCCCAAAAAACGTGGGGCAACAGCAACACTTTCATACCTAGATCGTTTATTATGTAATCGATTAACACATAGATATTGCTCATAAATAGTGTATCATTACGAAAGCCTTGATTCGTAAAATTGCTAATATTTATGCCAACCACATCACCGCTTGAAAAAATTTTAGGCAATTCACATGTTTCTTGCTTTAGAGAAAACGCAGGATCCGGGATCAATCGAATATTAGAAAATCCTCGCCCGTTTAACATATCGAAAGACAGGCTCTCTCTACAAACAATCAAATCATATCGCCTCAGATCATCAAGAACTTTAGCAGACAAAAGAGACTCGTCTAGCGAACACCCAAGAAGAACAGTTTTTGCCCCAGATTTTTTTGAAAATTTATTTATGACTTTGTTAGTTAACAGAGTGCCCTTATAACAATATAAATCGCCTCCAGTCATAAAAACAACATCATCAGCTTGAACTTCTCGAAGTATCTTCACATACGGATAGATGGTAGCCCTTTCCTTAAAAATACCAATTTTTCTAAAAATACGCAATAAAAAATAGATAACTCTACTAGGATAGCCATCTCCATCGAGCCTATATAATGTCGCCAACTTATCAAGCAAAAATAGCCTATCCTTCTGGAGATTCATTTCATCTCTCGCAATTAAAATAACATTTTGAGGAGGGCGATTCATAATGTTTAACACACCCCGTATTATACCTTCGCACCCTCGATTGTCGCTTCCTAAGTGTAACGGGAAAAAAAACTTTTTTTGCCTCATTGGATACGACCTTCTATCAATTTATTTTGAATATTAATAATCATAATTTCCAGACTGCACTCTTTGTATTGCCTTTAAAAATTGGTATCCATACTCTTCGTCCGGCTCAATATAGCATCCTTCACCCCATTCATTCCATGCATTCAAATAGACAAAATCATCAGCTTCAGTATTCATATTTATGAAACGCAGCAAAGTTTCAAATTTCAAGGGATCTTCCCCTAAATAGACAGAACCTTTATATCCTCTGCGCGGCGTATTATCCCAACGGGGAAAAACACCGTTAAAAATCTTAATTTCCATGTTTTTATTAACAACACATTCTTTTTTTATTCTATTATAAATTAAATCTAAATCTATGTAACGCTCCACTTGTTTTTTTTCAAACAAAGTATTAGCGAATTTTTTAGATAAAATTCGCAATGTATATTTACTGGCCTCTGAAAATGTTATATTATGCTTTAAGGAAAAACCAGGTTCAAAGTTATAATACGCATTCACGTAAGGGGATTCAATTATCTCAGCTGACTGGGCATGCCTTGACGCTACAAGGTATATCCCGTTAAAGCCATCTTCGCGAGCGCATTTGTTCCATAATTTCAGCATTGATTCTATGCATTGAATATCATGAATCCGATATATGTGAAAGACTGGCATATTGTTAATTTTGATATATCTTGGATCCTTGAAATATTTCGACAAAAAAACGTAATGATTATACCAATCTGTCATGCTCCCATATTCCTGCTCCATCAGCACTTCTTTTTCTAGGTCATACCATGTACGAGTCCAAGTCTCATTTGCCCAATTTATACAATATCTAGTATCTATACTCGGGTTATTTAACAATATATCCAGTGGTTTCTCAAGCAACATTTTCCCCTTGAACCAGTAATGATAGACGCAAAAACCATAGAGACCATTGCCCATGGCCAATTCAGATTGCCATCGCCATGTTTTTGCAGAGATTTCAGATAAATCATAATAATTATTATTCAATGGAATTTTAGGTTGTACATGATTTTTGAAAAGCGGCTTTGCACGCCGAACTGCACTCCATTCTGTGTAGCCATCACCCCACCATAAATTATTTTCTTCGATCTCGTGAAATTGTGGCAAATACAATGCTAAAATCTTCATATTTATATCTTCCCTTTATATTTTAAAAAAGATATTTCATGAATTATTCCAATGGATAACCAAAAAAAAGGACTAATGCTTAAAAATAAAATGGTGTTTGACCCAAAAGAACTAATTAAAAATATTAATATTATCAAAGATTCTATTATACATTCGTCAAGAAGTTTAAATCGCAATATCTTACAATAAGTTAGCAAAATAATCACTAATAAAAGCAAAATACCTATGATCCCCTGTTCTCCCATTATTGTAAGATATGCTCCATCTGTAATAAGCAAATCCGAATAAGGTAGTGCTTTATGAGACATTGCGCCAAGACCATAACCAGTTATAATATATAATCCGATATCGTGCAAATTTGCCCACTGCCCAGCCCTCTCCGAAACGGCATTGGGTACGGAAATGATTTTATCTATTATACCATCCCATCCTATAAAATTATAAAAAGGCAAGGCAAGCAGAAAAAATAAAAACAAGCGGGAAATTATTTTTTTTCTATAATTGCTATTCCTGACAATAAAATATAAAGAGATAAACAGAAAATTTAGGTATGCAGAGCGTTGCATGGAAAAAGTTACTGCGATTATAGAGATGATCATTGTTAAAAAATATTTTAATTCATTATGTTTACCGATTTTTTCTAAGGATATTAAATATGATATACTAAAAAGCACGCCCACACCGGTAGATCCTATAAAAGAATTGAATCTAGGATGGTTAAGGAAATAATTAATATTAAACCAAGTTATAATTCGACTTAAATACGATAAATAATAGTTTGGCAATGCATAATTCCAATATAGACCAAACAAAAAGCAAAACACACATGAAATCAAGAACATGTTGTAGAATCTATCTTTTATGTAAAAAAACCTCCTACCTAAAAAGTACAACGCTATTGGCAAACATGAACTCGATAATTGCTTAAAGAAAATTATTGTCGGTAATTGATTAAATAAATAAGCGTATACTGACAAAAATGACCATAATATATAGATAATTATATAGATATTTAAGTAATGTTTTTTGATTTTTTTGCAAAATATAGCAAATAGTAAAAATATATAAATAGAAATAATAACTCCAACTCTAATATTTTCAAAAAAAACATTTAAAAAATGCACAAAAAAAATAAATGGAGTGCACCACACAAACATCGTCTCTAGCATATTAATATCAGTAAAATGCCCTACCATCAATTGATTTTGCTGCATTACATTCTACCTTGCTCATTTTTCATTGCATGATACCATTTTCCTACATATTCTTGCATTATGCTAGAGAAATAGTCTGCATCATCTGGTTTAACAAAGTGGCACTTCTTATAGCCTTCTAAAATTTCTCTGGAAAACAATGTGTCAGCCGCAATGATAGGGCTATAAAATAATTTTGCCTCTATTAACGGCAAGCCAACAGTCTCAAGATATGATGGGAACAGCAAAACAGATTTGGCATACCATTCAAACAGCTCAACTCTATTAACCTTTCCGATAAACTCAATAGGTAGATTATTTTTCTCAACATCATCTATTATTTTTTTTGATAACTTATTTTCAGATCCATCAAACGTAAAAATCACCTTAAAATTACAAATATTGTTTAATTTTAAAAGTTTTTTGCATGCTGTTATTATAATATTGTGGTTTTTATAAATCAAAGGCATTGCTGGATATATAAATGTTGGAGTACTAGTATTTTCAAAAGCAAAAAACTTTTCAGGTTTAATATCGACCTCTGGCGGGATGACTTCTATTTTGCATGCATCTATACCTGTACGAGCTACACAAGAATTTTTCATCCACTTCGTTTGCACTACGACTCTTGAGGCATGCTTTATAGAATAAAAAATCAATCTGGAAATGATATTTTGATATATCCAAAAAATGTGCTGGTCTACAATAGAAAATCTATATTCTACAAAAGGTAGCGCTTGATGTAGATATAGCACTTGTGGGACTCCGCCGCGTGGGATTAAGATGTTCTGCAACGAAATCACCTTATCCGCTGAATATTTTTTTATAATTATAGGCGCAATAAAATAATCATAGAAAGCTCTGAAAAACCAATTCTTTTTAACCCAAGGCACTCTTATAACCATAATATTGTCAGTTTCATCAAGAGCTGGGGTGCTAATTATAAAAATCCAATTTATAGTTTTATCTTCATGTTTTTTTACCATAGCATAAAAATCATTAAGGACGGATAGCGCACCATCCGATGAAGCTGCAACATCATATACCAAAATATTTTTTGCTGGCAAAACAGCATCAATTAAGTTCACAGTTTCCGCCAGACCATACAGTTAACGATGGAAGTATAACTCTGAATAATTTTTATGACCTTCACCGATACATTTTCTTCGACATAATCAGGAACATCCGATCCCAGCTCGCTATTTTGCTGCATCTCCACGGCCATATCAACAGCTTGTAAAACACTTTCTTGAGTGATGGAGCCGAGGATAAAGTTTCCTTTGTCCAAGGCCTCCGGGCGTTCAGTGCTTGTGCGGATACAGACGGCAGGGAAACGCCTGAAATATGACGCTTCCTCCGGTAAGGTTCCGCTATCCGAAACAACGCAAAAAGCATTTTTCTGGAGATGATTATAATCGCAAAAACCAAACGGTTTAAGATTCCTTACATTTGGATGGAATTTAAAGTTACGCTTCTCAATGAACTTGGCACTCCGCGGGTGCGTACTATAGATAACCGGCATGTTATATCGCTCTGCCATCGCGTTTACAGCGTTCATGAGAGCAAAGAAATTTTCTTCAATATCAATATTCTCCTCTCGATGCGCGGACAAAAGAATGTACCTGCCCGCCTTCAATCCCAGCGTGTCAAGTATCCTGCTTGATTCTATATTTTCTAAATTTGCTGATAGCACTTCTGCCATCGGTGAGCCAACGACAAAAGTATATTCCTTCCTTACTCCTTCGGCAGATAGATAGCGTCTAGCGTGTTCCGTATAGCACAAGTTCACATCACTTGTGTGGTCAACAATACGGCGAATTACTTCCTCCGGAAGGTTCTCGTCAAAACAACGGTTTCCCGCTTCCATGTGAAAAATTGGTATTTTTAAACGTTTTGCAGAAATGACTGCAAGACAGGAATTCGTATCACCAAGAATCAACAATGCATCGGGTTGAACCTCCTGCATTAATTCATAAGATTTCGCTACGATATTTCCCATTGTCTGACCGAGGTTGTCGCCAACCACACCGAGGTAAAAATCGGGCTCTCTTAATCCTAGTTCTTTAAAAAATATTTCATTTAGTTCGTAATCCCAATTTTGCCCAGTGTGCACCAAAACGTGATTGAAATAAACATCACATTTCTTGATAGTCTCTGATAGTTTTATTATTTCTGGTCGTGTCCCAACGATCGTCATCAATTTCAGTTTCATATTCTCGTCCGTCTCCATTTATCCGAAAAAATTGTAGTGGGGATAAAATCGCTCATATTTTTTCATCCAAGTTGCCAAATCCGAAATCATCTTCTCGTAGTCAGGAATCAAATAGCCAAAATCAAAGCGTGTCCGTTTAAGGGATTTATTGGATACGATTCCATCAAACGGGGCTATGAGAAGGCGACTGCCTCGCATATATTTATTGAATAACAACAGAAGGTCATACTTGCTAATTGGGTCTTTATAAACCATATTATAGAGGCCGTGTACGTCTTCCTGCAGAGCAGCTTCCATCGCCTTTGCGAGTTGTAAAGTCGTTACCCCTGTCCATAAAACCTTTTGATAGCCTGATATTTTGCTATCCATCGGCAGACACATGAACCAATTCAACAGGCCAATCCCGTTCGGATTAAGATCAGGACCAACGATGGAAGTCCGCAACGTGATATTCTTCTCATCATCCAGCTCACCAAGTGCTTTTGACCTATCATAAAAAGTTTTTCCATCAGGGAAATCAGCCTCGGTGTACTCCCCCCGAGTACCTGAAAACACACAATCTGTGCTCATATGGATAACCTTTGTTCTTGTCCCACTCGTGACATCAGCCAAAACATGGGGCAGATATGCATTAAGCAACACCGCCAATTCTTTTTTCTGTTCAGCAAACTGATTCAAAATGCCAATACAATTGATGACGGCATCAAATTTTTCATTTGAGATGAGATTCTTTAACTCTTCAGAATTTTTTGCATCCCCAGTAATACTTTCACAATGGTTCACAGGGCGGTTATCAAACCCCAACACATCGTGGCCTTGCTCCTTCATGTAAAGCGCAATTGTGTGCCCCGCCATTCCAGAAGCGCCTAAAACCAAAAGTTTAAATCTCATTATTTTTCCATCCCTCAAGTTCCTGTTGTATATAACGTAGAGCCAATAATTTCTGTGCAACAGCTTCGATTCCTAACAATTGAGTGTTCATTGAATTGAATTCTGTCGCACTGGCAATCGAGTGATCCCCTTCGTCAAAGTATTTTTCGTAGTTTAAATCACGTTTATCACAGGAGATGCGAAAAAAATTACCGACATCTTCAGCATGTGCACACTCTTCCTTCGTAAGAAGCGTCTCATACATTTTTTCTCCGTGTCTGATACCAATAATTTTCGTTTCCGCAAGCGGGTTAAAGAGAGCTTTAACAGCTGCGGCAAGAACTTCTATTGTACATGCCGGCGCCTTTTGTACCATGATGTCTCCATTTTCCGCATGCTTGAAGGCAAAAACGACAAGATCCACAGCTTCTTCCAGGC
Organism: Synergistaceae bacterium OttesenSCG-928-D05; assembly: GCA_030266985.1. GTDB lineage: Bacteria > Synergistota > Synergistia > Synergistales > Synergistaceae > JAJDJB01. Next base: position 78,190 of record JAJDJB010000003.1, read on the forward strand.
TCATGATAAAGCGCGTCATTGAAGGAAGTGTTATCGTGATAGGATTACCTGCCTTTATCTGTTCCACAAAACGGGGAATGACCGACCCGCGCGAAGCCATAACATTGCCGTATCTTGTACAACAAATCGAAGTTTTTTCTGGATTTACGGTACGGGATTTCGCAACAACTACTTTTTCCATCATCGCTTTTGATGTACCCATTGCGTTGATCGGGTATGCGGCCTTATCGGTCGAGAGGCATATAACTTTTTTTACACCATATTCGATTGCTACGCTTAATACATTGTCAGTACCCAGCACATTCGTCTTGACAGCCTCAAGCGGAAAAAATTCGCATGAAGGTACCTGCTTCAGAGCAGCAGCGTGAAAAACATAATCCACCCCGTACATGGCGTTTTTTATGCTATTTACGTCACGCACATCGCCAATATAGAATTTAATCTTTTCATTGTTGCTGTATTCAGTTCGCATGTCATCCTGTTTCTTCTCATCCCGAGAGAAGATACGGATCTCCTTTATGCCAGTATCTAAGAAGCGGTCAAGCACCGCATGGCCAAAAGATCCTGTTCCACCCGTTATTAGTAAAGTCTTGTCCTTAAACATTGCGATTCCCCACCTTCACAAACTCCGACTCAAGATCGTCTAACAATTTGTGCTTTTCAAAGTGATCTTCGAAATATCGCCTGGCGTTTTGCCCTATCACATGTAGTTCCATGCATGGTAGCCCAGAAACTTTCTCTATTATATCAGCGAATCCCCAATGATCTCCTGCGTTACAGCTAAAGCCCGCATCGGCATCACGGACAACATCCTGTATCTCTCCATCTGCACATACCAAAACAGGCATTCCACAGGCAAAACAGGACGGAAGTTTGGCTGGAAGCGTCATTTTAAATATCTCATTGGAAGATAACGAAATAAGAGTGGCGTCACACACACTCATAAATTCCGGGATTCTCTCAGCTGGTTGTTTTTCAACAAAGTTAAAGTATTCTGAAACGCTATCCTCATCGACCATTTTTATCAGGGCTTCTTTGAATCTCCCGTCCCCAACAATATTAAAACGAACATCAATGCTTCTGTCTTTAAGGATTTTGGCTGTTTTCGGCAAAATATCTAACCCTTGTGCCAGGCCAATATTCCCGGCGAAAATGATATTAAATGTGCCATCGGCTGGTATCTCGGGGATATCTACATTCTCTCTGGGAAGGGGCCGGTAAAATTCTTCTGCATATTGCGGCCAAAATTTCAATTTCTGCAACGGTACGCCTCTACCATTGATTGCATCAACAAAACTATTGGAGGAAACAAATATCTTATTGCAACGCGCATAAATATAATCCACCATCTTACCAAGCATGTGTAAGATATATCTATTGTGTACTCCGCCAACAATTTCCACATTTTCAGGCCATAAATCTGTAACATATATAATGCTTGGGATTTTTTTCCGCTTTGCGTACCAGACTCCGGGTAAGGCCTGTGTCATGGGCGAGACTTCGTATATGAAGACATAATCTGCATCAAGTGATGTAAACAAGCTCCAGAAAAAACCGGAGACAACAAAAGAAAGATAATTCAGGGCCATCATAATAGAACCGCTGCCACGCGGAAGCAACGGCAAGCGAATGACATCGGCGCCGTTGTATTTCTCTCTGGTTTTTCTAAAGAAGCCGTAGCCATCGTAAAATTTGCCTTGCGGATAATTTGGAATACCAGTTAGAACTGTGACGTGATGACCGCGTTTCACCAATTCCGAGCAGATATCATTGATTCTGAATTGCTCGGGGTAAAAATATTGGGATACTATCAGAATATGTGCTTTATCCATCATTTTCCATTATCCGGGACAACGACGTTTTAAAATCTACTATATTATAATTACTGCAGTCTGAAATCTCCAGATCATAGACTTTTGATCCGAATGCTTTATTGAATGTTTTACTTTTCGCCAGCAACATACATGCAAAAGAAGGAAAGGGAACGATCAAAATCTTCTTCTTGAGACATTTTCTATATTCGACAATGACATCTTTAGTTGGAACATATGCGGTGTTCTGCGGAAAAAAAACTCCGCCCTCTTTGGTATCGATGACTCTTTTCAGACATTCTGTAAAGTTGTCGATGTAGATCATGCTGCGCTTATTTTTGATATCGGGAAATATTGGCGTGATGTTGGCTAATTTAAGAAGTTTGGGAAAATTCCCTTTACACCCGGGGCCATATATCACGGGCGGTCTCATGATAGACACAACAAACCCGTCATCTGCCATTTTCTGAATGGCCACATCAGCTTGAAGCTTGCTGTCTCCATAAAAATCTGCCGGGCTGGGCAGCGTATCCCTTGTTATTATTTTTTCTTTCCCCACGGGTTCATCGGCGCCATATATGATCATGGAACTCATGAAGATAAACTGTCTGACACCATCGGACTTGGCCTTTTCAGCTGTTTCGATCGCCAAATCTCTGTTGATCGCGTAGTACAAATCTTTTTTTGAGGGGTCCGCGGAAACATGCGCAATTCCGGCGACATGAAAAACAACGTCATAGCTTGCAAACGTTTTTTCACGCCATGAGCCATCGATCATGTCTATGGTATCTATGAGATATTCGTCCGGCCACTTGGCCAGCCATTTTTCAAAAGAGGTGCCAATATAGCTGTTGGCGCCTGTGATCAATATCTTTTTCATGAATTACGATCCTCGCCCGATATATCCCCGATCGCACCTGTACCGCCCTCAACGACGCCGTCCTTCTTTAGCACGCAGGCGATCGTACCAAAGAAACATTTGCAGTCAAACGAAAAACTCATTTTTTGGACATACTCGCCGTCATAAGCTGCCTTTATTTCAATTGGCAGCTCATCGCGCCCGTTTATTTGCGCCCAGCCTGTTAATCCTGGAAGGATATCATTTGCTCCATATTTATCTCGTTCTTCGATAAGGTCGTACTGGTTCCATAATGCAGGGCGCGGACCAATTATTGCCATTTCTCCCGCCAGAATATTAAATAGCTGCGGCAGCTCATCAAGGCTTGTTCTGCGCAGAAATTTTCCGGCCTTTGTAATGTGGGCATCAGGGTTCGCAAGAAGGTGCGTTGGCATGTCTTTGGGTGTATCCGCCCGCATTGTGCGAAATTTATAAATGCCAAAATGCCGTTTATGGATGCCGATTCTTTTTTGTTTAAAAAGAACCGGACCGGGGGTATCAAGCTTTATCCATACAGCGATACTCAAAAGAACCGGAGAAAGCAATACAATTCCAAAGAGCGACAGGACAAAATCCAGCCCTCTTTTTACCAAAATATACGTTTTTTTTGAATTCAATTTATCCATCCACAGCACCCTGACTTCTGCTCCTCATGGCATCGCTTGAGCAGGTACAACACCCTGGCTGATAAAACGTTAAGAATAAGTAGGGATTGCGGCGATATCGCAAGTTATTCTGTTTTAGTGCCAAGCAGCCTTCTAAGCAGCGCTTTCTTCTCCGCCGCAACAGGATCATCATCCCATGCATTCCATGAATGGCGCATAAAGGCCATGGTAAGGGCGCAGAAGAAACCGAGCAGCGTCGATAGCGCGATGATTTTCCCGCGCCCTTGCGGCGCTTTTTCATCCGGCATGGTTGGCGGGGAAATCAGTTGCAGCACGATTGGATTTTTGTCTTTTATTTTTTGGTTCTCGCTGTATTGGGAAATTAGCGCATACAGTTCCAAAATCGAAGCCACTTTTGAAGCATCGTTTTGCGGCGTATCCACGTTTTCTATCTCGGCAAATTTCTCAGTTATTGTTTTTTCCAAAAGGCCATTATTACTTGCCACGGTGGCGGATATGCCCACCTGCTGAAGCGCCTCGTCTGTCTTTTGATAGATAAAATTCGCCATGTTCATAGATTTTTCCGGGTTATGCGTCTCAACTTTCAGCGTGACCAATCCGTTTTTGTTCGCATCGACCTTAATGTCTTCCGCAAGTTTCCGGCGCGCCTCAATTCGGGATATGTTCTTTCCGTTTTTATTCAGGAGTCCAAATTCATTAATAACTGCGTCCATCATTGAGTTGCTCATAATAATACCGCCAACAATATTCTCATGCATTTGGACGGAAAACATTGCCCGGTCGATTACGCTGGAAGACACCGTCATCATCTGCACTTCACTCAGATATTTCGGTTTTATAATGCAAAATGCAGATATGACTCCCGCCAGCGTAAAAAGAAGCACGACAAGTGCGATCAGTTTTTTCTGTTCGGCCAGTACAATCAACACATCCAGCAAGGACATCTCGTCGTCATTATCATCGGGCAATATCTCTATAGTCTTATAGTTCTCCATTTTTATCCTCCGCCAAACATAAAATCGATAAAGACAATCGTCACATAAAAACCTCGTGGCTTGATGAGGGAAACGCTTCAGAGTTGCAAGCCCGCATCCATCAGTATATTATAACTTTCTTTTCGGATTATCCTCTGTACATCTACATAGAATTTACTCCAAAGCACTGCAAACTTTAACGATACGTATCGTTTCGTTATTCAAAATTAATGTAAAATTACGTTAAACCCTTTTTGTGTCACGAGGGTTTAGTCGGTGTGAATGTGGTGTTTTTTTGATTTCTGTAATCATTGCAACTTTTGACCGTGCAGAGGCGCTTAATTCCATTTCTCTGCCCTGCTTGCTCAAGCAGAGCTGTTGTTTTTTTGAGGTGATTCTCTGGGACGCAAGCGACAACAAGCTTAGTGAGCAAATTTCAGCAAAATGGCAATCTGAGTTCGTTGAAAAAGATATTGACCTGCGTTATTACAAAGCGCCTCGCAAGGGGTCTTCGTCACAGCGCAATGATGCTGTTGCAGAGGCCCGCGGTGAGGTTATTTTTTTTATGGACGACGATACTGAGATATCTCCCACGACTCTTTCCGTCCTGCAAAATACCTTTACCTGCTTCCCATGGCTGCGGGGTGCGGCCGTACCGGTGATAGAACAGGCGGATAGATTGCAACGGAGCGAACATTCTTTCCTGAGAAGATTCTTGGGATGGATTTTTTTCGGCACTCAAACAGTGCAAAGAATTATGCGGGCGTCGACGGTTCAGCGAATGCCCGCGCAGGATTTGCCAGGGGGCGCGGAATGGCTTTCCACTTGTTGCTTCGCTGCGCGAAAATCAGTTTTTGAAGATCTGCGTTTCGATGAGCGATTCGAATTTTTCTCCGCCTATGCGCGATATGAAGACGTAGATTTTTCGCATCGTGTTTTCCTGCATTATAAAAAACCTTTACTTGTAGTTGGCGGCGCCTTTGCGATGCATCACGAAACCGCAGGGATTCGCAATAAGGGGGATGCCGTCAGTTTTATTGCGCAGGGATTTTATAATTCTTATCTGCTGAAGGAAAATTTCAGTGAATATCGGCGCGTTCCACCATGTTCTTTTTTCTGGGAACAACGTATCGCAAGATTTTTCGTACTCACGGCAGGCGGCTACAAGCCAAGTACAATTTTCAAAGGCTTCAAAGAGTATAGAAAAGCGCTAAGACAAAACTGCAGCGCGTCGAGGTGCTCCTCGTGATTTCGGTCATCATCCCAACCTATAACAGAACAATCGCGCTGGAACAAATTTCCCTGCATAGCCTTTTAAATCAAAACGCTCAGGGCTTTGAGATTATCGTTTCGGATACCAGTACAAACGCAGAAACGGAATGTCTCGTTCGCGATCTTCAACCCTCTTTTCACGAAAGAGGCGCCTCTTTGCGCTATCTCAAGGCTTCGCGCAAGGGCACCGTATCACAGCGCAACGAGGCGATATCGGTTTCCGCGGGAGACGTCTTGTTTTTTATCGACGACGACTGTGAGGTCAGCTATGACGCAATCTCGGTAATTGAAAGTTATTTTGATAGCTTCAGCTGGCTGAAAGGATTGGGTTTGCCTCTTGTAAGCATCACACCGCCTCATCACGGTGAGAGCTTATTGGTGAAATTGGGGCGTTTCGTTTTTGGCGACGGGCCAAGCGATAAAAGAAAAGTGACGGCGGCGACCAGGAATATTTTCCCTTTCGCAGATGTGCCGGGGAATGCGGAGTGGCTAAGCGGAGGAAGTTTGGCTGTGCGCCGGGATGTTTTCAAAGAAATAGGCTTTGACGAAAAGCTTGAAACATTCAGCCCCTACGCCTCGTGCGAAGATCATGATTTTACGCACCGCCTTTTTCTACATTACGGACAACCGCTTATCGTTGCCAACGGCGGACAGGTTATCCATCACAAGTACGGCGGGAGACGTTTCGAAGAGGACTGGCGACGGCCCGCATGTTTTTTTTATAATACGTGGCGGGCAAGAGAGAATTTTCTTAGGTATAAAAAATATCCGCTGCTTCCGTTCTTGTGGTCCATGCGTATCGGGTTGCCTTTCTTTTTGCTGCGGCAGGGATTCAATTTTTCTGTGATTATGCGCGGTTATCATGAATATAAAAAAGCGGCGCGCGAAACTGCAAAGGAGCAGAAATCTTGATTTCGGTCGTTATCGCAACGCGTAACCGACATAAGGCACTCGCCGAGATTTCACTGCCAAGCCTTCTGCAGCAGGATTTTTCAGGTTTTGAGGTCATCCTTTGGGACGCAAGCGACGATGCACTGACAGAAAAAGTTGCTGCGGATTTCATGCTGCGTTTTGCCGCTCTGGAAACCAATCTGCGCTACTTCAAAGCACCTCGTCCCGGCTCTGCCTCCCAGCGCAATAGCGCTGTGCAGGAAGTCCATGGTGAAATTATTTTTTTTCTGGACGACGATGTGGAAATCGGGCAAAACGTCCTACGAACTGTGCGTGATTATTTTGATACGTTCTCTTGGCTCACTGCGGCGTCTCCGCCGTTAATTGACAGGCAAGTAGCAACGTCGCAGCGAAATTCCTTTAAATTTTTTTTCGATCAGGCAGCGAGAAAGATTTTCTATGGACACTCGTTTGCCAGAAGAATTGTTGCCCCTTCGACAAAAAACATCGCGCCGGCCCATGACACGCCCGGCACGGCAGAATGGCTGAGCGGCGGGTGTATGGCCGTGCGGCGTGAGATCGTTCAGTCTCTGCGATTCGATGAGCGTCTTGAACGTTTCGGCGGTTACGCATATTTGGAGGACGCAGATCTATCGCACAGGATATACTTGCGCGATCGGAGACCGTTATTGGTTATGGAAGGCTGCCACGCGATACATCACAGCGCTGAGGGAGAGCGTGAAAAAAAAGACTGGCAAAACGTTGCTGCTTTTTTTTATAACACATGGCAGGTGCGGCAAAATTTTGCTACGTATAAAAAATATCCGTCTTTGCCTTTTTTGTGGGGACTGCGAGCAGGAACAGTTGCTGCCTTGCTGTCAAAAGGGTATTCTGTCGGTGCGATCATCAAAGGATATGCTGAATACAGAAAAGCATTGCATGAAAATTAAGAAAAGCAAAAACACCGCGCTATTTTTTACGCAGGAAACTCGCCATATAAACCTTTAGCATTTCTGCGCAGAGACGAATGCTATTGAGATACAGCCTGTGCGCAATTCGCTGTATTAAGGTAACCGCACAATCCCTTGCTCGCTTGTGCACAACACGGGAATTACCCAAGCCTTCAAGCATCATTTCCGTGAAATCATCCTCATCTTTGCAATAAGCCGTATATTTCAAATAGTGCCAATACAGAAGATCAATGTTTTTTCGGCTATAGACAAACCACGGTTTTTCAGAAGTGGCGTAATGCCAGATGTAACCGCTCGTCTCTTCCTTTGAAATAGCACCGCTTGTATCAAGCCTGTTGAATCGTCCGTCCAAAACATGCCAATTGTTTTTAAAAATATAATTCAGACAATCCTGATCCACACACATTGCGGCATTGCCATATCTCTCATAAAAAGTGGCAACCTGCCCGCAAAAATCTCTGATTTCCCTGATTTTTTCCAAGTCCATCAACAGGATGCCGGAGTTAAAATAATGTTCCGCGCTCAACCCAATTGCTTTATAGAAACAATTAATTCTCATCCAGAAAACGAATCCCAATTTTTTCCAAACGTTTGGCAGAATATCCTGGACCGCGCCTATTGGTTTCCCATCCAAGGGCTGACACCAAAGGTCGGCAATATCAAGATTTACAACAATATCGCAATCGAGGTAAATCACTTTTTCAAGATCAAGAATACGTGGGATAAAAAGTCGGTAGGACATCCCTGCCAGTTCTGACGGGGGACTTTTCTTTTGATTTTCTACAAAGTCGGAAACATCTACAAAGTGCAGTTCCTGAGAAAATACTTGTGCGGTTTCTTCAAGCTTTCGACGGTTCCACTCAGACAGCGATGCGTCGTGCAGCACATAAACGCAAACCGAATGCGCTGTATTTTTAAAAATCGATGCCAGAACCACCGCCGCATGACGCGCGTAAGAACCATCCGGATCACTAAAAGCCAAAGCAACATTAATTTGCGTCGCGGGAACGGAAGATGTTTCCATTAAATCCTCACCGTTTGCCCATCCGGTAAAATCCAATCGGTCAGCGGGCGCCTACGTCTCATTGGTCACCTCGCACCCCAAAGCCATAATACGCTCACGCAAAGTGCGGTCGTCAATCTCACCACACACAATAGCACCCAGTAAATGCTCTATCTCTGGCAAGATGCTCTTTTCCTCGAGCAAGAGCTTGCTCAGGAATATTTTATCGTTGTCTGTTTTATCAACATGGACGGGGTCGTAAAATAGTTCTTCATAAAGTTTCTCGCCAGGGCGTATACCCGTATATTCCACTTTTATATCCTTATCAGGTTCGTAACCGTGCAGACGTATCAGCGTGCGTGCCATATCGTCGATTTTAACGGGCTCGCCCATGTCCAGCACAAAGAGTTCGCCGCCATGCCCCATGGCTCCAGCTTGAAGCACCAGGCTCACGGCCTCGGGAATCAGCATAAAATAGCGTTTCATCTCTTTGTCCGTTACAGTAACCGGCCCGCCCGCTTCGATCTGTTTCTCAAACTTCGGCACAACGCTGCCGCGGCTGCCCAGCACATTACCAAAACGTACTGTCATGTAAAGCGTATGCGGGTATTTCAGTTGAACGGGTTGCAGAACCCGCTCTGCAGCGCGCTTTGTCGCCCCCATAATGCTGCTGGGGTTGACCGCTTTATCGGTCGAAATCATGACGAAGCGCGCGACATCGTATTTCCCGGAAAGTTCCGCAAGATTCCACGTTCCAAAGGCATTAACACGCAAGGCTTCCCTCGGATTTTCCTGCATCAGCGGAACATGCTTATGTGCGGCCGCATGAAAAACGATATCGGGCTTGAACTCTCTAAAAATCATCTCCATCGTAACGGGATCCGCCACGTCTGCAATAATCGGCTTCACAGGCACTTTGTTATTAGACGAAGAAAGTGATTCCATCAGTAAGTATATAGACTGCTCCCCATGCCCCAAAGCCAAAACTTGTTTTGGCTCGCGGCGCAGAACCTGGCGGCAGATTTCCGAACCGATCGACCCCCCGGCTCCGGTAATAAGGACGGTTTTATCCCTTAGCAGATTTGATATCTCTTCGAGATCGAGTTTCACCGGCTTACGGCGCAGCAAGTCTTCCAGGCTTACGGAGCGCAGCCTATTGACAGTGACCTGCCCGTCCGCCAGATCAAGAAGACTGGGGAGCACGCGAACTGAAACATTATAATGCTCCAATACATCAAGGTATTGTTGAATTTGCGTGCCGGATGCCGACGGAATCGCGATCAATACGACATCTATTCGTTCCTCCGTCAGGATGCGCGGCAAATCGATACGTCGCCCAAGCACCTTTCTGGACGCAACGTACATGTCCTGTACTTTGGGATCTTCATCAATGAAGCCGACAATTCTCTGCGATGCGTCGTGACGCAAGATATCGCGCGCAAGCATCGCCCCGGCTTCCCCCGCTCCGATAATCAGCGTCCGGGATTGCTTCATGTTTTCTTTAAACTCAACGAGCTCAGCCAACCGCCAGGAAACACGGACGCCTGACAGCATTATCAGCCCGAGTAAAGCCAAAATGGCAATCGACGACCTTGGTCCCACATATCCTTTGTCCAGATAGAGCAAAATCATAAAGACCGCAGTGCCAAGACAATAAAACTTAAACAGACGAAGATATTCTTCAATGCTGGCCTTCGTCCACATGATGCTGTAGATTTTACCGATGAAAAGCGAGAGTAGAACAGCGGCAACGTAAAGAAAAAGAGAACGGAACATCTCTGCTCTATATCCGCCGGTAATGAAAAAAGTGAGCCGCAGCGCGTAGGCCAGATATACAGAGATGGACAGACATATGAAATCTACGATTATAATTCTGCGGTTTCGGGTTCCGATATGAAGCCACAGTGATAAAAGCTTGCGTATAATGTCCACACTGATCGACAACAGGCTTCTCCTCCCTTTCAAGCCCGGTGATTATAACGTATATTGAACCTTTTTACTACGCAGCGCAAGAGACAAAGTGCTGATTTAGGGAAAATCGCGTAAAAGTTTCTCTTTCTCAGTAAATTTCGCTGTACAATTCTTAAACGAAAGATAGAATCTAGTCCGTCAATACTTATTTGGAGGCATCCCAATGGATATGATAGCACAACTAATCGAGCACACGACATGGCAGAATATGGTGATGATCGGAATCGGATTCGGACTTATGTACATGGCCATCGTAAAAGAATTCGAACCGAACCTGTTGCTCGCTATGGGTTTTGGGACACTTCTGGCGAACATACCGCTCTCCTCAGCTATCGACCATGTGGTTGGAGGCAAAGTGATTCACGGTGCGCTTTCGATGCTCTTCAATATGGGTATTGCAAACGAGCTTTTCCCCCTGCTGATCTTCATCGCGGTCGGTGCGATGTGCGACTTTACGCCGCTTCTTTCCAACCCGCTGATGTTTATCTTCGGCCTTACGGCACAGGCAGGCATTTTCCTTACGATGGGTATTGCGCTGTTCTTCGGCTTCAACATTTTTGAAGCGGCGTCGATCGGCATCATCGGAGCGGCGGACGGCCCGACTTCCATATATGTCGCGAACCGATTCGCGCCACACCTGCTGGCACCAATATCCGTAGCCGCGTACACCTATATGGCGATGGTCCCGCTTATCCAGCCACCAGTGATCAAATTGCTCACGACGCAAAACGAGCGCAAGATGCGCATGCAATATGCGGAAAAGAAAGTATCCAAACGAACGCTCATTCTCTTTCCGATCGGCGTAACTGTTTTCTCCGGCATTATTGCCCCCGCGTCTCTCGCATTGATTGGATTCCTGATGTTTGGGAACCTTCTCCGCGTCAACGGCGCAACAGAACGCCTCTCGCAGGCTGCTCAAAACGAGCTGGCGAACATCGTGACGATTCTGCTGGGACTTTCGATATCGGCGACAATGACAGGGGAGAAATTCGTAAACATGACGACGCTCATGATCATCAGCATGGGGCTTGTAGCATTCATACTGGACACTGCGGGCGGCGTCATCTCAGCCAAAATATTGAATATCTTCCTGCCGGCACATAAGAAAGTTAATCCTATGGTTGGTGCGGCCGGAATCAGCGCTTTCCCAATGTCGTCGCGAGTGGTACAGCGTTTGGGGCAACAGGCCGACCCCGGTAATTTCCTGCTCATGCATGCGGTGGGCGCGAACGTAGCCGGTCAGATTGGTTCCGTGCTCGCAGGCGGACTCTTGCTCGCGTATCTTGGGGGCTAGGATAGTTTTACAGATATACTAACTTCAACTCTACAGTTATATAACGATCCTCATGAATAAAATACAACCCGACAGCAGGCGGAGCAAAAAGACTCCGTCTGCTGTCGGGTTTAAGTAAGTCTTCAAAATTCTATAGCAGTCATCAAAACTCGAAATCATTTCCTGCCGCCCCCACAGAAACGGACAAAAAGAATATATACCGTCAAGATTTACACTTCCACATGATCTGGACGTCTTCTCTGAATTCTGATCGTGCGGCTGGCAGCCACACTCTCTCAGTTCAGAGGAGTTCT
>JAJDJB010000030.1 GCA_030266985.1 Synergistaceae bacterium OttesenSCG-928-D05
CTGAATGTCGCCGCTGGAGAGATTCACTGTTCCGCCGGATGCAATTACGCCCGTGCCGCCGCCCAGCACCGTCAAGAGATCGTTCACTGTCAGCGTGCCGCCGTCCACTTTCGCGCCAGTCGCGTCCGAAGAGTTCACGGTCAGCTTACCAAGCGTCGCCGTGCCGCCGGACTGGATTATGCCGTCACCGCTCGTGACGGTCGTCTCACCCTTCACGGTCAAGTCGCCGGATTCTACAATTGCGCCTGTTCCGTCGACCACGGTCAATTTCTTTTCAAACGTCACTGTCGCATCGTTCGATACGTTGGCGCCAAGCCCGCCATTGTTCACGGTCCAGTCTTCGCTGATAGTCGTCGTACCGCCGCTCGCAAGCAAGCCGGTGCCGCCTTTGATGTCCGCACTGGAGAGATTCACTGTTCCGCCGGATACAACCACGCCTTTCGCACCAGTCACGGTCAAACCATCGTTCATGGTGAACTTGCCGCCCGCTACCGTTGCGCCGGTGATATTCGCACCGCTAACACTCAGGCCCTCCATTGTGACTTCCGCGTCTTCCGACATCGTGATGCCAACGCCAACGCCAACTGAGCTCACGTTCCAGTCTTCGCTTATGACCACTTTCGCCGTGCCGGACGCCTGCACGCCGGTGCCGCCGCTGATACTCGCATCGGAGAGATACACTTCGCCGCCCGTGGCGGCCACGCCCGTACCTCTATTCATCTGCAATTGACCGTTCACGGTCAGCTCGCCGCCGGTTACTTTCGCGCCGGTGCCGCCATTAACAACCAGCCCCTCCATTGAGACTTCCGCGTCTTCGGACATCTCAATACCAATACCTAGTACCGTCCAGTCTTTGCTTATGACCACTTTCGCCGTGCCGGACGCCTGCACACCGGTGGTGGAAGGACCGATATTCGCATCGGAGAGATACACTTCGCCGCCCGTGGCGACCACGCCCGTACCGCCAGACGTCCGCAATTCACCGTTCACGGTCAGCTCGCCGCCGGTTACTTTCGCACCGGTTGTGCCGACTACCGAGGTTAACGCATTGAGGTTCGCCTTTCCGCCTTCAACTGAAATTCCCGTCGCGCCTGAGCTGGTGGCCTGCGTCGTTCCCACGATGGTCGTCGTGCCGCCCGTTACCACGGCGCCCGTCGCACCCATACTCGCATTCAAGTCGCCGCTAATCACCAGGGTGCCGGCGCTCTTGACGCCGACTACGTCGGTACCACCCCTCGCGATTATATTATTAGTGAAGATCGCGGTGCCGCCGGACGCTATGTTTACGCCGGTTGTCGCGCCCGCCGTCGTCTTATAGACCTCCGTCGCGCCCGCAACGATGAGCGCTCCGTTGTTATTGACCTGCACGCCGGTCAACGTGCCGGTCGGCTTCTCATTATTGACGGTCAGGCTGTCAGCATTCGTGGTATCCCCCGATGCAACGGTTACTGTATCACTGCTGACATAAATTGGCGCCGCCAATGCCGCTCCCGCCGTGGCGAAAACCGCCGCGAGCAGGAAAACCATAAATACGAAAATCCGTTTCTTCGTTCTTAACTGCATTTGCCCAACTCCTATTCTCAGATTAAATTTCTTTCTATAATTCAAATATAGCAATTTGAAAATATATTCTTGCGCCGTTCCCCGCTTGCACCGCGCTCTATGGAGGACTCTCTGACAAGATCATTCCAGCAGCACCGCCCCGGACGACACACCGATGAAACCGGGTCGTCGTAAAAATCGACACGGAAAGGAAAGTGAATCTTGCGTTAAGAAACTATGAAAGAAGAAATGGTGCTTTTTGAAAAATACTTGCCCTAAGACACTGCAACCGACACGCCAACGCAATTGCTTTCGCCCCTTTAGACGGCATCATTTTCAAATCTACAGCCAACAACATACGTGAGGAAATTTTATGTTTCCCTCATACTACTGTTTTACCACATTTTCTGTTTTTTGTGCACAACAAGCGATTTATGGCTTTTAGGTAAAAACAACAAAACCCTGTAATAGTCCACATTCCTCATGATTTATGATTTTTTCGAAAAATACATAAAAATCGAAAGTACGCTCTTTTAGGCCGGGTATATCCCGAAATCCCATATATATAGAAGAAGGAAAGGAATGAAAAGCAAGGGCGGTCCGGCTTAGGCGGGTCTGAAAACAGAAATAATCGCAGTTATGACGTATCGGCAGCAATGAAACAGGCGATGAGAGACCCCCGAAGGCGTATTTTTCATACGTTGGGGGTCTCTCATAAGTGTTTCGAAGCTGATGATGCGTAAGAACTGCGATTTTTAGAGCATGCGAACTATTACCGCGACACCCTGGCCTCCGCCAATACATGCGGACGCCATGCCGAGCTGTCTGCCCGTGCGTTTCAAACTGTAGAGCAGCGTGGTCAGGATTTTCGTGCCGCTTGCGCCAATGGGATGTCCGAGCGCGATTGCGCCGCCGCACACGTTGAGCCTCTCCATGTCGAAGGGCATCATACGGCGGCACGCAATCACCTGCGCCGCGAACGCCTCGTTGATTTCGATCAGTTCCATGTCCTCCATCTTGAGGCCGGACTCCGCAAAGGCCATCTGCATCGCGGGCACGGGGGCGACGGGGAAATGTTCCGGGTCGAGCGCCGCGACCGCGTAGCTCACGATCTCCGCCATCGGTTTCATACCCTGTGCCGCCGCCCAGCCGCTGTCGGCGACCAGCACGGAGCTTGCCGCGTCGCAAAGCGCGGAGCTGGAGCCCGCCGTGATCGTTCCGTCTTTCCGGAAGATCGCCGGCAGTTTGCCAAGCGATTCCATCGTTGCGTCTTTGCGCGGGATCTCATCTTTATCGTAGACGAGATCGCCTTTTTTGCGGTCTGCGATTGTAACCGGCAGGATTTCGTCTTTGAACCAGCCCTGCTCCGTCGCGTTCGCCGCTTTTATGTGGCTGTGATAGGCGTATTCGTCCTGTTCCTGTCTGGTGATTGAATATTCTTTCACGACGACGTCATCGGTCAGCTCGCCCATGAGTTTCCCAGTGAGCGGGCAGAAGAATCCGTCCTTATGCAATGCATCCTGCGCTTTTTGTTCCCCCATGCGGAAGCCCCAGCGGGCGGCCGGGAGAAGATAGGGAACGTTCGACGCGCTTTCCATGCCTCCCGCGAGGATGGCTTTCGCGCCGTCCATGCGTATTTTGTCCGCCGCGAGCATGATTGTTCTCAGCCCGGAGCCGCAGCGGATGTTGACCGTAAACGCTGGCGTCTTTGGATTGACGCCGGCCTTGTACATCGCCTGGCGGGCGGGGTTCGAACCGACGCCGGCCTGCCAGCCGTTTCCCATGATCACTTCATCGACGGCGTCCGGGGATATTCCCGAACGCGCGACTGTTTCTTTTAAAACTGCCGCGCCAAGGTCCGTCGCTTCCAGTTTCGTAAACTGACCGCCGAACTTGCCGCCTGCGGTTCTGCATGCGCCGACGATTACGGGTTTGCCCATTTACGCCACCTCCACGCCTTTCATCGGGATCACTTCGTCGGCGAGCATAAACTCCGCTTCCGTGTGCTCCCTGATTTGGTCTACCGTGACTTCGGGTGCGATTTCCGTGAGCACTAGTTTGCCGTTCCACATTTCAAAGACGGCGAATTCTGTGACGATCATCGTCACCACGCCGACCGCGGTGAGCGGAAGCGTGCATTTTTTCAGGATTTTCGGCGCGCCTTTTTTGGTTACGTGCGTCATCGCGACATAAACGCGCTTTGCGCCGACGACCAGGTCCATCGCACCGCCCATGCCGGGCACGCTTTTTCCGGGTACCATCCAGTTCGCAAGGTCGCCGTTCTGGTCCACTTCAAGCGCGCCGAGAACCGTGGCGTTGACGTGCCCGCCGCGGATGAGTCCGAAACTGGTATCGCTCGCGAAAAAACTTCCGCCCGGAAGCAAGGAGATGATCCTGCCGCCCGCGCCGATGCATTTGAGGTCGGGAACCGCCGGAGCGGGGCCGATCTTGATCGCGCCGTTTTCCGCCTGGAAGATGACCTGGATATTCTCCGGGATATATTCGGAGGCGAGCGTCGGTATGCCGATGCCGAGGTTCACGACGTCTCCGTCGTTGAACTCCATCGCGATGCGTTTTGCAATGCGTTCGCGTATGATTTGTTCATCAAGTTCTGGAAGCATAGTAGGAACCTCCCTTCACCACGAGCATATCGACCAGGATTCCCTGTGTGACGATTGTGTTCGGATCGAGTTCGCCAACGTCGACAACGGCGTCCACTTCGGCGATCACGATATCCGCCGCGGTTGCCATCGCCGGGTTGAAATTCTGGTTCGTGCCGCGATAGATCAGATTTCCCATCCGGTCCGCCTTGTAGGCGCGCACTAGCGCCACGTCCGCGCGCATCGGCAATTCAAGGATATATTTCCTGCCGTTCACTTCGAGGACCTGCTTGCCCTCTTCAACGACCGTGCCGACGCCCGTCGGCGTGAGAAATCCGCCGAGTCCGTAGCCCGCTGCTCTGATTTTTTCGACAAACGTACCCTGCGGGTAAAGTTCCAGCTCCATCTGTCCGGAGTGGTAGAATTCACCCGTTTTCTTATTTAGTCCTACGTGCGACGCGATGACCTTTTTCACACGTCCCTGCGCAACGAGCTTGCCGTGACCGACGTCCACATAAGCGGTATCGTTCGCGATCATCGTAAGCTCATCCGTACCCTGCTCAAGCAGCGCATCGACAAGCGTATAAGGAATCCCGCCGTAGTTGAAGCCTCCAACCATGATGGTGGCGCCTTTTTTCACGCTCTTCACGGCCTCTTCGGCCGACACCACAGGTTTGATGATGCTTCGTCTCATCGCTTCAAACCTCCTTTAATCTTTTGTTCCCAATTCATGCGTCCGCCGCGCGGCGCCTGCTTCCTTTTCTAGACAGCCGGGTCCGCTTTGCGAAGCGAGCCGCGCTGGAGGAAAAACATCGCCACGACGATTCCGCAGCCGACCGCGTTGCTGACGAGACTCGGATGGATGATGCAGAACGGCACAGTAAATAAGAGCAATCGTTCCACAACGTTGAGGTCGCGCAGCAGGAAGCCCTGAACCGCGGCGGCAAGGCCCATAATCCCGACCAGCGCCGTCCCTGTGCCGACGACAATGTGGAAGATATCGCCCCGCAGCATCAGGTATGGATTATAGACGAACATATAGGGAACCACAAACCCCGCGGCCGCGTTTGCAAGCGCGGTGAAGCCCGTCTTAAGAGGTTCGGAGCGCGCGATTCCCGCCGCGGCGTATGTGGCGAGCGCCACAGGCGGCGTAACGTCCGCGAGAACGCCGAAGTAGAGGCAATAAAGGTGCGCCGCGTGCATCGAAACGCCCATCTGCGCCAGCGCAGGAGCAGCCAGCGTCGACGTGATGATGTACTGCGCCGTCGTCGGTACGCCCATGCCGAGGATGATCGAGCCGATCATCGTCCAGAAGAGCGCGAGCGGCAGGATTCCCATTGAAAGGCTCAGTACGAACGACGAGAAAGCGAGCCCGACGCCCGAGATCGCGATAACGCCGATTACGATGCCGGAGCACGCGCAGGCCATGGCGACTTCGATCGCCCCCATGCCGCCGGAAATGAGCGCGTCAAGGATCATCTTCGGCGTCATCCTGTGCTTTTTATCGCCGAGCCAGGAGAAGACAACGATGGCTACTATAGAATAGAAGACCGCCATCGTCGGCGAATATCCGAACGCCAGAATAACGACGAGCGCCACGATCGGCAGCAGCAAATGCCAGCCTTTTTTCAGAACGTCTTTCGCGCGCGGCAGCTCCGAGGCGTCCATGCGTTTCATGCGCTGTTTGCCCGCGCGGAAGTGCACCATCATCATGATCGAAATGAAATACAGCGTTGCCGGAATCGCGGCTGAAACGACCACGTCCCAGTAGGAAATCGCGAGGAACTGGGCCATGATAAAGGCCGCAGCCCCCATGACCGGCGGCATGACCTGGCCTCCCGTCGAGGCGCAGGCCACAATTGCACCCGCAAAGTTCGGGGAATACCCCGCCTGCTTCATAAGCGGTATCGTAAACGACCCCGTGGTGACGGCGTTGCCCGTCGAGCTTCCCGAGACCATGCCCATGAGCCCGGAGGCCACGACCGCGGCCTTTCCCGCGCCGCCCAGACTGCGCCCTGTGAGCGCTATGGCAAGGTCAATAAAGAACTGCCCGGCCCCGGAGATTGTGAGAAACGCCCCGAAGAGGCAGAACAGGAAAATAAACGACGCGGAAACGCCCAGCGGAACGCCGAAAATACCGTCCGTGCGCAGATACATAAAGGGCGCGAGCGTGTCGATTGAAAATCCCCTGTGCCCGAGCATGCCGGGGAAGTAGGGGCCGAAAATCGCGTAGATGAGCGCGATGACCGCAACGATGGGGAGCGGCCAGCCCATGGAGCGGCGCGTTCCCTCGAGAACGAGAAGCACCATGGTCACGCCGAGATAGATATCGGACGGAATTGCGCGCCCTTCGCGCATGGCAATCGCTTCATAATTAAATAGAATGTTGCCGCAGCAGATTACAACAAGAACCGCGAGCAGCAGGTCCCAGGGTTCGATTCTATTCCTGGGGCGCTTCCTCGTGACCGGATAGAGCAAGAATATCAGTGACCCCATGAACATAAAGTGGATGGACCTCTGCGTCATGGCGTCAAAAAGGCCGGATACTGCAGTATAGAGGTGGAAAAGGGACGCGGCGACCGCAATGGCGGCTACGACATAATACTGCCAGCCCGTAAGTACCCTCTTCCTCCCGGTCTCTGGGTCATCGATCTCCACCCGTTCGACCTTGCTGAGATCGATCCTCGCTTCGCCCGAAATATTTCCGTCGAGTCCGGACCGGTCGATATTTTCTACGATTTCTTCCAGATTTTTCTTCTCTTCATTCATATGGGTTCCTCCCGCCCTTCAAAATCGGCAGTGGGTAGTTTTGGAGCTGCGCGAAACCGCGCAGCTCCAAAAGCGGTGATTGATGGGTTATTGCTATTTTTTAGTATCGACTTTTACGCCCTGCTCCGCGAAGTACTTCGCCGCGCCGGGGTGGAACGGGATGATTCCGGTGCCTGCCTTATCGGGAACGAACTGTGCCGCGTGCGGGGTGGTCTTCTCAATATCGCCCCGCTTCTCGATGAAGATCTTGACGCAGTCATAAGCGACCTGATCCGACATCTTCGAGTTCACGACGAGGAAGTTGCCGTCCGCAACGACCTTGCAGTCCGCGGTCTGTTTGTCATAGGTGCCCGCCGGAATCGTAAAGGGCATCATAAAGGGATTCTCCGCCACAACTTTCTTGATGACTTCATCGGGGATCGGGATCAGCACGACGTCGCGTACCGCCGCGATTTCCATGACCGCGGAACCGGGGATCGCGAAATTGAAGAACGCCACATCGAGGTTGCCGTCCTTGAGCGCCGTAACCGCTTCGGGCTGCGTGAGCTGCTGTTTCTGGAAGTCCTTCTCCGTCCAGCCCGCCGCCGCGAGGATCATGTTCGTCAGGACCTGGTCGCCGCCGCCCGGCGCGCCTACGGAGACTTTCTTGCCCTTCATGTCGTCGAAGGTCTTGATGCCGGTGCGCGTCGTCGTAACGATATGCTGCGGCGCGGCATACATGTGCATGAGCGTCAGGACGTCGAGTTTGCCGTCGTCTTTGAACGCGTCGATGCCGTTATATGCCTGCCAAAGCGTGGAACCCATCGTCATACCGATCTGCGCCTGATCCTGCGCCACAAGGCGGCAGTTTTCACGCGACGCGGAGGTCGAGCGCGAATTCGCGCGGATATTGACGCCGCCGTTTGTGAGAAGCTCCGCCATTACGCCTCCGAGCGGGTAGTACGTACCGCCGACTCCGCCCGAACCGATCGTGACGAACGTCGTCGCCGCAAACGCGATTGTTGCAAAAGCCATAATAAGAACCAAACCGAATACCAACGCTTTTTTCATTCCATGCATCTCCTTTCAAATTTTAAAAACTAAAAAACGTTCTATCTCCTACAGCAATTTTTTTGCTGCTGAAGCCAATCCCGCCTCGAGCCTGCGTAGAATTTCCTTTGCCTGCTCTTCGGTCGTTACAAGCGGCGGCGCAATCATGAAATTGTCGCCCTCAATGCCGTCGATCATCCCGCCGCCCGGGTAGATGATGAGCAGCTCGTCGATGCACGCCTTCGTCGCGACGGCGGCCGCGTTCGCGCTCTTTTCAAACGGCGCTTTTGAAGCCTTATCCTTCACGAGCTCGAAACCCCACATGAGTCCGATGCCGCGTACTTCGCCCACCATCGGGTTTGCTTCGGCGATCTTTTGAAGACCCTCGCCGAACAGTTTGCCGACTTTCGCCGCGTTATTAACCACATCGTGCTCTTTCATATATTTCATAACCGCGACGACCGCCGCCGCGCTGACCGGGTTGCCGTTGTACGTGTGTCCGTGTCCGAACGCGCCGCTTCCGTTCTTGATCGCGTCCACGATATAGTCGCGCGCGATGATGCCGCCCGTCGGGACAAAACCCGCCGCCAGCCCCTTAGCCGTCGCGATGATGTCCGGCACGACGCCCCAGTGATCGACCGCAAAGTTCCTGCCCGTCCTGCCGCATCCGGACATGACCTCGTCGGCAATCAGCATGATGTCGTACTTGTCGCAAATCTCGCGCACCATCGGCAGATATTCCTTCGGCGGCATGAGCGCCGCAACCGTAGAACCGCCAACGGGCTCCGCGATAAACGACGTGATATATTGCGGTCCGATACGCCGGATTTCGCTCTCGAGCTGGCGCGCGCAGAGCAGCTTACAGGACGGATAGGTTTGCTCGAAGGGGCAGCGGTAGCAGTAGTGCGCCGCAACCTTCGGCGACTCGCGGTAGAGCGGCGCAAAGAGCCTGCGCCGCGGCATCGAGCCCGCGATCGCCATCGTGCCGAGCGTGCTGCCGTGGTATGAATTCCAGCGCCCGATCGTCAGGTGCTTGCTCGTGTCCGCGCCATCGCGTTCCACGTAATATTGACGCGCGAGCTTCACCGCGGATTCAATCGCTTCGCTGCCGCCGCTCACGAACCAGACGCTGTTCAAATCGGCCGGCGCAAAATCGGCGACCGCCGCGGCGGCCTCCTCCGCAACGGACACGGACCAGCGCGACGGATGCGCGAATTCCAACGTGTGACACTGCTTCGAGATGGCGTCCGCAATCTCTGGCACCGCATGGCCCAGATTCGAAACCAAAGCGCCGCAGCAGCCGTCAATATACGCTTTGCCGTCCGCGTCGTAGATATAAATGCCTTCGCCGCGAACAGCGTTCAGGTAGCTTGTCTTAAAACTGCGGGGAAAAGCGTGCTGCACCATAGAAAAACCTCCTTAAGATATTTGAATGATTTCTTTCAAATTCCGTCTCAACGTTATCTATATGCAATTTAAGAGGCTAAATCTAACAAACTGAAGAAATTTTTGAATGTCTCGCTGGGCTATCGATATGCGGACAATAGACACAAACCAACAACAACAAGGAATTGAATGATTTCCTTCAATTATTTTATCCCGCTATCATTTTGCTGTCAACTCTGAAAGGTAAAGACAGTGTAACAAAGTTACGCCGGAACACGGTCAATGAGAAAGCGTTCCGCTTAATAGCGGACTATTTGTATCCACAAATATAATCCGAACAATCATCCGGAACGGACAAAGCCTTTCTATTTTTATACTGTGACAGGCTTTATACCGGACTCTCCTTGAATCACAAAAACACAAACAACTTCCTTGCGCAAATAAACTGAAGGATTTTTTATTTTTTGCACAAAACATCTTTGTAAAAAGTTGCTTTAAGAAGGCCTGCGACAGCATTGACGGGTGTTTCGATTGAATTATTTCCTTCAATATTATATACTGAGCAAAGAGAGATCATTTTGCCATATCGTTCTCACGATATCTCGAAAGGGGCCGCCGCTATGATATGGGAAGATATGAAAAAACAACTTGAAACGCTCCCGAGAGCGCAGAAAAACGCCGCGAAATACATGCTTGAAAACCCCTCCGAATCTTTGTTCATGACCGCGCAGGCGCTCGGCGTCATGTCGCATACCAGCGAAGCGACGGTGATCCGCCTTGCGGCGACGCTCGGCTTTCCCGGGTTTCCGGAATTCAAGGAAGCCCTGCAGCGGGAGGCCAAGAACCAGCTTTCAACGTTCGGCCGCCTCACCGAACACCGCGCAAAACATGAACAGGAAAACGGCATCTATAAAAATATTCTCTTCGAACTCAACCAATCCGCGCCAAAACTTGCGGAGATAGACGCGGCGTCCGTCCGGGCGCTCGCATCCGCCATCTGCGCGTCGGAATCGGTCTACCTGATCGGACTCAGAAGCACGCGCAGCCTCGCCGTCTATATGCAGTATTATCTGACATGGTTCTTGCCGCACGTTTACACGCCGGAAAATGACTTTGTAGAAAACTATATCGTCACCGCGCCGAAAAACAGCCTCGTCGTCGGAATCAGTTTCCCGCGCTACACGCGCCTTACGCTCAGAAGCATCGAAATGGCGAACAAAATGGGAATCAAAACGGCGGCAATCACAGACGCGGCGTCAAGCCCGCTCGCACAGGCAGCAAAAATCTCCGTGCTCGTGCCGTGCGTGCACGTGGCGCACATCGACTCCCTCATGCTGCCGCTCGCCATGGCAAACGCAATCCTCGTTGAGGTCGCAAACCAGCTCGGCGGCAAAGCGCTGGAGCGCCTCAACCAGCTCGAGAAAATGTGGGACAAAGAAGGCGTCTACTGCTGACCTCTATGTGCGCGCAAACGGTGATACGCACATAAAAACGGCGGGAGCCCCCGCCGTTTTTTTACATCTGTCTTTTAGATTGAAAGCGGCACAGCGCCGCGTTTTAAAAACTTACGCGCCAGCCGCCGTTGATCTTCCAATCCTGCGTAAACGAACCGCCGGACGTGCGCTCCACGTCCAGGTACAGCGCGTTGCGCGCGTTCATGAGGTGTGTAACGCCAAGGCCGTATACGACCCAGTTGTCGTCCAGTGATTCGAAGATATCGACATCGTTCGCGCGGATTGTCATGTCGCCGTCGAATTCTTTGACATAGGACGCCTTGGCGTAGAAGTTCGTCCGGTTCGTTTGGTAGCCGAGCAGAATCCCCGCGCGTCCAAGCAGCGAGTTATAGCTGTCCAAGCCGATATTGAGCCCGTTGGACGCAAAGAAGGCGCCGCCGGACATGTGCTGCCACGAGAGCTGCACCTGCGGTTCGACGTACCACCTGCCGCCGTTCTTTCCTTCGTTCCCGAAGCGAATGCGTTTGCCCGTTTCAAGCGAAAGCCCGGGGCCGGTCGAATTGATTTTGTCTCCGGTCACAAGTGTTTTTTCGCTGTCGAGTACGCTGAAGTCGAGCCTGCTCCACGTATATTTGGCGATTGCGTCTACATAGAAGCCTTTTTCGCCGATGTAAGTGGCGTACATGCCCATGCTGCGGTTCTCGGCTGTGCCGCTGCCGCTGTAACTGTAGTCGAGGTCGCCTTTACCGAAACCGATGAACGCGCCGACGTAAGTGTCTCCATTCCGGAACCAGCTGTTTTCAAGCCGGTGGTCGTATCCGACCTGCACGCCGCCGTAGTTCATATCAAAGTTTTTGGCGTAGTTTCTGTCAAAGTCCTTAAACTTGCCGCCGTATGCGCGGAACCATGCGCCCTCTTTGCCGTACTGCCCGCCGCCTCTCAGGTCGCCGAGGCGCTGGATCAATGTATCCATCTCGGCGTAGTTCAGGAGATAGCTGGCCACGAACGTGTTAATCGCCGCCGATCCGGTATTGCTTGCAGAAGGGGCGTCCGGGTCAATCGGCTCGGGGCCGGGGACGTACGTACCGTACAGGAACCACTGACTGCCGCCGCCGTAAGCGTCGCTCTCCGCCTCATGGCCGAGCTTATACTGGAACGCGCCGAGCTCCACGATTGCGGCTTCTCCGTTCGACGCGGCCCTGTTGGCGAGCGTGAACGCGCCGGACGCGCTCTGCGTGTCGTTTGTTTCCACCAGCAGGACTTTTTCCGTCCCTATGGCGTGCGCCGCGCCGTTGTTCGCGATGTAGAGATTATGCGTCCCCGTCAGCGAACCGTCGCCGCCGTCGATGTACAGTTTGTCGCCTTCCGTCAATCCGCCCGGCTGGTCATTTACGCGCATGATGAACGTTCCGTCCGCGCCGGAAAGGCTCTTCGCCGTCACGCTTGTACCAGGCGCCGACTTCGTGAAATCGACGGCGCCGTCCGTCAGGCCGAGCGCGCTTAAGCCGGATATGCCGGTGACGTTCCAGACGCTGTTCGCGCCGTTGATATCAATGTCGAGCGACGCGGCCGGATTGCCCAGCGTTGTATGGCCGGTGAAGGTTGAGCCGTCGTCCCAGGTGAACCGGATGACGCTGTCTTCGCTCGCAAGGATACCGCCCGTTACGTTGTAAACGCCGCTGCCCGTGATTGTGCCGCCAATCGCCCGGATGGCGTAGTCTGTTTTCGCCGCGTCAACCGCGATCGTTTTTCCGCCGGTAAGCGCGATGACGCCTTTGTTCTCAGCAAAGAGCGCGGCTGCGTCCGTGCCTGAGGCCGTAATCGCGCTATCGCCGGAGAGGGTGATTTTGGCCCGATCCGTTGCGTAGACCGCATGAGAACCGTCGCCAAAGGTTGCCGCGCCGCCGGACATATCGATCTTGCTGTTGTTGCCCGTCGCATATGCGCCGCCGCCCGCCGCGCCGCGCGTCTCAATGTCGCCGGTCACCGCAATGAAACCACCCTGCTCGGCATATGCGCCGTACACGCGGTCGCCGCTTGCTGTGATACCGCCGCCTACCGTGACCTTCGCGTTCAAGCCATTGGCGTGAGCCCCTCGTGCATCGCCGCCCTCAGACTGCACGGAGCCGCCAACTGCGACGCTTCCGCCGCTCGCGGCATAAGCCGCGGTCGAATAATCGCCCTTCATATCGATGCTTTCGCCAATATTCACTTTCGAATTACTGCCAGTCACATATGCGCCGTACACACGCGCTGCATCCGTACCCTGCGCGGTCGAAACGATATTTTTCGCCGTTACCGAAGCGCCCGCGCTCACATCCGCACCCTTTGCGCCCGCGCCGTTTTTGATATTGATGGCGCCGTCCACAATAACACTCGCACCGCTCGTGTCCGCATGCGCGCCGATGGCGTTGTCGCCCGACACCGCAGCGTCACCGCTCACCGTTATTTTGCTATCCTTGCCCGTGGCGTACGCCCCCCGTGCGTAGCTGCCTTCGGACTGCACAGAGCCGCCCACTGCGACGACTCCTTTATTCGCAACATAGGCGGCAGTCGAATAATCGCCCTTCATATCGATGCTTTCAAGGATGGTTACCGACGCGCCTAGATTATTTGCATATGCGCCGTACACGCGCGTTGCCTCTGTCGTGCCCTGCGCTGTCGAAACGACGTTCTTCGCCGTTACTGAAGCGTTCGGCACGCTCGCATACGCACCCTTTGCACTTGCGCCGTTCATGATATTGATCGTCTCGCCTACAACGACACTCGCACCGGTCGTACTCGCATACGCGCCAATGGCGTTATCGCCCGACACCGCGGCGTTTCCGCTCACCGTTACTTTGCTGTTAAGGCCGTTGGCCTGCGCCCCCCGTACGTTGCTGCCTTCAGCCTGCACGGAGCCGCCCACTGCGACGACTGCGCTATTCGCAGCATAGGCGGCAGTCGAATAATCGCCCTTCATATCGATGCTTTCAAGGATGCTTACCAACGCGCCTAGATTGTTTGCATATGCGCCGTACACGCGCGTTGCCTCTGTTGTGCCCTGCGCGGTCGAAACGATATTCTTCGCCGTCACTGACGCGCCTGTGCCCGCATAAGCGCCCTTTGTACTCGCGCCGCCCGTAACATTGATGGTCTCCGACACGACGATACTCGCTCCAGCTGTGCCTGTGTTCGCTTCAGCACGCGCACCAACGGCGCTATCGCCAGATATCGTAATGTTGTTTACATAAGCGCTGGAAGGGCGGGCAACAGTAGTAGTGTTGGCTAGTGCATATACACCGTAAGAATTTTTACCCGTGACCGAGACATCGCCGCTAACCCTTACCGATGCGCCGGATTCCGAGCGTACGCCATTCACGCCGGAAGTACCATTTCCCGTGACGACAATCTTTGCGCCCTCGCCCATCGTAACCACCGATTCGTTAAGAGCCAAAATCGCGCGGCTATTGTCCCCGGAGACGGTAAGTGTAGCGTTTTCCCCGATCATTATCTTGATATCGGTATTTGACGCTTCAAGACCCCTGACAGCCGTACCGGTAGCCGTGAGCTTTGCATCGTCGCCGACACGAATCGTTCCGCCGTGTGCGCGTATCAGCGCTGAATTCCCCGATGCCGCGATTTTTTCGACACGGATATCGGCGCCATTCCCTACCGTAATGCCCTTGTCCGCAGAGGATGCCGTATTAACGTGCAGAGCATACGCTCTGCCTCCAGTAACATCCATACTCAGGTTGTCGCCGATCTTGATGTTCTGCGTGTTGTACGAAAGATGAATTCCAAATGCTTCTTCAGTGCCGAGGCCGGATGTTTTTACGACAATCCTTGCATTATCTTTGATATCCGCCGATGCATCGTTCGCGCTTAAAACTACACCGCGCGCGGTTCCAGTTCCGCCGCCCGACACATAAAGATCCAGCCCGTCGCCTATGGTAAGTTCATTCGTCCCCGAATACAAATTTACGCCGTACGCGGTTCCTTTACTTGACACACTAAGGTCGAGTCCTTCGCCAAAGGTAAGTTTGTTCGTTCCTGAAGTGGTATACACACCATATGCGACCCCGGTCCCGTCAGAACGCACATCCATTGAAGCACCATTACCAATTGTCACTGTTGCGCCTCCAGAGCTATTAATGCTCAGGCCGTACGCGCCTCCGGTTCCGCCGCTCAACACACTAAGCCCTAGCCCATCGCCAAGGGTAAGGTCATTCGTCCCCGAATATAAATGCACGCCGTACGCGGTTCCGGTTCCGCCGGCACGCACATTTATAGAGGCGTCTTTACTAATCGCCCCTGTTGTCCCTTTACTATTTATAAATTGCAAGCCCGCGATCATCGCGTTTGGACCGACTCCGTCCCCCGACGTGACAATCTTGAAGCCTTCACCCGCCGTGATTTGCGATTTTGTTCCCGCGCCTGATGTATAGACGCCCGCGAGCCTATCAGCAGAAGCAGTACCCGAAACGGTGATGGAACTCCCCTTGCCCAAGATTGCTTCTGCGCCCTTTTGCACTGTGAGGCCTTTCACATTCAACCCTGTGTCCTCAATCTCGTAGTTCGGGCCGAAATCCTTGGACATGTCCGCGCTCACCACCTGCTTGGGATTCGCCGCAAAACCCGCCTGCGGCGCTAGGAGCACGGCACAGAGGAGAATGAGAAGCAGAAGCGGCGCCCGCTTTCGAATGATTTTGCCGCCTGTTTTGAACGATAGATGGGAGAAACCGACCGGTTGCTGATGTAGTGCCACGAAAATCCCCTCCGAAATTTGATTTGATATACTTCACCCGCTAATGTTGAACAAAATGCCCCTAGTGCATAAAACTTTTAATTTACTTCATAATTTTTTCATTTTTTACCCATGTTCCAGAATTATTATAACAACTTCTTAATGATTGTCTATTCTACACGGCAATTTTTTATAATTTTTCAAGGCGCCGGCAGACACATAAAAAATATGACGCGCCGCACCTTCCTTCGCTTCACAAAAAATATCCCCCGGCTTAGCCGGGGGATATTTTTGTGTACTTCTAAAAACGCTGAAACTACCCCGCGTTCTTCTCGGGATCCCGCAGGAAAACGGGCCTTAATTTCTCTCGCACCCGTTCCAGACGGCGACTCACCGTCGCCTGCGATATCCCGCGCCGCTTTGCGTACGCGGCCTGCCCTTCACCGTCTATCAGGGAGAGCGTAAGGTCATATTCCTCATCCGTTAAAAGCTGACGTATCATGTCCTTCATCTCAACATGCTTTCTGCGATCGGACGATTCATATTCCGGGATCGTTTCCTCGATCTTTTCCAATTCAACGGATTCCAGCGAAAGATACTTCCGCGCCGCGCGCCAGATCTCCTGCGGCACGCGCTGTTTCATCTGCCGCGCGCGCCATCCGGAATCCTTACTCACCGCCGCAATCTGTACCACGGCAAGACACCCCGCCTGAAACAGATCTGTAAATAACACTTTTCCCTCATATTCCTTCACACAGCGCCATGTGTGTTTCAAAACTATAGGCAGATATTCTTTGAGAACATTCTCCCCCGTCTCTGCATAAATCTTCGCGATCACATAGCCAACCGGATCATCCACTGCTGGTTTTCCCGCGCGCCCGGACTTAAGTGAATCAAACCCGGCGGCGTCAAACCCTTCTCTTATCATATCTTCGCGAAAACCCCTGTTTGCAGATGAGTCAAAATGTTCTGTCATGTGTACTCCCTTTCCTTGAAAAGACTATATGCCGTCCTGCGCAAAAGCGCATACGGCACGGAAGCGTGCCAACATCAACACGCCGAAAGAAAAACCGCTGTAAGGAACGGGAGTTATGAAAAGAAATCGAACTGCGGAAAACTCACAAAATGACCCAAGCCACCGTGAAAAAGGCAGAACTTGTTAAATCCCAGCATCAAAAACCTCCTCTCTGTAAATTCCCCTTTGCCCTTAAGAGGCGTTCTCTCGGGTCCGATAAAGGAACCGGAGAGAACGCCCAGCGCGGTGTGTTTTCGACGCAGGCACGAAGCGTGCCGCGTCCGGAGGCGTTTAGCTCGAGGGGGATCGAACTAAACACACCCAATCTTTATGGAGAAAAACCAGCGAGGCGCAATGAATGCGCCTCGCTGCTAACCTACTTACTTCCTTTTCTGAATGAACGCCAGGCCAAGCAACGCAAACAGCGCCGCCCCTACGCCCGTGTTGCAGTTGCTGGAACCGCCGCCGCTGCTATTGCCGGTCGGCCTGCTGCCACCCTCGACCGTCACATACACTTTCTGTGTGAACGTAGAACCATCCGGACGCTGTAGCGTGACGACGTAGAAATAGGTGCCCGCTTCTTTCGAAACACCCATCACTACGACCTTACCGTCCAGAATATCTGCGATCAAACCACTGATAGGCGTCTGCATACCGCTATTGTCTACTGCAATTGCGATATAGGGGCTGAAGTCATAGGTAAGGTTAACATCTTCGCCGGGGAAGATAATCCCATCTTTCGGGGTACCGCTGATCACCGCGTCCGCCACGATCGTAACGGGCATGATCTGCGTAGTCGTATTGCCAAATTCGTCCGTGATCTCCACTTCAAAGAAATAGTTGCCCGGCTCACCCGCTGTACCGTCAAGCACGACATTGCCGTTCTCATCTATCGTGACGGTCAGACCGCTGCCGTCAAGGCCGGAGCCGTCTGCACCATCAACCGTATTGCCCGCGCCAAAGTCATAGGTGATATCGACTTCTTCGCCCGGCTTGATATTTTCAGGGTCCCCGCCGGAGACAACGGGAATGATTGGCTCAAGTTCTTCAACAACGTTGACTGTGCAGCTAAGGTCTACGTTCAACACTCCTGCTTTGTCGCGCACTTTGATCGTGACCGTTGTGAAACCAACGGAGAGTGCCGTTAATGTCGCAAAGGAACCGTGATTATCCGTGCCGACGTTAACGATGCTTGGGTCGCCCGCCGCCCAGCCACAGGCAAAGTCACCGCTCGTGCCGGGATATGTAGAGATGCTAAGGCCGTAGGTATTCCCGACTACAAGCGTAATAGCATATCCTTGGTCGATTGCGGCCGCAAGTGTGGGAAGGTCGTCTTCTGGAAGTGTTATGTCATAAGAGCCGACGTTATATTGCGCATCCATGCTTGAAAGAGGAATATTACCGATGGGCTTATTTTCATTACCATCAAAAACCACGTTCGAGGGGTAGGAACAATTTTGCAGTAAAGCCAAATCTGCAAGCGTTGTGTAACGTAAGAAACCCAACACACCACCTTCTGCACTTGCCCCAGACAGTTGGCTTACCACCCCAGTAGCCTGCAATACATTATTCTCCATTACACCTTGGTTTTGCCCAACAAGTCCACCTGCGTAAGAGGCGGTTGCACTGATCGTTTGGATATTATTCGCATAGCAATTTGACATTTTTGCGTTCGATTGCAGGTTTCCTACAATACCGCCAGCAAGTTTTTCCTCACTACTTATTGAATCGATATTTTCTACGTAGCATCCAACAACAAAGGAGTTGCTATACACACTCCCGACAAGACCACCGGTCGTTCCAACCGCACCAATTGTTCCAATTTTTGTTACATATGAATTAGAAATCTTGGCACCGCTGCCAATGCTAGCCGCAAGGCCACCCGCATTATCTGTTGCGAGAATACTTGTGACATCTTGTACATAGCAGTTCGAAATATCGAGGTCACATGCTCCAACGATGCCGCCTCCATACCTGCCAGCAAAGATCATATCGGCGTTTTTCACATAGGCAGCAGCAATAGCCCCACCTGGTGCTCCATATCCGGTGATACCTCCTGCGTGAATGCCAGAGATTGTGCTTATCTGCCGAACGCCGACGTTCTCGATTCGCCCGCCCCCAAGGCGACCCGCGATTGCTCCGGCTTGTCCAGTAGCGGGATCTCCCAAAAGCTCTACTTTTTGCAAAAAGATATTTTTCAGGACGGCTCCCGTATCGACGATGCCAAAAAGCCCCAAATATGTTTCCGACTGACCCTCTACATATGCATCAGCGGATACTACCGTCAGGTTGGTGATCGTTTTATTCGCACCGTCGAATACGCCGTTATACATACGAGTCTTAATTTTTCCAATGGGCGTCCAGTTCCCTGTCAAAGCGATGTTCGCAGTCAGTTTTGCATTAATGTCCGTCTGCCCGTCGTTGACCATATCGCGAAATTCTTTCAGTTCCGCTTCTGTCCCGATCTCATACACGCCATCCGCGTTCGGCGTAAGAGCCGCGCTTGCCACTGACGCTACAAACAGCATCAGAACTGCCAAAATCAAACTCAAACTACTTTTTCTCGTTTTCATATTATCTTCAACTCCATTTCTTCGTTTTTTGACTACACAAATTACCCCATATTGCAAACCTGTTACGCGACTTTTTTGCTGCCAGATCCCCCCCTGTCTATTTAGCAAAGCGATTGGAGCGGATGTCGCCGTGCATGCACGGCGGCATCCGCTCCAATCGCTTTTACGACGAAAGCTCGGTTTTCTGTTTTATTTGTCCACAGTTTATGAAAGTTCAGGAATTGACTTAATAAATGGCTTGCTGTTATGCATAGAGGTAAAGTTAAAATACCTTTAGAAGAGAGGATAAGAATATAGTCTACGACATGTATGTATGTATGTATGTATCCATTGCGTTAAAGTGATAATTAGGCATTATATTAGTGACCATCTGACTTATTCCCCCCTTCCGCATATCTTTTTACACTAAGGTACCGGTAACTTCATCATTAATAATATGTAAAACTCTCTCATTTGTCAAGCGTGGCATGCTTATATTTTTTATTATTACTTCGGACACTTTTTTTGCTTTTTGTTCGTTTTCTTGAAATCCAGTTTTTCCGCTTATAGCCTTGTCTTTTGGGTTTTACATACCAATTCGTTTATTTTTTCCTGAATAAAAAATGACCCCTCATGTGTATTTAATATATAGGCGGGTATGATTTTCG
>JAJDJB010000031.1 GCA_030266985.1 Synergistaceae bacterium OttesenSCG-928-D05
CTTTTTACAGGGGCGTGTAACAATGTGTGCGATATCGAACTTCGACCTACCGACGAGCGAAAAACGGCGCTGGATCCCTGGACAAGCCCTGGAAAGTGCAGGGGGGGACTCCAATGTTTTCGCGAATGTAACACAACATGTGCCCTTAGTATCTGATTAGGAGAAACGAAGAGAAGAAAATAAAGATATATCTCTTTCACTTTCCCGGGGAGCAGGCGGGCAACGATTAAGCTTACTTTTTATTGATTGTAGGCGCGAACCTTGCGAAGCCAGCGGTACGTAAGAACCGCGTTCTCATTTATCTGCCCAGCTATCAGACACAACAACCTCCGATACAACCGGAATATCCGGCAAAATCGCATTCCCTGCTTCTTCCATCGTGCGTTTCAGCAGGGCTGCGGTTTCTTCACTTTTTTCTTCGGGCACTTCCAGGATGATTTCGTCGTGGATGACGGCGCAGATATAGGTGTCATGCAGGTCGATGCGGCGCACCATAAGGCCGAGTGCATATTTCATGATGTCGGCCGCAGTTCCCTGTACGGGGCTGTTGTAGTAGGTCGGCAGTCCGCTGTTGCCGTCATAGAGGAATTTGCGCCCCGTTAGGGTGCGTCCTTCGGCGGGGAGGGCGGCGCGGACGGTTTCGTGCCACTTGAGGATGCCGGTGTAGGCTTTGAAATAGCGTTCGCGGAACGCGGTCGCTTCTTCCAGCGTCATGGTGACACCGTAGGAAAGCTCCGCGTATTGCTGGAGCCCCGCGGCGCCCATGCCGAAGATGAGGCCGAAGTTGACGGCTTTGGCGGCCTGGCGTTCGGCTTTTGTGACGTCTGCCATCGGTTTGTTCTGCACGAGCGATGCGGTGAGGAGGTGCAGGTCTTCGCCGTTCCGGTACGCTTCTGTCATGCGCCGGTCGCGTGCGATTTGTGCCGCGACGCGAAGTTCGATCTGCGAGTAGTCGGCGATCAGGAGTTTTCTGCCGCTGCGCGCGGTGAAACATCCGCGGAACTCTGCATCGCGCGGAATTTGCTGGACGTTCGGGTTGTAGCAGCTCATGCGGCCGCTCCACGCGCTGATCTGCCCGTAATTCGGATGCAGGCGCGACGTTTTGCGCTCGAGCATGCCTGGGAATGGATAGAGGAAGGAGGAGAGGGCCTTCGCCGCTTTGCGGTAGTCGGAGAGCGCCGCGACGAGCGGGTGGGAACGGTAGGGGAGCAAATCCAGCTTCGACGTGCCTGTAACGGGAACCCCGTTGTCGTTCAGCATTTGCACGACGTATGTGCTGCTGTCGAAATCGCAGCCGAGGATTTCTTCTTTGCCTTCGTCCGCCCAGAGGGTCGTCTGCACGGCAGGCGGGCCTGTGAACTTGTACATTTTTTTCAGTGCAACGTCGCGCTCGGCTTCTTTTTGGGCAGTTAATTCTCTCCATTTACCCATATTAAGATAAATCCCGTGGTATTCCATAAAAGCTACGGCGCGCGCGCAGTGAAACTCGATCTCAGCAACGCGCGCGAGTCCGTTTTCGTAGATTTTCTCCACGAGCACGCTGCGCAGACGCAGGAGGATTTCCGCGTCGAGCGCGGCGTATTCGATCTGCCGCCGCGTCAGTTCGCCGCCCCAGTTGCTGGTCTGTTCTTCTTTGTCTACGGATTCTTCGAGATAGTGCCATGCAACGGCCTTGAGGCTGAACCGCTCTGGACCGCCGCTCGATTTGAGTAGCTGCGCGGCGAGCATGGTGTCGAAGATTTTGTCGACGAAGATGTCGTGAGGCATGAGAAACTGCAGGTCGAATTTCGCGTTGTGAAAGATTTTGACAGAAGGCGCAGCCATCAGTTCTTTCAGGAGTTCCGCGCCTTCGGGCAGGAAGGAAAAGCAGTCAATCACAAGCGTGGGCATGTCAGGCGCGGCGATCTGCAGGAGGCGCACCCGGTCTGTACGCGGGTCGAGCCCGGTCGTCTCGGTGTCCATCGCGAGTATTTTTTGGGACATGAGCGTCTCAAACCAGGGGAGCAGCTCTTCTTTGCGCAAAATAATTTTTACTTCCATCGGACATCCTCCAAGAAGTCAAATACGTTTTGTCCAGTATATCAAATCAGGATTAAATAAAATCTTATTGTAATTATAAGACAATATAATTTATTTCATGGTATGAATAGAGACACGTGCGTTTTCTGGGTGGCAGCAATATGATAAAATGTTTTTTATGCAGCAATACCGTTCAGAAAGCGGGGAGTTCACTTGTCAATTTATCGAAATCCTGAAAAAATCTGCCGCTTTATAGAAAGCTGGCTCGCGGAAAAGGTCTCAGCTTCCGGGGCTGGGGGTATTGTGCTCGGCATCAGCGGGGGAATAGACTCCGCGGTCGTTGCGGGGCTTGCGAGCCGCGTTTGCGGACCGGAGAACGTTCTGGGCGTTATTATGCCTTCACACAGCATGCCGGTGGACGAGGAATACGCGCGTCTGCTGCCGGAGGCTTTCGGCATCCGGGCGGTGAAGGCGGATCTTTCGGCATCGTACGACGCGGTGAAGGCCGCAATCGAGCAAAGCGGCACGACCCTTTCGCCGCTGGCGGCGGCAAACATTAAGCCGCGTCTGCGCATGGCGACGCTTTACGCATTCGCGCAGCAGTACGGCTATCTTGTGTGCGGCGGCTCTAACAGGGTCGAGTTCGCATACGGTTATTTTACAAAGCACGGGGACTCGGGCGTCGATCTTTTGCCGCTCGCGGATCTCCTGAAGGGCGAGGTTCGTTTGCTCGCGGAATATATCGGCGTGCCGCGCCAGATTATCGACCGGCCCCCGACCGCGGGACTGTGGGAAGGGCAGACGGACGAGGACGAAATGGGACTTTCTTACGCAGATCTGGACCGCTATCTGGCGACCGGAGCTGCGGAGCCCGCGGTGCGGGAGAAGATCGAGGCAGGGATCGCACGCTCGGCGCACAAGCGCAGCCCGATTCCCATGGCGATCCTTCCGGCGGATATCCGTCCGGAATAAATCAAAAAACATTCGAAGAATTCGATTATGAGGTGATTCAATTGGCGGGACATTCAAAATGGGCAAACATCAAGCACCGCAAAGCGGCGCAGGACGCAAAGAAAGGCGTTGCGTTCCAGAAACTGGTAAAGAACATTATCGCGGCTGCGAAGGCGGGCGGGGGAGACCCCAACAATAATTTCCAGCTTAAGGTCGCGATCGACCGCGCACGCGCGGGCAACGTGCCGATGGACAACATCGACCGCGGCATCAAGCGCGGAACGGGCGAGCTCGGCGGTTCGATGGAGGATATCCTTTACGAAGGATACGGCCCGAACGGCGTGGCGGTGCTGGTGCAGGCGATGACGGACAACCGCAACAGAACCGCGCCCGAGATGCGTTCGCTCTTTACGAAGAGCGGCGGTTCGATCGGGGAAGTGGGCTGCGTGGCCTGGAACTTCGACCGCACTGGCGTTATCACGGTCACGGGCGAGGGCATCGACGAGGACGGGCTGATGCTCGCCGCGATCGAGGCGGGCGCCGACGACGTGAGCGTTGACGAGGGCGAGTTTGAGATCACGACCGAACCTTCGGTGATGTCCGAGGTCGCGGAGGCGCTCAAGAACGCGGGTTATAACATTGATTCGATGGAAGTGCAGATGATTCCGAAAAATACGGTTTCCGTGACGGATAAGAACGAGGCGCAGAAGCTCATGAATATGGTCGAGCGCTTCGAGGAGCACGACGACGTGCAGGCCGTTTACGCAAACTTCGACATTCCTGACGAGATTTTACAGGAGCTCGATTAGCATCCGCTGTCTGGGAATCGATCCCGGTCTAGGGACGCTCGGATACGGTTTTGTTACGCAACGGGGGGATGCGCTCACGTGCGAGGGCTACGGCGTGATTAAGACGCCGACGGAGCTTTCGATGACGCGACGCCTCTCCCTTTTGTACGATGAATTGCGGCAGAAGGCGGACGAGTTTCCGCCGGATATCGTTGCGATTGAAAAGTTGTTTTTCGGTCGCAACGTAACGACCGCGGAGATGGTCTGGCAGGCACGCGGCGTGGTTTTGCTCTTTACGGCGCACCTCGGCATCGAGCCTTACGAACCGAAGCCCGCCGAGGTAAAAATGGCGGTCTGCGGGAATGGAACGGCGGAAAAAGGACAGGTGCAGGGCATGGTCGCGCATCTTCTGGGACTTTCGAAACGCCCCAGCCCCGACGACGCCGCGGATGCGCTCGCAATCGCGATCACCGGACTTTCACTGGCTTCTTTTGACAGAAACCTCATGAGGGGGTACTGATTTGATTAATTCGCTCAGGGGCAAAGTGCTCTCGGTCGACACGGACAGCATCACGCTCGACGTCTCGGGCTTCGGGCTCGAGGTATTCGTCACGAAATCGCTGCTTACGGGCAGCGCGGTCGTGGGCGAAGATTTGACGTGCTTCGCATATTTGCAGATCAGCGACGCGGGACTTTCGCTTTTTGGTTTTTCAAACGAGCGGGAACGCGCGCTTTTCATGGAACTTCTCCAGGTCAAGACGATGGGCGGCAAGCTCTCGATCACGTTGCTGCGCCACCTGGATACGGAAGAAATTCTGGCGGCGATCGGCGCGGGAAACGCGGCGATGCTTGGTGTGCCGGGGCTCGGTCCCAAACGTGCGGAGCGTATCTGTTTCGAGCTCAAGGATAAGCTCGCGAAGAAATTCGCGGGCCTGCCCGAGAGCGGCGTAGCGGGGGCGCGTTCCGTAAACCTCGACGTGACGGTCGTGGACGCGCTGACGGGGCTCGGATTCTCGCAGAGCGAGTCTGCACGCGCGATTACGATGACAAAGGCAAACGCCGCGCCCGATACGGAGTGGACAGAGGAAAGCCTGCTGATGGCTGCGCTCGGCCTGCTCCAGAAAAGATAAGAGGACGACATGATAGACGACGGCAAACAGGAAAAACTTATCGAGTCGATGAAGCACGAAAAGGAAGACGAGATCATCAGTCTGCGCCCGCAGGCGCTGGACGATTTTATCGGGCAGGGCGCGCTCAAGGACAAGCTTACGATTTTCATGACCGCGTCCATTCAGCGACAGGAACCGCTCGATCACACGCTCTTTTACGGCCCCCCCGGCCTCGGCAAGACGACGCTGGCGGGGATTATCGCGAAGGAGATGAAGGGCAATCTGCGCGTCACGACGGGCCCCGCGCTCGAACGCGCCGGCGACCTGGCCGCGATTTTGTCCAACATCCAGCCGAACGACGTGCTTTTCATAGACGAAATCCACAGGATGTCCGCGAACATTGAAGAGATCCTTTATCCCGCGATGGAAGATTTTTCGCTTTCCATCGTCGTGGGGAAGGGGCCGCTTGCGCGCAGTATCCGCCTGGCGCTGCCGAAATTTACGCTGATCGGCGCCACGACACGCCTCGGCCTGCTCACTTCGCCGCTGCGCGCGCGCTTCGGCATCGTAGAACAGCTCCATCTTTACACGCCGGACGAACTGACTGCGATCGTGAAAAGGGGCGCCGGCGTGTTGGGCGTGAACGTTGCGGACTGCGCCGCGCAGGAGATCGGGCTGCGTTCCCGCGGGACGCCGCGCGTTGCACTGCGTCTGCTGCGCCGTGTGCGCGACGTGGCGGAAGTCAAGAAAGTGCAGGAAGTGAAACGGGAGCTCGCGCAATACGCGCTCGACATGCTCGGCGTGGACGCGCAGGGGCTCGACGAAGGCGACCGTAAATTCCTTAAGGCGCTTGTCGAACTCTTCGACGGCGGTCCGGTCGGACTTTCGACGCTCGCGGCGGCACTCAACGAAGACGCACAGACAATAGAAGACATCTACGAACCCTACCTGATCCAAAAAGGCCTGCTCGAACGCACACCACGCGGCAGGAAGGCGACACGCAACACGTGGGATTATCTCGGCATCCCGATGTCGGCGCATTTCCTGCAGTATCAGCAGACGACGTTGCTCTCCGACGAGGATATGCAATAGTGCAGGGAATGGGGAAAACGCTCATCGTAATGGGCCTGCTGCTCGCGGCAGTGGGCGCGTTTTTGCTGTTCGCAGGCAAGCTCGATCTGCCGTTCGGCAAGCTGCCGGGCGACATCACATACCAAAAGAAAAATTTCACGGTCTTCGCACCATTCGGTTCGATGCTGCTTATTAGCATCGTTATTACTTTGATATTAAATATTTTTTCGAGGTGGAAGTAATGAAAAAACTGCCCATTGTACCTGTGCTGATCGCCGCCTTTATCCTCTCGTTTTCGGCGGAGGCGCTCGCCGTCACCGGAAACGTCCATATTTTGCTCGGCACCTTTACCAAGGGAACGCTCAATGGATCTTCCATGACCGTCAAGCAGACGAAGGGTAACTCCGTCATCATCTCCGGCGCCCAGAATGTCACGGTCAAGGGCGGCAAACTGCACATCGGAACCCGCTCGTTCACGATGCCGGTCAGCGTAATCGCGTCGCAGCCGATGTCCTGGAACGGCTCGAAATATTACGGTGACATCACCTTTGCGTCCGCTGGCAAAAACAGCTTCCGGGTGGGGAGCAGGCTTGACATCGAGCTGTACCTGCGCGGCGTACTGCGCGCCGAAATGTCGCCCTCGTGGCCAATGGAGGCGCTCAAGGCGCAGGCCGTGATTGCGCGCACCTACGCGATGCGGAGCATAGGTAAGCACAAGCCATACGACCTCTGCGCCACGACGCACTGCCAAGTCTACAAGGGCCTCTCCGCGGACGACACACGACTCGCGCAGGCCGTGAACGCGACAAAAGGCCAGGTACTGCGCCACGGCGGACAGCCTGCGGCGACATTCTTCCATTCTGACAGCGGCGGCATGGTGACACGCTCCGGCACCGTCTGGGGCTCGGATTTCCCTTATCTCCAGCCGCGCGTAGAGCCGGTCAAATACACCAGCCCGAATACGACATGGGAAAAGACGCTGCAAATGTCCCAAATCCAGTCGCAGTTGTCAAAAAACGGCGTTAAAGTCGGCACGATAAAATCCATCACGCCCGTCCGCCGCGATGAATCCGGCAGGGTGCACCAGATTGAGATTGCGGGCACCGCAGGCAAGAAGACGATCACAGGAGCGCAGTTCCGTACATACATGGGAGCAAACGAAATAAAGAGCACGCTCTTTGAAATCGGAACGCGCTCGGCGTACAACCCGGCCGTTACAACGGGGCAGACGCCAACCCCGGTTGTGCAAACACCCAAGCCAAAACCCGCGCCCGCGAAAGTGACGGCGGCGCAGTCCGGACAGAAAGTCGACCTTGATATCTCCCAGATGCCAAAGCAGAAAGACGAGCAGCTCATCTGGATGACGAAGAATAAGGTTTTCACAACGCAAGAACTCATGGAAATGCTCTCCAAACCGGAGCTGAAGGATCAGTATATCGAAATCGGGAAATCGCGCCTCAAGGGCACGATGCCCACGCCCGTGAGGGGCAGCGCGCTCCAGCAGCCGCAATCCCTGCCCACACAGACGGGAACGATCACGACCGGCTACAGCACAAGCGCGTATAACACGCCGAAACTCTCAAACGCAGCCGGAACGGGCGCGAAAGTAACCTTCTACGGCCGCGGCTGGGGACACGGCGTCGGGATGTCCCAGTGGGGCGCGAAAGCGCTCGCGGAAAATAACTGGAACTATACGCAGATTCTCGCGCACTATTTCCCCGGCACGCACCTCGGGCAGTAGGAACGATGCATAAAAACGAAACCGATCTGGGCAGAACATCCGCCTACGATTACGACCTGCCAAAAGAACAAATTGCGCAAAATCCGGTGGAGCCGCGGGATGCATCGCGGCTTCTCGTTATTGACAAAAAAACGGGGGAGCGCGAACACAAACATTTCCGCAACATCATAGATTATCTCAATGCGGGCGACCTGCTTGTGCTAAACGACACGCGCGTGCTGCCCGCGCGCCTCTATGGAAAGAAAAAGGGGCGCGAAACGCAGGTCGAGATCTTCGTGCTGCGCCCGACCTCAGAGGGCGGCAGGGAGTGGATTGGCCTCGTACGCCCAGGCAAAAAACTGCCGGAGGGCACGCTCGTCACACTTGACGGCGGGACCGACCTGCAAATCGGCGGACGGCTTGAGGACGGACTGCGAACCATACATTTTCCGGAAGATACAGACCCGTTCGACGTCATCCACCGTGTGGGAGAGACACCGCTGCCGCACTACATCACCGAATCCACGGCGGATCCGGAGCGTTATCAGACCGTCTATGCAAAACTAGAAAAAGAAAATTCCGTCGCAGCACCGACCGCAGGACTGCATTTCACGCAGGAACTGCTGGCAATGCTGGAAGCAAAAGGCGTGCAGCGCGCATACGTGACGCTGCACGTGGGACTCGGCACCTTCCGCCCCGTAAAAAGCGAAAACATCGCGGAACACATCATGCACAGCGAACTCTGCGAAGTGCCCGAAGAAACCGCGCGAAAAATCGCCGAAACGAAAAAAAACGACGGCAGGGTAGTGGCGGTCGGAACAACCGTCGTACGCACGCTCGAATCCTTCGCCAAAGAATACGGCGAAATAAAACCCGGCGTGCTCGATACGCGTCTTTTCATCTCACCCGGCTTTGAATTCAAAATAATTGACGCCCTCGTCACAAACTTCCACCTGCCCAAAAGCACACTCCTCATGCTCGTCTCTGCCTTCGGCGGCTACGACCTCATAATGAAAACCTACCGCGAAGCCGTAACAGAAAACTACCGCTTCTTTTCATTCGGCGATTCCATGCTGATTCATTAAGATGCAAAAAACTGTACAATATCAATACTGTCATTTTAAATAGTGTGGAGGATTCTGGATGACTTTATTCTGGGTGAAATACAGCAAAATGTAATATTCGTTTTCTGACCGCTGGAAAAAACCACATGAGCCACTGCACATTATACAATACAGATGACTTTCAAAAGGGCTACTCGGCTTTCGCTCAAAAACTGATAAGGGTTAATGGAGGGTCAAAAATGTCGATTTACGAAAAAATATGTGAGGAAATCAAAGGTGACTATTACATTCAAAATTACCAAAATGAAGGGCAGAGATTTGTCGCGTGGTACGTCCTTAACATTCTACGACAAGACAAAAACCAGACGAAAGACGCAATCACGGATGGCGCAAACGATAAACAAATCGACGCCATAGTGATTGACGATGATAAACAGACAGTCTACATTCTACAAGGGAAATTTCTGTCGGGTAGTCTTGTCGATGCAGAACCACTCCGTGAAGTTCTTTCATCGTGGGTTCAGTTAAAAGACCTTGTTAACCTCCAAACTGTCGGCAATTCCAAACTTCAAAGTAAACTGTCTGAAGTTGCACAAGCATTCGAGGATGAGTATGAAGTATGCTTTGAACTGATTACCACTTCTAAATTAACCGATGCCGCCACCGCTGACTTGGAGACCTTCCAGCGCAAATTAGCTGAAATGTCCGAGGGCGAGGATTTCGATGCCGTTCTCTCCCTTGTTGATGCCGAGGAACTGGAACACCGCTACGAGTTGGCCATGGTTGCCGATAATCCACAAATCAACTACACGCTTGATTTAACAGGTAGCCAGTGTATGCCAATCAATTTGGCTGGTACAGAAATAGTCATTGCGGCTGTTCCGCTCAAAGAGGCAATTAAAATCCGTGGCATAAAGGACGGCTCATTATTTCAGAAAAATGTTAGGCAGAGCCTTGGTAATAGTAATCCTGTAAACAAAAGAATTCGCGATACCATTAACAATGGTAAGCATAGAGATTTTTTCTTTTTCCATAATGGCATAACAGCAATATGTAACAAAATGGAGTTGGAAGGAAATAGCCTTAGACTCACTGGCCTGAACGTAGTCAATGGGTGTCAGTCGCTAACAAACATACTTAGTTGTAGCGAGACGGTCAAGAAACAGGATGACTCGTTCGTGCTATTCAGGTTTTATGAAATACCGCAACGTGACCGTGCTGACATGATTAGCATTAATACGAACTCGCAGAGTGCTGTTAAACCCCGCGATCTTCGCTCGAATGATAGACGTGTTTTAACGCTAAAGAAGCAATTCGAGCAAAAGTTCGAACAGGGGTATTTTATTACCAAACGTGGCGAACAGGCTCCAGCATCGAAAGATAAGAACTATGTTATAGATTTATCGGATTTCGGAAAATACCTCATTGCTTGGTATTCTCAGCGCCCTAACATCTCCTATGGCGAAACTAAAATTTTCGACAAATATTTCGAAATACTCTTCAAAAAAGGGCAAAACTACAAACCTGAAGATATCCAAGCCTTAAACAGTTGGATGCGCGAAGTACGTAAGGTTTGGGTTGAAGAAAACCCTCTTGGATTTGATGAAACCCTACTCGTTATGAAGGCATACGCCCCGTTCCATCACATGTATGCAGTATCCATGATTTTTTCCGTTGCAAATAATCAATCTGGCGTGCCATCGCCACAAGCAACTTGGGAGGCGGCGCAAAAAAACGGTAAAACCAATCAGTTGATAAAAATGGCAGGGCGGTGTTTGTCATCGGCTTTGAAAAATGCGCTAAATAGAGCATCAAATGATGGGAAAATCTTCAATCCTGCTAACTGGATAAAAAGCAATCAATGTTTGAACGACATCAATGCAACTATCCCGCCAACACTGGACGCATATGAAGCAGTCGACAAAGATGTCTACGATGATTTAATTGCATCCTTGAAAATTGATCCCGCAGGTTTCACATATCGATTACAGGCAGGTTGATGCGATTGCAAGCAAAATTTCTGGACGATTCTATAAACGCACTAATCACGACTTAGAAGGGTCAGATACGACGTAAGATGCAGAAATAGCCCCCGAAGGCGTATGCTTTTCTTGAGGGGGGCTATTTTGTGTTGTTAAGCAGATGACTCTTATAAGCCGTGATTTATAGCGCTTTTTGCAGCAGCGCCACGATTTCCTCAACAGACGCCACTTTGCCAACCAAGACTACTTTCCCATCGATCACAAGAGCCGGGGTAGTCATAACGCCGTAAGATGCGATCTGTCCGAAATCCGTCACATGTTCAATCGTCGGCTCCATGCCAAGGCGGAGCAGCGCCTCTTTCGCATTCTCCTCAAGCTGGTTGCACTTCCTGCATCCGCTGCCGAGCACTTTGACCGATGCATTCGCGCCCTGCGTTTTCTGCGCGTTTGTTACACTTTCGGTGTCTGCATTGCAGCAGCACTTTTCCGTTTTTTCCTCTTTCGCCTTACCGAACCATCCCATATATACAACCTCCTATATAAAGAAAAACTGAAGCGCGTTGAACAAGTATCCGATGAAGATAATGCCCATCGCACAAATGCC
Organism: Synergistaceae bacterium OttesenSCG-928-D05; assembly: GCA_030266985.1. GTDB lineage: Bacteria > Synergistota > Synergistia > Synergistales > Synergistaceae > JAJDJB01. The sequence goes on from JAJDJB010000031.1 coordinate 11,309, forward strand.
GATAAAGAGAGCTAAGAGCTTTGGTTTTACCGCTTTGCGCAGCATAATCATCGAGGGCAGGGAAAGCGTCGTAACCGCCATCATGAAGGCCAAAACCGTTCCAAGCCCCACGCCCTTCGCGTAAAGCGCTTCCGCGATGGGAATCGTGCCGAATATATCCGCGTACATCGGGACGCCGATGAGCGTCACAAGGATCACGGAGAACGGGTTGTCATCGCCCAGAATCGTTTGGATAAAGTTCTCGGGGATGATGTTGTGGATCAGAGCGCCAATCCCAACGCCGATAAAAATATACGGTCCAACCTTCTTGATGGTCTCCAGCATCTGTTCTTTCGCGTATTGCAGCCGGTCCCGTCTGGTCAAATCCGGCGACTCAATATCCACGCTGGCTGCGCTTGAGATATATTCTTCGACGTATTTTTCCATGTGCAATTTTTCAATAATCGTACCGCCGATGATCGCCAACGCAAGCCCGATTGCGACGTAAGCAACCGCGATCGGCGCACCAAAAATACTCATTAGCAGCACGAGGGAACCGAGGTCGACCATGGGGGAGGATATGAGGAACGAGAACGTCACGCCCAGCGGCAGCCCCGCGCTGGTAAAACCAATGAACAAGGGGATCGAGGAGCAGGAGCAAAACGGCGTAACCGTGCCAAGCAAAGCGGCAATCGTGTTCGCGCCGATTCCCTTGAACCGCCCTAAAATCTTTTTGGAGCGCTCGGGCGGAAAATAGCTTTGAATATAGGAAATGCCGAAAATCAGAACCGACAGCAGAATGAAAATTTTTATCGTGTCGTAGATGAAAAATTGAATCGCGCCGCCCAGCCAGCCGTTCGTATCCAATCCAAAAACCGACAGAACCATGCCGATCAGGCTATTCAGCCATTTCATTCCGAGAATTTGAAACTGGAAAAAATCCCAGATTAATCGTATTGCCTGCATTCTATTCCTCGCCCCGTTCTATTCTTCGCAGTTGCATTTGATATTGCCTGCGATAATCTCTTTCCAGTCGCCGATTACGTCATGCGTCCAGCAGTCGTCCGCGCCGGCCGCTTCGCGCATGGTCAGCGCTAGGATATACGTTAATTCCTCCACCGTTGCACCAGCCTCCAGCGCCCCTTTGAAATGTTTCAGCACACAGGGTTTACTGCGCCCCTTGATAGAGAGGGCAAAACAGATAAACTGATACGTTTTTTCGTCAATGGTGCGTTTCTCGGCATACAGCGCGTCGATCTCATTCAGTTTCTCGGCGAACTCCGGGAAAAATTCTGCTAACATACGCATGGCAACATCTCCTTATTTTTTTGATTTAACATTTGCGATTACCGCCGACACAGATTTTGCCATCCGACGGGATTTTCAACCCTTCCAAAAACGCCTGCACTTCGCAAAGCCCCGCAATATTAATGGTGTAGCGCATCCAGTTCGCGTCTTTTCGGGCGCTGACCAGACCGCATTCCGTAAGCAGCCTCATGTGGTAGGAAAGAGTTGGCTGCGTGATGCTGAAATGCTCAAGCAAATCACACGCGCACAATTCCTCTCCGCCGCGAAGCCGGGAAATGATTTTTAGCCGCGTTTCATCCGACAGCGCTTTGAAAATCAAAGCAAACTCTCCATGCGAATACTCCATGCCGTATCTCCAATCCAAAAGTATATAGATAACTTTCTATATGCGTATATTATCATCTATATAGATGACTGTCAATATAGATTTTATTCTCATATGATTGCTTGTCAGGGCAGAGTATTTTAGAAAAGACGGGGGAGTAGGAAACAGGTACGATGTAATATGAAGAGGGAGGGCTCGACGGCGTATGCTTTATACTCCGAGAACCCTCCCTCAAATGTTACGAATCAGATGGCCCGTATAGGCCCAATGTTATTTAGGCTACATACTCGGCGCGCTTATAAACCTCGATGATAGACGTGCTGCCGGCATGATACGCCAGCGTCGTCGGTGCTTCGCCGTCCAGCAGCAGGAAGTCCGCCTGTTTGCCAACTTCGAGGCTGCCGAGTTTCTTCGCGCGATTAATTACGTACGCCGCATTGAGCGTCGAACCGACAAGCGCTTCTTCGACCGTCATGTTCATGTTCATGACGGCGAGGCCGAATACAAACGGCATCGACTCACAGAAGCAAGAACCGGGGTTGCAGTCTGTGCCGAGCGCAACGGGGACATCCCAGTCGACCATATCACGGCCTCTTGCGTAGGGTTTCTTGAGACTGTAGGCCGTCGCGGGAATCAATACCGCAATCGAACCCGCTTTGCCCATTGCTTTGAGCCCGTCTTCGCTTGCCGCCAGAAGGTGCTCCGCGGAGTTCACTTGCAGTTCCGCCGCGAGTGCCGCGCCGCCAAGGTCGTACACTTCGTCCGCATGGATGCGTGTTCCGAATCCCATTGCTTTGGCCGCTTTGAGAAGCTTTCGGCTCTGCTCGACTGTGAAAACGCCTTCTTCGCAGAAAACGTCGCAGAACTCTGCAAGCCCCTGTTCTTTTACAGCGGGCAGCATTTGGTTGATCAGCAGATCGATATACTCGTCCGCGCGGCCTTTGTATTCCACCGGCACGGCATGCGCGCCCATAAAGGTGGGGCAGACGTCGAGTGGCGTTTCACGCGCGATTCGCGCGATGACGCGCAGCATTTTGAGTTCGAGTTCCATGTCGAGTCCGTAGCCGCTTTTGATCTCAACGGAGGTCGTCCCTTTACCGAGCGCAGCCATTACGTTTTCCCACGTCGTTTCAAAGAGTTCCTCTTCCGATGCTTCTTTGATCGCGTTCACGGAGGAAAGGATGCCGCCGCCGCGTTTCAGGATCTCGAGATAGGGGATTCCCGCCAGACGCATGCCGAACTCGTCTTCGCGCCGCTTTGCAAAGCACATGTGCGTGTGCGCGTCGACAAAACCGGGAACGACGCAAACGCCGCCCAAATCCCGCTCCTCATGCACACTTTTGAAATCCAGACCTTTCAGAACATCCGCTTCCGGACCGATCTTCTCGATCATTCCGCAGTTCGTTAGGATCGCACCGTTATTAATCTCGGCGATCTTGCCCTGTTCCGCGCCTTTCAACGCGCGGCCTTTGTCGATCGGCGTGAAAATATGTGCGTTGCGGAACAGTTTTACGGTCATTCCGCCCGCTCTCCCATCAAGTCGAGCAGCTGAAGCTCGAGCACCTGTCCGGGATCGAAGTCGGCGATCTGGAGATAGTACGCCGCGCTTTCGAGAATCGCGCCAACGGGGATCATGCCGTAAACTTCGGTCTCGATCACTTCGACGCCGTAGCGTTTCGCTTCCATTCGAACGGTCTCAAGCACGCGATAGAGCGAATTTTTCTCGTAATCCACGAGGTTCATGCTGACCTGTACGATGCCGCGTTCTTCAAGCGCGAGGCCGATGCCCTTCACGTGCGCAAAGCCGCCCGAGGAAGAACGAACAGCGTTCGCAATTTTCTTCGCAATCTGGACGTCGCTTGTGCCAAGGTTGATGTTGAACGCCACAAGGAACTTGCGCGCGCCGATGACGGTTGCGCCCGCGGTCGGGTGCAGCTTCGCTTCGCCCACGTCCGGCTTGCGGTCGGGGTTCGTCTGCGCTTCGTCTTTCAGGACTTCGTACTGTCCTTTGCGGATCACTTCAAGGCGTTTCCGCTCGGGCGTTTTTGCCGCGTCTTCGTAGAAATAGACGGGGATACCGGTTTCTTTGTAGTAGCGCTCGCCGAAGTTGTGGGCGAGTTCGATGCACTCTTCCATTGAGATGCCTTTGATCGGCGTGAAGGGGATGACGTCGACCGCACCGATGCGGGGGTGTCCGCCCTGATGCGTATTCATGTCTATATGTTTCTGCGCCGTTTTCGCGGCCTCAATCAGCGCGTCCTGGATCGGCGCGGGTGCACCGACAAGGCTGATGACGAGCCTGTTGTGGTCTTCGTCCGCGCGGCTGTCAAGCAGGTAAACGCCTTTTTTGTCTTTGAAGCAGCTTACGATCTCGTCTATTACGTTTTGTCTCCGACCCTCGCTGAAATTGGGCACACATTCGATCAGTTGCATAGCCATTTGCTGTTTCCTCCTTTGATATGTGGAACCTCCGCCGAGGGAGGCGCTGTCGTTTTCGTAACTCCGCCGTCTATTATAAGAGCGCCGATGTCAAAAATATATAAAATATATATATCAGGACATCGGCGCTTTGTTATGCGTAATTAGATGGAGAATGTTCTGTGGAAATCGCTGCTTTATTTCAACGCGCCGATCTCTCGTTCTGCCGCTTCGAGCACTCTGCCGCTTTCGACAAGTTCAAGCGTCTGCTGCATGAGCGGGTACATGTACGGATCTTTTTCCACAAAGGGGACCTCCGCACGGACCGCTTTGTGCGCCGCGGCTGTTCCGCGTCCCGGCTTGAGGGGCGCGCGGAAATCGAGTCCCTGCGACGCGGTCAGCAGTTCGACCGCGAGCACGCGCCGCGCGTTGTTGAGCATTGTGTATCCCTTGCGCGCGCTGTAGGCACCCATCGAAACGTGGTCTTCCTGGTTCGCCGACGTCGGGATCGAGTCGACGCAGGAAGGATGCGCGAGCACCTTGTTTTCGGAAACGATCGCGGCCGCCGTATACTGCGGGATCATGAATCCGCTGTTCACGCCGCTTTCGGCAACGAGGAACGCGGGAAGATCGGAGAGTTTATGGTCGACGAGGCGCGCGGTGCGGCGCTCGGAAATGCTCGCGAGTTCCGCGACTGCGATGCCGAAGAAGTCCATCGCAAGCGCCATCGGCTGCCCATGGAAGTTGCCGCCGCTGATCGCTTCGCCGTCCTGGTGGAAGATAATCGGGTTGTCCGTGACGGAGTTGATTTCGATATCGACCTTGTCATATACGTACTGGAGCGCGTCGCGGCTTGCGCCGTGCACCTGCGGGATGCAGCGCAGCGAATAAGCGTCCTGCACCCGGTCTTTTTTATAAGATTCTATAATTTCACTGCCGTCGAGCAGTCTGCGCATGTTTTCCGCAACAATCGACTGTCCGATCTGCGGGCGCAGGTCGTGCGTGCGTTTATCGAACGCGTAGGGGACTGCGTGCAGCGCTTCCGCCGAGATGCCGGCAACGACGTCGACCGTTTTTGCGAACTGCATCGCGTCATAGACACAGAGCGCGGCAACCGCCGTCATAACGGTGGTGCCGTTGTTGAGCGCAAGGCCTTCTTTGGGCATGAGCTGGATCGGCTTCTTGCCGACGATCGAGAGCGCTTCCGCCGCGGGCATACGTTTTCCCTGGTAGAACACTTCGCCCTGTCCGAAAAGCGTTATCGCGAGGTGCGAAAGCGGGCAGAGGTCGCCGCTCGCGCCGACCGAACCCTGACGCGGGATCACCGGATGGATGCCGAGGTTGAGATAGTCAACGAGCTGCGAAAGCGTTTCGAGCGTGATGCCGGAATATCCGCGCGTAAGCGTGTTGATGCGGAGAAGCATGACGGCGCGAACATAATCTTCGGGATACGCTTCGCCGAAACCGCAGGAGTGGCTAATCAGGAGGTTTTCTTGAAGCTGGCGGCTCTTATCCGCTGGGATAACCACGGACGCAAGGTCGCCAAAGCCCGTCGTGATACCATAGACGACGCGGCCATCCTTGACCCATTCCTGTACGGAAGCCGCGCATTCAGCGATCAGATGCTTCGCTTCCGGCGCAATTTCCACCTTGTATCCTTTACGCGCGACGTTCACGACGTCCTGGATCGTAAGAGATGTGCCGTTCAAAACAACCGTATTGCTCATTCGTATCTCCTCCTTGGGTAGGCTCGTCACATATTTTTGCAATTTTTCTTATAGATGATATAATATCTGTGATTACTTCGAAACCGCACTATCACTGATAATTCCTGCTATCACTTTAGCTCTGCATGAATTCACAATTGTAAAATCCAACACAACCTAAGTATACCCAGATATCTTTTTTCGTCAAGTTTTTTAATGTAACAATTTCATTTCAACGCTAGTAGCGCGCGCACAGCCGCGCTTGGACGGAAATGACAGCAACGGCCGCCGGGATTCCGGCGGCCGTTGTGTTGCTTGCATATATATATGAATATTATAGAATCCCGTTTTACGCGCGCCAGGTGCGCCAGTACGCGTGCCAGACGCGCCATGCGTCCTCCAGAAACGTACATTTTTCTTTTTCTGCACATCCGGCGGTGTAGAGCGAACCGAGCACCATCGCAAGGTGCGGCCAGGCAAAGTCGTTGTAATGCGCAACGCGAATCAGCTTGCCTTTGAACGCTTCCTGTCCGCCCGCAGCTTCGATGCCCACCACACGCAGATTTTTCCGCACCGCCTCCGCATCGGAGCATTTGAACGCGGTCACACCGGGAGAACGAACAAGCTCGTCTTTCACAAGCAAGTCAAAACCGAGTGCTTTCAATCCCGCTGCAAACGCCGCTGCATATCTCCTGCGATCTTCGAACCAGGATTCCGCACCACGT
>JAJDJB010000032.1 GCA_030266985.1 Synergistaceae bacterium OttesenSCG-928-D05
AAAGAATGCGCTCATGCGCGGCGTGCGGATCTAGAATCGCAAGGCCGTCCGGAAAATCGAACAATAAAAATCCCCTTGCGGTCTGCCCAATGTAGCGCTTCTCCCCTGCGATCTTCGGCTGAACTGTTTCTTCCTGCCGAGGTAATTCCACAACTGCATCCGCGCGCTCAGGCGGCACATATACGGTTCCGACGCCCGGCGTGGCGGTTCTGGCAGGTTCTGAATATACTGGTTCCCAGGCAGTCTGCGAGAAAATTTTAGAATTTCGGTCAAAAAAGGGCTGTTCTTTCGCGGAAAGTGAAAAAGCGCCATCCTCCCGCGGCGCAATAAAAGTGTCTGCGGAAGCGATCCCATGTTTTTGATTGAAAATGGCGTGTGTGTTTTCATAGATGATTTTAAAAATATCCTGCGACCGACGGAAACGAATTTCCTCCTTGGTCGGGTGGATGTTGACGTCGAGCTGTTCCGGCGGCATTTCGAGCAGGACAAGCCATTCACCGTAGGCGACCGCATCGCCGCTCGTAATCGCCGCTCGCACCGTTGCATCCTGCACCCTTCGCCCGTTTACAAAAAGCGTAATCGCAACACGGCGGGAATCCGGCAGGGGGTTCCACCACACGCGTGCATGGGCCTCGCCGTGCGAAGACGCCGCGTAATAACGCAACGCTTCCGTGCCCCATCTTTTTTCCAGCATTTCATCGACGGAAGCTGCGCCGGGATGTTCCAGCACGCGTTTACCGTCGCTGAATACGCGAAAAACGACATCCGGATGAATCATCGCGTAATCGTTGACCACCTGGATAATGCGGCGCAGTTCCGCCGACGCGTTTTTCAGGAATTTCCTGCGCGCGGGCAGATTGAAAAAAAGATCGTCTACCTGAATACGCGTGCCCGGCTGACAAGGCGTGTCTGTATGCAGCGTGATTGCTCCGCCCTCACAGCGAATCAGGCCGCCGGAATCAGAATCCTGCGCTCTGCTCCTGATCTCCATGCGGCTTACAGCAGCGACGCTTGCAAGCGCCTCGCCCCGGTAGCCGAGGGTGGTGATATTTTCGAGATCTTCAAGCGAAGATATTTTACTTGTTGCGTAACGCTCAAGCGCAAGCGGCAGTTCGTCGAACGCGATGCCGATTCCGTCGTCCTCTATGACAAAGCTGACCTTCCCGCCCTGCTCCAAATAGAGCGTGATGCTTTTCGCACCAGCGTCAAGCGAGTTCTCGATCAGCTCTTTCGCCACGGATACGGGGCGTTCTATTACCTCTCCCGCGGCAATACGCGACGCGACGTCGCCGTCCAGTCTCTTTATCATTAGAAACCCAACGCTTTCCGGCTCTCTTCGCGGAGCCTGTAAATCAATTGGAGCGCGGCCATCGGCGTAAGTTCGTCAGGGTTGACGGTCGCAAGTTCTTCTAAAACCGCCTCTTGTTTCGCGTCGAAAATCGTCATTTGGTTTGCGGGGCTGGCAGGCTGAATCTCTTTTTGTTTCGCAGCCGTTTCTTCGAACTGCGACAGCAGCTCCTGCGAGCGGCGCAGGACAGCGGCAGGAACGCCCGCGAGACGCGCTACTTCGATGCCGTAGGAACGATTCGCGGGGCATTGCACAACTTTGTGCAGGAAGGTGACGCCCGTATTCGTCTCCTCGACCGCCATGCTCAAATTTACGACACCCTGGAGTACGCCGGCAAGTTTCGTAAGTTCGTGGTAATGGGTGGCAAAAAGAACCTTTGCGCGCTTGTCGTCCTGCCCGTGCAAATACTCAACGACCGCCCAGGCAATGGAAAGACCGTCGTAGGTGGATGTTCCGCGCCCCACTTCGTCCAGCACGACGAGGCTTTTGTTCGTCGCGTGACGGAGGATGTTCGCAGTTTCCACCATCTCAACCATGAACGTACTCTGCCCGCGCGCAAGTTCATCTCGCGCGCCAATTCGCGTAAAGACGCGATCGATGATGCCGATTCGCGCGCCTTCTGCCGGCACAAATGAACCCATGTGCGCCATGATGGCGATCAGCGCTGCTGTACGTAGGTAAGTGGATTTTCCAGCCATGTTCGGGCCCGTGATGATTGCGAGGCGCTGCCCTGATTCCGCTGTGAATTCAAAATCATTCGGTGTGAAGGGCTGGCTGCCGAGCGTGACCTCGATAACGGGGTGACGTCCGTTTTTTACAATAAAGTCGCTGTCGAGCGAAATTTCAGGGCGCACATAACGCCGCTCCGAGGCAACGTCAGCGAGCGAAAGGAAGACGTCCAGAGAAGCGATCAACTCCGCCGCCCGCAAAAGCTCTACGCCGCAGGCGAGAGTTTTCTCAAGAAGTTCCGCGTAGATACGTTCTTCGATCGCCAAAATTTCGTCTTCGGCGCGGAACATATCGCGCTCGAAATTTTTAAGATCCTCTGTAATAAAACGCTCCGCGTTCACAAGTGTTTGTTTGCGCGTGTACTCGATGGGCGCCTTGTCCGCGCCGCCGCGCGCGATTTCAATGTAGTACCCAAAAACCTTATTGACGCCGGTCTTCAGAGATTTAATCCCAGTGCGCTCTTTCTCGCGCTCCTCGTATTCTTTTAGCCATTCCGTGGAATGGCGCGCTTTGTTTCTCCACGAATCCAACTCCGCGTCGTAGCCGTCTTTCACGACGCCGCCATCGCGCAGCAAGCGCGGGACAGTGTCCGAAAGTGCGCTTTGCAGCAACAGGCGCAAGTCCGTCAAATCCGGAAGCGCTTCATTCAGATACGCAAGCCCTGTCTCTTTCAGCAACGTTTTTATCTCCGGTATCGACGCGATCGTTTCACGGATCGCGAGCAAGTCGCCGGGGCCGCCCATGCGTAACGTAAGACGGCTGACGGATTTCGCGACGTCTCTGCATTTCGCAAGCTGCGCGCCGATTCTGGCCGAAAGCTGCCTGTCCCGATGGAGAACGGCAATCGAATCCTGCCGACGCTCGATTTTTTCAATATCCTGCAGGGGCGCCAATATCCATTCTTTGAGCGTACGCTTGCCCATCTGCGTACGACACCGGTTCAAAACAGAAAAAAGTGAGGTTCCAACGGGCTCAATCAATTCAAGATTTATCTGCGTACTTTGGTCCAAGATAAGATGCTCCGCGGTAACGATCGGCGTAACGCCGCACACGTGGCGCGCCTGAGAAAACTGTGTCTCCTCAAGATAGCGCAGCGCGGCGTTTGCGGCACCTACAGCTGGATCGCGATCGTCGAAGCCCATCGAATTCAGTGTTGCGATCCCCCACTTGCGCGCAAGCCAGACAGCGCCGTTTTGCGGGCTGAATTCACCCTTTTCGCGCTCCACGAGATTCACGCCGGGAGATTCGTTCACGAAACGACGCACGTATTCGGCCTGCCCTTTCGGAACGAGTATTTCATTTGGATTAAAGGAAGTCAAAAGAGAGAGAGCCTGTTCCTGCGGGAACGAGCCCGCCTTAAAAGACCCAGTACCGGAAATCAGAAAAGCGATCGAGGCGTTTTTGCCATCAAACGAACAGGCAGCAAGGCGGCCTTCGGAATCCGTGCCGTCCGGCAGCCACGTGCCAGGCGTTACGATGCGCGTGACTTCGCGCTGCACAAGCGTTTTTCCGTCCGGTTCAGTAATCTGGTCGCAGACAGCAACTCTGTAGCCCGCCGCGATCAGTTTTCCCATGTAAGAATCGACTGCGTGGAAAGGAACGCCCGCCATGGGTACCGAGCGTTCCGCGTCGCGCGCGGTGAGCACGATGTCTAAAACAGCGGCCGCTGTTTTCGCGTCGTCGAAGAACATTTCGTAGAAGTCGCCCATGCGGAAGAAAAGAAGACAATCCGGGTATTGTTTCTTCCAGTGGAGATACTGCTCCATCATCGGCGTCATTTTTGTTCCCTGCGGAAGCTCCATGCTAGCCCCTCCCGCTGTCAAGATAACTTTGCAATAATAGCGCGGCGGCGATCTTGTCCACTTTTTGCTTTCTGTCCTTGCGTGAGACATCGGCCTCAAGAAGCGCCTGCTGCGCGATCGTCGTCGTGAAACGTTCGTCCCAGAACTCTACTGCGAGGTCGTTGAAATACGTCTTAATTTCAGCGGCGATCTCCCGCATGCGGACCGCCTCCGGGCCCTCGGAGCCGTCCGTCCGGCGCGGCATGCCGACAAGGATTTTTGGCAAATCATATTCGCGCACGATTTTGTCGAGCTCTTTCATCCAGTCCGTGTCTGCGCGCAAAACAGCAACCCCCTGGGCAAACATACCCAGCGGGTCGCTGACTGCGACGCCAATTCGCACGGTCCCTATGTCAAGCGCAACGATCCTTTGCAAATATCAGCCCTTCGCGTTCATAAGGTTCTCGAAAATCGCGGGCGCTTTTTGCATCGCTTCTCCGAGTTTTTCGTCGTTTGCGGCGCCGCCCTGCGCAAGCGCAGGCTTTCCGCCGCCCTTCCCACCCATGACGGCGGTGATTTCTTTCATAAGCGTGCCCGCGTTCATACCCTTCGCAACGGCTTCATCGCTCGCCATCACAGTCATATTGACGCGTTTTTCCTCGCCAACGCCGATCAGCAGAATCACAGACGTCGGGTACTTCTGTCTGATTTTGTCACCGATCTGGCGAATCAATTCGATCGAAATATTCTGGAATTTTTCGACGATAAAATCTATGCCGTTTACGGAAGCTGCCGGTTTCACTGAATCCTGAATATTCGTGGTCGCGGATTTCACCTGCAACTCGCGGTTTTTCCGTTCGAGGACCTTCTTCTCGTCCATCAATTCTTCCACTCGGCTCGTGATATTCTCCATGTCGTCGCCAAAGATGGTCACGAGGTGGGCGACTGCAAATCCCATACGCTGGAAGATGTCGAAAGCCGTCTGGCCGACAATGGCGTTGATCCTGCGGATACCGGAACCGATGCCCTCTTCGCGCACGATCTTGATGACGCCAATCTCACCGGTGCGCTTCACATGCGTGCCGCCGCAGAGCTCCGTTGAGAAGCCCTCCACGCAGAGCACGCGCACGAGGTCGCCGTATTTTTCGTCAAACAACGCGCGGGCGCCGGTTTTCTTCGCGTCTTCGATCGACATCTCTTCCGTAAGGACAGGCAGATCTTTCAAAATCTGCTCGAAGACAAGCTTCTCCACATCGTGTATCTGTTCGCTCGTGAGCTGCGCGAAGTGGTTGAAGTCAAAGCGCAGGAATGTCGGCGTCACAATGGAACCTGCCTGGCGGACATGTTTTCCGAGTACGCGGGTCAGCGCTTCGTGAATGAGGTGCGTCGCCGTGTGATGGCGCTGGATTGCTTTTCTTCTCTCCGCATCGATGGATGCTTTGACAAGCGCGCCCTTCGTGAGCGTGCCTTTGAGCAGCGTTCCGCGATGCGCTGTAAGGTCGTCCACGGGAGCGACCGTGTCCTTCACGTCGAAAATCACGCGCTCCTGCGCGATAGAACCGGTGTCGCCGACCTGACCGCCTTTTTCAGCGTAAAAGGGCGTGTCCGCGAGGATCACGTCTCCGCTCTCCCCTTCGTTCAAAAGATCGCGTTCTTCGCCGTCTACAATAATCGCGACGACTTGCGTTTCGATCTCCGTCATCGTGTAACCGACGAAATTCGTCGTTCCGCTCTTCTCGCGAATGTCACTGTAGGCGCTCTTCGCCATTACGGCAGACGCCTGTTTGCTCGACGCGCGCGCGCGTTCCCGCTGCGCTTCCATCTCCGTCTCGAACGCGTCCTTGTCTATCGTGAATCCGTGCTCATCACAAATTTCTTCCGTTAGTTCATAAGGGAATCCGTAGGTGTCGTACAGTACGAAGGCGACTTCGCCAGGCAGCACTTTTACACCATCCGAGACCAGTTTTTTGACCTCGGTATCAAGCAGTTCGCTGCCCTGCACAAGCGTCCGGCTGAAGCGGTCTTCTTCTGTGTTCAACACTTGTTCGATCGCGGAGGACTGCTCCTCCAGCTCGTGATATTCCACGCCCATTGCCGTTTGAACGACCGGCAGCAGCGAGGCCATGAACATGCGTTCGATCCCAAGCAATCTGCCGTAGCGGATACTGCGGCGGATTAGTCTGCGCAGTACATACCCGCGTCCTTCGTTTGTGGGCAGTATTCCATCTGCAATCATGAAGGCTGATGCGCGTATATGGTCTGCTATTACCTTGATGGCAAGATCTTTTTTAGGATCGCTGCCGTATGTGACGTTTGCGATCTTCGATATCTCCTCGATTATCGGCAGGAAGAGATCCGTCTCAAAGTCTGTCGGCACGTTCTGGACAACGGAGGCAAGGCGCTCAAGTCCCATACCCGTATCGATGTTCTTCTTCGGAAGCGGCGTCAGGTTGCCCGCTTCGTCGCGGTTGAACTGCATAAAGACGAGATTCCATATCTCGAGATAGCGGTCGCAGTCGCAGCCTACGGCGCAGTCCGGTTTGCCGCACGAGTACTCCGGTCCCTGATCATAGATGATTTCCGAACATGGTCCGCAGGGTCCGGTCGGGCCTGCCGCCCAGAAGTTGTCTTCGTCGCCGAGGCGAATAATCCGCTCTTCCGGCAGGCCGACTTTGTCGCGCCAGATGTCGTGCGCTTCGTCGTCGTCCAGGTAAATGGTCGCATAAAGACGCTCCGGCTCAAGGCCGATTCGCTCCGTCATAAACTCCCACGACCAAGGGATGATCTCTTCTTTAAAGTAATCCCCGAAACTGAAGTTACCGAGCATTTCAAAGAACGTATGGTGGCGCGCCGTGCGGCCGACGTTCTCGATGTCGTTCGTGCGGACGCACTTCTGTGCGGTCGTCGCACGCAGCACTTCCGGCTTTTTGATGCCGAGGAAATAGGGCTTGAACGGCACCATTCCTGCGACCGTGAACAAAAGCGTCGGGTCGTCCGGAATCAGCGAAAAGCTGTGATAGCGCTTACAGCCCTTCTCTTCGAAATATTGCAGGAACATCTCCCGCAGTTCTTTTGCACTTCTATTCTGCATGTAGAAAACCTCCGCGTACCGCGTTAATTTTTCGTAAGGAAATCGCGCGCCGCTCTCGCGTCCGCGATCACTTTTTCTTTATCTATGGTCTTAAACTCGCCCTTTACGTAAAGCTCCGTGCCGTTTACGACCGTGCGCAGCACGTCCTTCGATGAACCCGCGTAGACGATGAAACCCGCCAGGTTCTGCTCGTCGCAGCCAATGTAATGCGGCTGATCCAGATCAATCAGGACAAAATCGGCCAGATACCCAGGCTGTATCAACCCCAAATTGTCATAGCCAAGCGCCGCGGCAGCGGAACGCGTCGCCATCGTGAGTGCCTGTTCCGCGCTTACGATAACCGGATCGCGGTTCACGCCCTTGTGCAGCAACGCCGCAAAGCGGAGTTCATCCCATAAATCAAGTCGGTTGTTGCTCGCCGCGCCGTCCGTTCCAAGTGCGACGTTTACGGCGTTCGCGAGCATTTCCGGAACATGCGCCACACCGCTTGCAAGCTTCAGGTTGCTCTTGGGATTGTGCGCGACAGTGACGTTTTTCTTCGCGTAAAAGGGTGTATCTTCAGGAGAAATCCAAACGCCGTGCGCAAGCAGCAGATGTTTTGCGTCCATAAAGCCGAAGTCGGAGAGATATTTTTCCGGCGAATCATGGCCATTCTCTTTCAAATAGGAACGCTCCCACTCCGTCTCAAGCCAGTGGAAATGGATATTCAATTTTTTATCAAGCGCCGCTTGCACCGTTTTTTGCATCAACTCGTCCGGCACTGTGTAACAGGCATGCGGAGCGACGGAGACGGTCACAAGTCCTTTTGCGCCGTGATAGACGTCCGCAAGCCGGAGGCCTTCCGCGAGTTTGGCTTCACCCTCAGGGCCGCCAACGACCGCGCGCGTGAGATTGCAGCGCATACCGGCGTCGAGCGCGGCGTCCGCTACGTTTTCCATAAAAAAGTACATGTCAATAAAACTGGTCGTGCCGGTGGAAAGCATTTCCATCATGCCAATCTGCGTACCCGTTCCTGTAATCTCTGCAGTCAGCTTGTTTTCGACGGGCCAGATACGCGTGTTGAGCCATTCCATGAGGGGCAGATCTTCTCCGAGTCCGCGCAGGAGCGACATCGCGATATGCGTGTGCGCGTTGATGAAACCGGGGATCAGCGCGGCGTTACCTTTTCCGTCAAAAAGCGTTTCTCCCGTCGCAGTTCCTGCTGGCAGCACACTGGAAATCTGCGCGCCGTTTAACACGACGTCGCATTTTTCGGCTTTCTTACGGCCTGCGTCCCAGACAAGTACGTTTTTATAAACCCCTGCCATTTTATTCCCTCCAGCTTGCCAGATAGGCTTCCTGTTCGGGGGTGAGCTTTTCCAGCCCGATCCCTAGAGATTCTAGTTTAAGCGCGCCGATTGATTTGTCAAGTTCATCCGGCACGTTGTAAAGCCCAGGTTCCAAGCGGTTTTTGCTCAGGTAAATGCACGAAAGCAACTGCATCGCGAAGCTCAGGTCCATGATTTCAACGGGATGCCCGTCGCCTGCGGCCAGGTTGACGAGCCGCCCCTCGCCGAGCAAATGGAGACGCCTGCCGTCCGCCATAACGTATGTGTCAACGTTGTCGCGAGATTGTCTGACTTCTTTCGCTAGTTCCTTCAGATGCGGCACATAGACCTCCACGTCGAAGTGGCCCGCGTTGCAGAGCAACACGCCGTCTTTCATTTTTTCGAAATGCTCTTTGCGGATTACCTTTGTGTTTCCGGTAACCGTGATGAAGACATCGCCAATTTCAGCGGCCTTCCGCATATCCATGACTTCAAATCCGTCCATAAGCGCTTCGATCGCGCGGTGCGGATCAATTTCCACGACGATTACCTTTGCGCCAAGTCCCTTCGCGCGTGAGGCCGTACCTTTGCCGCACCAGCCGTAGCCGGAAATTACGACATTCTTGCCCGCGACGATCAAGTTCGTCGTGCGCAGGATTGCGTCCCAAACGGACTGGCCGGTGCCGTAGCGGTTGTCGAAAAGATGTTTGCTCTGCGCGTCGTTTACAGCAAGCATCGGGAAGGGCAAAACACCCTCCTGCGCCATCGCACGAAGCCGCTTGATCCCCGTTGTCGTCTCTTCACAGCCGCCGAGAAGGTTCGGAATCAGATCGCGCCGTTCTTCGATCACCATAGAGACAACGTCGCCGCCGTCGTCGATGATAATTTGCGGGTTCCAGTCAAGCATCTCGCGCAGATTTTCCGTATACTCCTCCGCCGTCATACCCCGCCTGCTGAAAACGTGAATGCCGTCCTCGGCGAGCGCCGCGCAGACGGAATCCTGCGTCGAAAGCGGATTGCTGCCCGCAGCTACAACAGTTGCACCAAGGGATTTCAGAACCTTCAGGAGGCACGCCGTTTTCGCTTCCAGATGAAGACACGTGCCGACAACAAGTCCTGCAAGCGGGCTATCGGCAGATTCTTTCTCCGCGATCAGACGCAGAACCGGCATGTATTCCCATGCCCAGTCGATCCTGCGGCGTCCCTCCGGTGCGAGTGCGATGTCCGCGATACGAAATTCATTTTTCATAGTTATGCCCTGCCTTCCAGCAATTCTTTTATCTGATTCCCGTAGGGCGGTACAAGTACGCCCGCCTCGGTGATGATTCCAGCGATCAGGCCCGCCGGGGTAACGTCAAACGCGGGATTCCATACGTTCACGCCCTGCGGCAGAATTACTTCGCCGCCAATGGCGCGTATTTCGTCGCCGCTTCGTTCTTCAATGGGAATGTGTTTTCCATCCGGGCAGTTTTTATCTATTGTACTAATGGGCGCGGCAATATAAAAAGGAACTGAATGATGCTTTGCCGCAATCGCGAGCGCGTAGGTACCGATTTTGTTTGCCGTATCACCGTTCGCCGCGATGCGGTCCGCGCCTGTAATGACAGCGTCGATCTGCGTGCGCGACATCAAAAAAGCCGCCATCGAATCACTGATCACGGTCACGTCGAAACCGTCCTGCGAAAGTTCAAACGATGTGATCTTCCCGCCCTGAAGACGCGGGCGCGTTTCGTCCGCATAAACCTTTACTGTTTTCCCTGCCTCGCGCGCTGCGCGGAATACCCCGAGCGCGGTACCGTAGCCCGCTGTCGCCAGCGCACCCGCGTTGCAGTGCGTTATAACGGTGGCTTGCATGGGCAAAAGAGCCTGTCCGTATGCACCAATCGCGCGGTTAATCCGCACATCTTCTTCGTGTATTTTTTTTGCCTCCGCCTCGATTTGCACATAGGCAAGCGCACCGCTGGCGTTTAATTTCTGATAGAGCCGTTCCATGCGGTCAAGCGCCCAAAAGAGGTTGACCGCTGTGGGACGCGTTTTAGAAAGGCGCTCAATCGCAGCGGGAATCAAATCTGGGGACTCATTCGCGGCAAGCGCCACGCCGTAAGCGGCAGCTACGCCAATTGCGGGCGCGCCGCGCACAGTCATATTTTCGATCGCAATCGCAACTTCTTCAAAGGTCCGGCAGTCTACGAAAGAAATCTCCGCGGGAATCAGCCGCTGGTCAAGCAGGCGCAGGCAGGGTCCCTCACCGTGCCATGTAAGCGTTGCCGGAAGCATCAGTCCGCACTCCCTTCAACGCTCGCGGGAAGGACATCCCGTACTTGCACGCGGGCCGCGCCATCGCGCATCTGAAGCGAAATATCCTGGCCCGGCGCAAGCAACGCCACGTCGCGCAGGATCACACCGGATTCGTCGCGGCAAATCGCGTATCCCTTGGAAAGAATCGTTAGCGGAGATGCGCTTTGCAGCGAGGCTGCCAGCGATTTAAGCTTCGCGTCCGAATCGCTCAGACGAAAGAGCAGATAATTTTTCATTTGCTGATATGAATTTTCTATAAATTCCGCCGCAGGATTACAGCGGCTCGTAATAAAGCTGAATTGAAGTCTTCTTTTTGCGTTTGCAAGCGCCGTTTCAAGCGTCTGAAATCGCTTGGCAACGTCTCTCCACATCACACGCTCCGTCGAGCGAAGGGTGCCGAGCAGTTCCATTTTATCCGGAAAGACGCGTTCCGCCGCACCGGACGGCGTTGGTGCACTTATGTCCGCAGCAAGATCCGCAAGCGTGCTGTCGATCTGATGCCCCAATCCCGTAACGACTGGCACAGGGCACGAACGCACCGCGCGCACAACAGCCTCGTTGTCGAACGGGTCGAGATCGTCTCGGCTGCCGCCTCCGCGCGCCAGGATGACAAGGTCAAGATCCGGCAGTCCTGCGCAGCGCACAAACGCCTGCACGATCTCCTCGTGCGCGCTTACGCCCTGCATCAGGCTCGGCACGATTAAGAGCCGCGCGGCCGGATAGCGGACAGATGAAATCTTAATAATATCTTGAAGTGCGGCGCCGGTCGGCGAAGTGATAACTGCAACTTTTTGCGGATAACGCGGAATCGGCCTCTTATGCCGCGGGTCGAAAAGCCCCTCCTGCTCGAGCTGCTTCATGAGCATCTCTTTCGCGCGCGCCTTCGCGCCCGCTCCGAGCGGCAGCAGCGTCGTCGCGTAAATCTGATAAGAGCCGCGAGCGCCGTATATATCGACGCGTCCGCGCACGAGAACTTCGTCCCCGTCCTTCGGCCACGTCAGCACCGAACTCGCGTTCGAGCGAAAGAGCACGCACGATATACGGCTCTCTTTTCCTAAAATTGTGAAATATGCGTGTCCGCTCGTATGGCGTTTGAAGCCCAGCAGTTCACCGCGCATGGAAATGTTCTGAAGGCCGGGCGCGGAACAAACCGCCTCCCGGATTTTATTTGTCACATCATCAACAGTCAGGATCGAATCGCTTACGCCGGGAAACATCGTCTTTTATTCCGCGTTTCTCTCTCGAACGATCCTGCCTAGTACGCCGTTCACAAAACGACCGGAATCCTCCGTGCCAAATGCCTTTGCCAGCTCCACGGCCTCAGAAATCGCCACTGCGATGGGCACTCTCTTCGCAATCAGCCCTTCGTACAGCGCGATCGAAATCGCAGCTTTGTCAACGGCAACCATACGTTCCGGACGCCACGCGACGATGCTCTCGCGCAATATCTGCGCGATCTCCCCCGCGCTTTCGGAAACACCGTGCACCAACTCGCAGGCGTATGAAGATACCTCCGGTTCCTCTTCTTTCAGTTGAAACAGTTCGATCGCATCGTCCGGCGCAACACCCGGGCGCAAGTCCAATTGATAGACAAGCTGCAGCGCGATCTCCCTCGCCCTATGCCGCAGCTGCGACCTTGCAGATTTTTGAGAATTCAAATTAACGTCTCCTAAATTGTTCCACGATTTTATCTACGAATTTATTGCCGTCCTCAGTGAGCACAAGCCACGAAACGCCATATCCAAGCACCGCCGCGACGATCGCCCAGAGAACGCCTTTGAAGCCCATACGAATCACCGAGACAAACAAAGCAGTGGCTCCGGCCCAGAAAATCGGCAGGCGCCATGCGGGCATAGCCTTCGGATTATCCTGCGGTGCGATATAAAGCCAGCTAATCTCAGCCAGTATGCCGCATTCCGCAAAGAGGGCTTTGAATTTCTCTTCCAGGGCAAGCTTTTTCGATTCTGCGTCTGAATCCGGCAACGTGATATAGATGTTTAAAAGATTCTGCTCTCCCAGAAAAGAGACTTCCTGGCAGTAATAACCCTGGGGCAGGCGTTTCGCAATGATCTGGCGGAAACCTTCTCCGTCCAGCCAAATTTTACCAAGATCCGTTGTCGTCCACAGGAATAACATACGATCACCCCTTAAATAAGAAGGCCGGTTCCTGGCGCGAAACCGGCCTTCCTTTGGTATTTTTCGGAATCAGGCCTCTTCGCCGAAGGTGGGATAGGAAGACTCTTCCGTCTCGGCGCCCGCGGGCGCTTTCTCCGCGAAGCCGATGCCCTGCACGTAAATATTTACGCCCTTGATCGCGTAGCCTGTAAAACGTTCAATCTGGTCCTTGATTGCTTCCTGCACGTCCCAGCAGACGTCGGGAATACGAAGACCGTACTTCACCGTGATATATGCGTCGACCGAAATTTCAGGCGCCTCACCTTCCGAGATGGAGATGCGCACGCCGCCGGTCGTCTTCCTGCCCAGGCGAAGGTTCGCCATCAGGCCGGGATTCGCAGGCTGCACGCCTTCGACGCTGTTCAGCGCCTTCGTCGCCAACTGCGCAATCACGTCCTCCGAGATGCGAATCTTACCCTCGAGGTTCGTCTGGTCGATCGTAGCTCCCGTTATATTTTCATGTACCTCTTCCACTACTTCTTCCTTCTTTTTCTTTTCAGCCACTATTGCTTCCTCCCTTCAATGATAACAGCAGAGTGAACAGCAGAAGCGAATTGGTCGGACGACCTTATTCCGCCCCGTCGCCGTATTTAAAAGATTTCCCGCAATGCGGGCAAAGCAGTTCTTCATCTTCGTCGTACGCCGCGGGCTCGAAATAAAAGTCGTTCTCGCAATGCGGGCAGCTGACGGACGCGTACTCTTCCTCGTCGAAATCGTCGTCACAGCAGTCGCAGCCGTCCTCGTCGAAATCTTCGTCGAGCAGGACTTCCAGTGTGTCTTCGATCTCCGTGAGATCCTCGTCAAGCGTCTCCAGATAATCGTTCAGTTCCTGATGCAGTTCCTCGTGTTCGTCCATAGCCTCCGCTATGGAATCCAAGGCATCAACGAGCGCAGCGTAAAAGGTTGCCTTCTGCGGTGTATCCGCCATGTTCTGACCGTCGATGAGCCCTTTGAGATAGGCGATTTTTTCCCTTGCACTCATAGAGATACCTCCTTATATTTCGGGCTACTTTTTAGCCCGTTCAAGATATTCCCCGCTCCTCGTGTCGACGACGATCATCTCGCCGTTCTCCACAAAGAAGGGGACTGTAACCACCAGACCGGTTTCTGTCGTTGCCGGCTTTCCGCCGCCGGACGCCGTGTCACCCTTAAATCCGGGCGGTGTATCCGTTACTTCCATCGTGACCGAGTTCGGAAGCTCGATCCCCATGATACGACCCTCGTACATGTCAAAATTGACCTCGAGGTCATCCACAAGATATTTAACGACGTCACCTAGCGTGTCCGCGCTTAGGGAAACCTGGTCATAAGACTGCAGGTCCATAAAAACGTAGCTGTCGCCGTCTTTGTACTGGTACTGCGCTGGCGTCTCATCGAAAATAATCCGCTCGAAACGCTCGCCCGATTTAAACGACTGATCCTGTGAGTTCCCCGTCTCCAAATTGCGCAGCTTGCCGCGTACGATCGCGCCGCCGCGTCCCATTTTATGGTGGGAACATTCCAAAACGACCCACATCCCGCCTTCCCACTTAATTTTCAAGCCTGGACGGAAATCGCTTGTGTCAACTATCTGTGCCATATAGAGTCCTCCTGAGATTCACATGGGCTTCGCCCACAATTCATTTGCCCACAATTCTGCCTGATAATAATAGCATAAAGGAGCTATTTTTGTCTTACGCGGACACATGCGACTGGAAACAGGATTTCGTAAAAACGCAAACTTTACTGTTACAATAATCTTAAGAGGTGATCGCGATGGATCTCGGCAAACTTACGATCGGACAGATGGCGGAACTTAACCGGACGACAACGCAGACGCTGCGCCATTACGACAAAATCGGCCTGCTCTCGCCCTGCTGTACGGACCCGCACACGGGATACCGCTACTATCATATCAACCAGTCCGCGCGGCTCGACATGATCCAATACCTCAAAGCCTGCGGCATCCAGCTCGAAGAGATCAAACAGCAGCTCGAAACGGACGACCCCCGCGAAATTCGCGAACGGCTCGCGCGCCAGTACGCAACCATCACGAAAACGATCGAGATGCTTGCAAAAAGCCGCAGCGCTATCGCACGCTCCATCACGAACTACGAGCGATACGACAGCCTTCCGAAAAATGAAACGATTTTTCTCGAACACACTCCCGCGCGCAAAATCTACCTGCACGTCTCTGACAAAAATTTCTTTGAACAGAACGACAGCGGATACGAGATGATGCTGCGCGAACTAAAAAGCAGCCTGCACGAAAAAGAACTGCCCGCAAGTTACTTCTGCAACGTCGGAACGATCGTTCGAAAAAAATATCTAGATAAAAACGAACTCTTCTCCAACGAAGTTTTCGTCTTCGTCGAAGAGGACTACAGTGGGCCGGGCGCAATTGAGACAATTCCCGAAGGAACGTTCCTCTCCCTCTGCTCACGCGAATTTTTCAAAGAAGCGGAGCTCGCGCGGAAACTGATCCACCACGCCGCAAACGCGGGATACACAATCGCAGGCGACTACATCTGCGAAGTAATCGCAGAATTCCCTGTCTTCAACGACGCACCGCGCGGCATGTTCTTCAAAATACAAATTCCTATCGCCGTTTAGCACGCCTGTCACGCACCTGCTTTCCTCCATTCCCATATCCCGCCCGCACTCCCCCGCTTGACTTTGCTGTCGGAGCAAACCCTATAATTAATTTATTCACAAACACAAGATTCGCCTACACCTACAAAGGAGGAAGTTGCAAATGGACAGAAAAGTACGTGCGGTACAATACGGCTGCGGAAAGATGAGCGTATTCCTGATGCGCTATCTTTTGGAAAAGGGAGTTGAAATCGTTGGCGCATTTGACATGAACCCGAAGGTTATTGGAAAAGACATCGGCGAAATCATCGGCGGCGGCAAAAAAGGCGTCACCGTTTCTGACGCGAAAGGCGTCGGCGAATTTTTCGCGAAAGAAAAACCGGACGTCTGCGTCGTCGCAACAATGAGCACTGTGGCGGACATCAAAGAGATATTCAGCACCTGCGCAAAACACGGCGTCAACGCGATCTCCACATGTGAGGAGTCCCTCTACCCCTGGAACTCCTCCCCCGACATCACGAAAGAACTCGACGAACTCGCAAAAAAAGGCGGCTGCACGCTTGCGGGAAGCGGCTACCCGGACATGTACTGGGGCGTCCTGATCGACACCCTTGCCGGTTCGATGCATAAAATCACAAAAATCAAAGGCGTCAGCAGCTACAACGTAGAAGATTACGGCATCGCACTCGCGCGTGGACACGGCGCGGGGCTTACACTCACGGAATTTGCGAATGAGATCGGAAACTACAACGACCTCTCCTCCTCCGAAATCAAAGCGCTCGTCGAAAAAGGCGAATACATCCCCAGCTACATGTGGAACCAGAACGGCTGGCTCTGCAGCAAAATGGGGCTGACCCCGATTTCGCAGACCCAAAAATGCGTGCCCATGACCTACGAAAAAGACCTCGAATCCAGCACGCTGGGCATGACGATCAAAGCGGGAGACGCGACAGGAATGTCCGCCATCGTCACAACCGAAACAGCGGAAGGCATCACGCTCGAAACGGAATGCATCGGCAATGTCTACGCACCCGGTGAATTCGACCGCAACGACTGGACCTTCTTCGGCGAACCCGAAACAACGATCTCCGTCAACAATCCCGCGACGGTAGAACTAACCTGCGCAAACCTCGTGAACCGCATCCCCGCTCTGATTGACGCCGCCCCGGGTTACGTCTCCACAGACAAAATGCGCAACAACGTCTACATCGTCAAACCGATGAACCACTACGTAAAATCGAAATAAAATTAGTCGGTAGAAATCGAAACAGTGGCAAATAAATACCGGGCTGTGTGGGCGTAATCTCACACAGCCCTTTTGTTCTTTCGCTA
>JAJDJB010000033.1 GCA_030266985.1 Synergistaceae bacterium OttesenSCG-928-D05
CTTGATATCCGCACTGGAGAGATATACTTTCGCGCCGCCGGATGCCTCAACACCCATTGCGTTGCCTCCAACCAAGATACCGCCCAATGCCGTCAATTCGCCGCCGGTTGCCACCAAACCCTTGCCGCGATCATCGCCGGTGGTTTCACCTGAGGCCTCTGTCAGCCCATGAATGGTTGCGGTACCGCCTGTTACCTTCACGCCGACCGCATTAACCGCTGTCACTTTGCCGTTGACCGTCAGGTCGGCAGAGCTCACCACGCCGAATGACTTCAGCGACGCATCTATACTTTAGACCGTTACTTTTCCGCTGATTGCTTCAACGCCTATAGCTTGCTTTTGAGAAGAGGCCGATGTCCTCACACGACCAGAAACGGTCGCGGTGCCGCCAACTATCCTAAGCCCCGTCCCGGAATGTTGCACGTTAACATCTTGGCTGAGCGTCAAATCAACGGAACTCTCTATGCCGATTCCGCCGCCCATATTAATGCTCACGCCTCCAACCATTACTTTTCCGCCCGTTGCTTTCATGCCGTAGGTTTCTGCGTCTTCGACACCCACACTTCCAGTAACAGTCGTTTCGCCTCCGGTTACCTCGACACCGGTAGAGAGTGTCTTAGCAGTTACGTTTCCATTGATCTCCAGAGTTCCGGCGCTCTTGACACCCGTTGAGCCCTCTTCCGTCTGAATATTGGCCGTCGTCACTTTTCCGTCTTCTCCAACGGCAACGCCGACCGTATTCTCACCATATGTGAACACCTTCTTAACGTCCATCGTACCGCTATCGACCGACACACCCGTTGCACCCGTATACACATAAATATCGCCGCTAGCCAGCGCCTTACCACCGGTTACCCACACGCCCGTCACACCGTCGTAGACATACTGCTTGCCAACGAGGTTCACGGCGCCCCCCGATGATACGGCTATGCCGACTGTGTCGCCCGTCGTCGCTGTGCGATCGAACGACGCCACACCCGTAACGTTGAGCTTCCCGCCGTTATTGACCTGCACGCCGGTTAACGCGCCGGCCTGCTGATTATTGACGGCGAGGGTGTCATAAGTCACATCTGTTGAGACAACTTTCTTCCCTGCATCGTCGCTGATATAAATATTACTCGGTGCAGCCGTTGCCGCTCCGGCCGAAGCAAAAACCGCCGCGAGCAGGAAAACCATAAATACAAAAAAACGTTTTTTCGTTCCTGTTTTCATTTGATCAATCCCTCTTCTCTGATTGGATATCCTTCTATATTAAAAATGGGACTTTATAAATACACACTTGCGCTGCCCACTACGTTATTTATTACGCGCTCCGGAGCGGACTCTAAAAAAGGATCATTCAAGCAACACCGCCCCCAGCAGAGCCCCGTCACAAGCAGGGTACTGTAAAGATCCGTTCGGCGAAGAAACCGAATATCGCGATAAAGAACAATTGAAAAAGAAATGATGCTTTTTGGAAAACACTTGCCCCGTGACATAGCGGCACATATCCAATTGATTTCGCCCCTCCTGTCGACATCGTATTCCAACGCACTTGCAACGACTTGTTACGAAAGATTTCATTCACGTTACATTATATATTTTTACCATTCCGTAATACTATGTTTTTACCATACTTTCGCTTTTTACGCACCACTAACAATTAGTAGTTTTTTGCGAAAAAAGGTGCATCTCAACACAGAGCAGACTTTCCCCATTTTACGATTTATAAAAATAATATGAAGAAATCGAAATCACTCATTTTTGCAGTCGAGGGCGCAAATCCACAGAATGTTACACGCTTCTGCTAAAAAAGAAAAAAACGAAAAAATAATTCGCCCGTAGCGCCAGTGTAATTACACCGGCAGTAAAAAATACCCTGCCGCGCATGCAGGGCGCGGCAGGGCCAGAGGGGTGTATATGAGGAGACTCAAGATATTCGGTTAATCGGCTCTGTTCGTTATCGTTAGTCGGCTTTCAACTGTTCGATGAGTTTATCTCGTTCAGAGCGTTTTTGCTGCTCGGCTTTCTGGATGCGAAGCTGTTCGCGTTTTTCTTCGGGCATGTTTTCATCGAGAATCGGTTCCCAGCCTCCGCCGAGCGCTTTGTACAGTCTGACGATGTTCGAGGTCATCTGTCCTTCGCTGACGGCGTATTGTTCCGCCAGTGTCAGGAGTGCGCGCTGCGCGTTGATGACGTTGTTGAAGTCGGTCAGCCCGTGGATGTATTTGTCGTTTGCGACATCGAGCGCAACTTGCGCCGCATCGACGCCGTTTTTGAGCGATACGTTCCGCTGCTGCTCCTGTGCGTTTGCCGCGAGCGCGTTGCGCACTTCGGCGACCGCGTTCAGTACGGTTTGTTCGTACGCGGCCAGCAGTTGTTCCTGCCGGGCCGTCTGTATGCGGATGTTATTGCGGATCGCGCCGGCGTGGAAGATCGGCCAGGAGATGCGCGGCCCGAAGCTGAATCCGTAGCTGTCGGACGAAAAGAGGCTTCCTGTGCTCGCCGATTCCAGACCGATGGAGCCAACGAGCGTAAATTTCGGCCACAGTTCCGCCCTTGCGGCTTTTTTGCGCGCAATCTGCGCGATGAGCTGGCGCTCCGCCATGCGGATGTCGGGACGCTGTCTCAGGTAGTCCGCCGGAATCCCGACAAGGTATTTCGCGTCGGGGCGGGGCAGTGCTTTCGGTTCGCCGAGCATTAGCTCAAGGCTTCCGGGCACTTCGCCGACCAGTATGGATAGCACGTTGAGCGTCGCTTCGATGCTTTCTTTGAGCGGCGGAACGGACGCGCGCGTCTGTTCGAGCGTGTATTTCGACTGATTCAGCGCGAGCGCGTCGGTAAGCCCCGCGTCGTAGCGGGACTGGAGCAGGTTCAGCGTGTCCTGCTGCAGCACGAGGTTGTTTTCCGCGATTTGGAGACGCGATTGCAGCGTGCGCAGCGTCAGGTAGTTCAGCGCCACTTCGGAAGAGAGCGTGACCCACGTGTTATGCAGCGCGGCGTATTGCGCTTCGAGTGACGCGGCGCTCGCCAGGATTTCCTGCGCACGTCCGCCGAAGATATCGATTTCCCACGAAGCGTCAAGCCCGAGGCGATAGACTTCGGCCGTTTGTCCCGTTCCGGACGGGGAGTTGATCGGCGTTTTCGCGCGCGACCATGAATCGACGTTGTCGAGCCACGGCAGCACTGCGGATTTGCTGACGCCGAGCGTTGCGCGGGCTTCGGTCACTTTCGAGCGTGCGACGGCAAGATCCCGGTTGTTTTTGAGCGAGCGTTCGATCAGTTCGGTCAAGGTATCGTCGCCAAGGCTGCTCCACCAGCTCGCCAGGATTTCGGGCGACGGCGCGTCGACATGGTCTTCGGACGCGTAGGGATTGGGGTAGCGCGTCGCCATGATCGTCCATGCGCCTTCGTCGAGGTCGGCGTCTTTTGATGCAGCTTCCGGTTCCGCGGCGTACGCGGCAAATGCGGTCATCGCCACAAGCAGTGTGGAAGCGAACAAAATCTTTATTATGTTTTTCATTTCGTTACGCCTCCTGTCCTTCTTTTTGTTTTTTTGCAAACGTCTGTGAAAACCATCCTTTGATTTTTTCACGATAGGTCTGCAGGAATACGTACAGCCCCGGGATCAGGAATATGCCGAGTCCCGTCGAGATGCTCATACCGAAGAACATCGTGGTACCGACGTGCAGGCGGCTTCCGGCTCCCGCGCCCGAAGCGAAGAGCATCGGGAGGATACCGATCACGCAGGTGAGCGCCGTCATCATGACGGAGCGGAAACGTTCGGACGCCGCGATGGCGGCCGACTGGTGGATCGGGTGTCCGTTTTCTTCGTGCTGCTCTTTCGCGAATTCGATAATCAGAATCGCGTTCTTCGCGGAGAGTCCGACGAGGAGCAGAATGCCGAGCTGCGCGTAGATGCTGAGCGATATTTTCATTACGAAGATACCGATCAGGGAGCCGAGCAGAGCGACGGGGAGCGACAGAATGACGCCCAGAGGCACGGACCAGCTTTCGTACTGCGCGACGAGGAAAAGATATCCGAAGAGCAGCGCGATGCCGATGATCATGGCGGTCTGTCCCTGCGCGGCCTGTTCCTGATAGGTCTGGCCGGAGTATTCGATCGCGTAGCCGGTCGGCAGGTCTTTTGCAATCTGCGTGATCCGTTCAATACCAATTCCGCTTGCGACGCCCTGGTTGAGCACCGCGGTGATGCTTGCCGTCGGATAGAGGTTATAGCGGCTGATCGCGCGCGGCGCCAGCGTTTTCTGAACGGTCGCGAGGCTCTGCATCGGGACCTGGCTTCCGGTCGCGCTCTTGACGAATATGTTTCCGATGCTGTTCATATCTTTTCTGTAATCCCACTGGGATTGCACGATAACTTTGTTGACCTGCGTCCCGACGTTGATGTCGTTGATGTACGCGGTGCCGAAATAGGTTCCCATCGTGCTGAAGATGTTCGACACGGGGACGTTGTACATTTCAGCCTTTTCGCGGTCGATGTCGAGGAAAAGGTGCGGCGTGTCCGCCGTGTACGCGCTGAACGCATACATAAACTCCGGAGACTGGTTAATCTTGCTCATAAAGTCCGCAAGCACGGACGCCAGTCTTTCCGGGTCATTTTCCAGGCGCGACTGCAGACGAACGTCCAGACCGCCGGCCATACCGAGTCCCGAAATGGCGGGCGGCGTGAAGATGTTGATATTCGCTTCGGGCGTGTTCTGCGCGATCGCGCGCAATTGTCTCACGATACCGTTGATGCTTTTTTCCGGCGTGTTCCTTGCGGACCAGTCGTCCAGCGGAACGATTATGGAACCGACGTTTTCGCCGGAGTCGCCCATGATGCTGAATCCGGTGACGTTCATGACGTTCGCGACGCCGGGAATCGCCCGAATCTGCGGAACGACTTTTTCCATGACCGCGTCGGTGCGCCCCTGCGACGCGCCTTCCGGCAGCTGAACGACGGCAAACGCCGCACCCTGGTCTTCATCCGGCACAAATGCCGTCGGAGTCGTCGAAGCGATCATGTAAGACGCGGCGCAGACCATTGCAAGCAGGCCAAGGGTCACGACCGTCTTGCGCGCAATCCACATAGAACCGGCGACGTAGGAGCGCGTTGCGGTCGAAACCGCTTTATTGAACCACGCAAGCGGCCCGCTCGTCTTCGGCTTGATGTCCTTCAGAAGGTGCGCGCACATTGCGGGGCTCAGCGTCAGTGCGACGACGAGAGAGAACGTGACGGCGAACGCGATTGTGACGGCGAACTGCCGGTAAATTTCTCCCGTGATGCCGCCCATGAACGCGACGGGAACGAAGATCGCAAGGAACACGAGCGTCGTTGCCGACATCGGTCCCGTGACGTCTTTCATCGCCTGCACGGTGGCGTCGTAAGAGTTGATTTTGTCTCTTTCCATTATATAGATGACGCGTTCGACGACGATGATCGCGTCGTCAACGACCGTTCCGATAACCAGAACGAACGCGAAGAGCGTCAGGATGTTGATGCTGAAACCAAGCGAAATCAGCCCCGTAAAGGTTGCGAGGAGCGAAATCGGAATCGCGGCGACGGGGACAAGCGTGGAGCGCCAGTCCTGAAGGAACACGTAGCAGACGAGCACGACCAGCGTAAAGGTGATCAGCAGCGTCTCCAGTATTTCCATGATCGTCGCGCGAACATATGCCGTGGAGTCATAGGCGAGCAGGAACGCTGTGTCGTCCGGCAGGTAGGGCTCCATTTCCTTGAGCGCTTTTCTCGTCGCGGACATCAGGTCCAGCGCGTTCGAATCCGTTCCCTGCGAGAGCAGCATGTTCGCCGCCGGGGCGGAGTTCATGCGTCCGTGGAACGTATACGACTCCGAGCCAAGCATGACTGTCGCCACGTCGCGAAGACGCACCAGTCCGCCATCCGCGGTCGTCCGAAGAATAATCTCTTCAAAATCTTTAACCGTTTTCAAGCGGCCTTTCGTCGTCAAACTGTAGACGAGCGGGGAATTCTCATTGCCCGGCGCCGAACCGATCGATCCAAGGGAAGCCTGTTTGTTCTGGCTGCTGATAACGGACGCTACGTCAGACGCGGTCAGCCCCATCGAAGTCAGCTTCTCGGGGTCGACCCAGACACGAACGCTGTATTTCGCGCCAAGAACGTCGACGTCTCCCATGCCGGGGATACGTTTCAGGACGTTCGAGACGTTATTCGTCGCATAGTCGGCAAGGAACAGGTCGTCCCTCGTACCGTTCGGCGAAACAAGCGCGACGAATCCCAGCGTGTCGGAAAAACTTGCGTAAACCGACAGCCCCTGGTCCGTAACTTCCGACGGCAACAGCGGCATCGCCTGCTGCACGCGGTTCTGCACTTTTACGAGCGCCATGTCGCTGTCCGTCCCCGTTGCAAACGTGATCGTGAGCGAATAGCGTCCCGTGTTGCTCGACGTCGAGTTCATATAGATCATGTCGTCGACGCCGTTCATCTGCTCTTCGAGCGGCGCGCCGACCGTGTTTGCCAGCGTCTCGGCGTCAGCGCCCGGATACGCCGCGTACACCTGTACCTGCGGCGGGGCGACGTCGGGATACTGTTTTACCGGCATGTTGAGAGCCGAGATAATTCCCGCCAGAGAGAGTACGACGGCAATTACCATCGCAAATCTTGGGCGGTCTATGAAAAACTTCGAAAACATGGGTTAGTTTTTCCCTTCTGCAGACTGTTCCTGTTTGTCTCCGCTCTCCAGAGGAATTGGCGCTAAGTCATAGCCGGACTCCATCGCGAGTTCCGAGGGTTCGAGCGTTGTGGTCGACGCGTCGCGAATCGGCGCGGGACTGACTTCGATCTCGGGACGTACAGACTGAAGACCTCTCCGCACGATTACTTCGTCCGGTTTTACGCCGGAAATGACTTCGCGCATGACGCCGTACTCAATGCCAAGCGAAACGCTGCGACGATGGACAATATTGCTCGCGTCGACGACGTACACATAATCGCCCTGGCTGTCCGCCATAACAGATTCCTGCGGGATGACCGGCGAAATATGCGTCTCCGACGGTTTGACCGTGATGCGCACCATGGAACCCGGTACCAGCAATCCGGAATCGTTCTTATAGCGCAGGCTCATCATCATCGTGCCCGTCCTGCTGTCCATTGTGTTGTCTTCGAAATCGCGCGTGCCGACCACCGGATACGTTTCTCCGTTCGCCAGCTTGATTTCCGCGTCATAGACGTTGTTTCCCGCCTGTTTGAACGCTTCGATCTGGTTCAGATAATCTTTGTCCGGCAGCGAGAACGTTACGCGAACGGGATCGATCTGGACGATCGTCGCAAGCTCCGAGAGCGCGGGCGTAACATAATTGCCCTTTGTATAGAGCGCTTTTCCGATCTGGCCGGAAATAGGCGCGGTGATTTTCGTATAGCCAAGGTCGATCTGCGCGAGCTTCAACGCTGCCTTTGCCTGTTCGACCGAGGCTCTTCCCTGCAGCACGTCGCTCTCCGCAAGTTCGAGGTCGGAGGCCGAAATGCTGCGCTTGTCCGCGGCCTTCAAACGGTTGTGATACTTGACGGCCCTGTCGTAGTTCGCTTCCGCTTTTTCCAGGTCCGCTTTTCTCGCCTCAACCGTTGCCTGATACTGCCTGTTGTCGATTGTAAAAAGGAGCTGCCCCGCTTTTACATGAGAACCGTCTTTGAAATTGACCTGTGCGATCTCGCCGGCCACCTGCGGTTTTATGGAGACCGTCTGAATCGGTTCCACCCTGCCGATATACTCCCGTTTCGCTGCCAGGTCCGCATTGGCGACGCGATATACAACAACGCTCGGCGCCTGCGGCTGCATTGCCTGTCTGGCACCGCCGTTTCCGCCGTTTTTCAGGGTCCTTGCGGCAAAAAGCGCGACAACGATCAGAAGGATTATAAGTATTGTCTTTTTCTTGTTCCAACTGGACTTGCCGGCAGTTTCTCTATTCTTATTCTGTTCAAATGACGTCATTCTGTTGCGCTCCTTCTATTCTTGAAAATAACGTTTTATTTCTTTTCGTCCTTCGCCTCTTGCGGTTCCATTTCCTTGCGAAATGCGTCGAAAATAAAATCGGTATATTTTTCGTAGTCCATCTCCGCCCCGTAGACGTCCTTCATGCTGAAAACGAACATCCCGTGGAACATCGCCGTGATCAGCGTGGCAAGATTCCGAGCCGAAAGTTCCTTTCGGATGCTGCCTTCTTTCTGCATCTTCGTCAGTATCTGCTCGATCATCTTGGTTTCCTTGTCGATGCGGGTCTTGAAGATATCCATTACTTTGCCCTGGACTTCTTCCGGCCACTCCTGCCTTCTTACTATAAGGTTCTGCAGTTTCTCAAAACGTTCGTTTTCAAAAGGTTTGGACATTTTCCTTTTAAAATACGCACGAACCGTATCGTAGGACAACGCATCAGCCGGGTCGATTGCAAGTTCCTTTTCAAACTGCAAACAGGCATTTTCGATCACGTGGACCAGCAGGGCGTTTTTGTTCAGGAAATGCCAATAGATGGCGCCTTTCGAGTAACCAATACGCTCGGCGATTTCAGTCATGGAAACGCTTGAGTACGGTTTTTGGCTCATGACATCAAGTGCGGAATCCACCAATTTCTGTCTTGTGCGCATTGCTTCTTCTCTTGTCTTGCGTGGCATGAATACACCTCCCATAGATTTGCATAGCGCATTATACATACCTACCTTCCAGTATGTCAAGAAGATAAATACGTAAAACTACGTATCGGTTACAATAAAAAAATGGCCCTTTGGAATCAAAATTCGACTGGACTATTTTACGTTATTACTTACCGGCGCTCCGGTTTCGTACCGCATCCAAGATGTAGATAAGCAGTGCGAGCCAGATAATCGCGAAGGTGAAGAAGCGCGCTCTGTTGAGCGGTTCCGCGTATACAAGGGTGCCGATCGTGAATGTGATGCTGGGGGACAGGAATTGCATAAAGCCGACGGTCGAAAGCGGAACCCGCTGCGTGCCGAACGAAAAAAGAACCAGCGGGATGGCGGCGATCACGCCCCCGCCCGCGAGCAACAGATTCGTGACAGCGGTGTAGGGATAGGCGGCGACGCCGGAGCGCTGCGCGTAGATCAGATAGAGGAGCGCGATGGGCGCAACAAATGCGGTTTCAATCAGGAGGCCGACGCCCGGGTCCACGCTCACTTTTTTCTTGATCGCACCGTATATGGCAAAGGAGAGCGCGATACCGAGCGAGACAAAGGGAATCGAGCCGACGATCCAGCACTGCATCGCGACGCCGGAGAAAGCTAGCGCAATCGCGGCTTTTTGCAGCGGGCGCATACGTTCGCTGAAAAAAAGATAACCGAAGAGCATACTGACAAGCGGATTGATAAAATACGCCAGGCTTGTTTCGAGAATTCTGCCGTGGTTGACAGCCCAGATGAAAAGAAACCAGTTGAGCGCGACGGAAAAGCCGCCGGCCGCAAGCCATGCAAGGCCTTTTTTATCGCGGCGCAGGAAAGCGCGGAACGCGCCCCAATGCCGCTGCATCGTAACCAGCGCCACCCCGAAAACAACAGACCACAGGACGCGGTGCATGAGTATCTCCATGGAAGAGACATGCTGGAGCAGCTTCCAGTAAAGAGGGTGCAGCCCCCATGCGATATAAGAGAAAAACAGGGCGATTGTACCCTTCACGCTTTCTTTCACGATTCACCCGTCCGCCTTGCGTTTTTATATTTCTACAAGAAGATATTTTACAGCATATTAAATAGAAGGATTTGTCCGCGGTACGAAAAAAGGGGGCCGTTCGGCCCCCTTTTCATCTCTTCGATCGTGCTTAAAAACTAGCCCAGGATTTCGTTCATCCCGTCTTCGATTTCTTTCGAAGCGCGCATCAGTTTGTCGAGCGCGTTGCGGACGCGCGTTTTCGCGTCTTCCGCAAAGGCTTCGTCTTTGATGCCAGGCAGGTTGATGCGAACGTTGTACGCCGCCGCCTTGCCGGCTGCTTCCGCCAGAAGCGCCGCGCTTCCCGCGTCGCTCGCCGCGTTCGTGTTGCCGTATTTCATTGCGTCGACCGCAAGCTGCGCCATTTCGACACAGCGCTCGAGCGTACGGAGCGGAACCGCAGTCGCAAGTTTCGAGGCGTCCGCCATCGCGTCTCTGCGCGCCGCTTTCTGCTCTTCCGTATCTTTCGGCATTTTCATCGCAGCCATGAAGCTGTTGAAGGACTCCGTATCTTCGTTCATGAGCTTCACAAATTCGGTGCGGAGCGGCTCGCTCTTTTTCAGGATCTCTTCGATCTTCGGCCAGTTGTCTTTGTACTTCTCTTTGCCAATCGTCAGGCTCGCAACCATCGTCACGAGCGCGGCGCCAAGCGCGCCGCCGAGCGCCGCTACGCTTCCGCCGCCGGGCGCCGGCGCGTCGGACGCGAGTGTATTAAGGAATTCCTGGATCGTCTGTTTTTCGAATGTCATCTCAGTTTTCTCCTATCCTTTGACGAGTTTCGTCAAATATTCGTCGTCCGCAAGGTACGGCATCGTAATATGGCCGTCGCCGCGTTTTTTATTGAACTCGTCGATCGTCTCGATCGCGTGCTCGTTCCTGGCCCACGCGCGTCTCGCAACACCGCTGATGACGTCCCAGCTCATCGACGCGAGGATGATGTCGTCGACGCGTTTGCTGCCGTCGAGCACCAGACCGAAACCGCCGTTGATCGACTTACCGGTGCCGACGCCGCCGCCGTTATGCAGCGCGACGAGGCTCATGCCTCTCGCGCAGTTGCCCGCGAAGCACTGGATCGCCATTTCAGCCATGACGTTGCTGCCGTCGTAGATGTTCGAAGTCTCGCGGAAGGGGGAATCCGTACCGGAAACGTCGTGGTGGTCGCGTCCGAGCATGATCGGACCGATCTCGCCGTTGCGGACCATTTCATTGAACTTCAGCGCGATGCGCATACGCCCCTCTTCGTCCTGATAGAGGATACGGCACTGCGTACCGACGACGAGCTTGTTTTTCTCCGCGTCGCGGATCCACGCCCAGTTGTCGTGGTCCTGGAAACGGCGCGACGGGTCGATGCAGTCCATCGCGGCCTTGTCCGTCTTGCGCAGATCTTCCGGATTGCGGCTCAGGCAGCACCAGCGGAACGGACCGTAGCCGTAGTCGAAAAGGAGCGGCCCCATGATATCTTCCACGTAAGAGGGGAAGATGAATCCTTCGTAGGTATCCACGCCGTTCTTCGCAATTTCTTTGACGCCAGCGTCAAAGACCGCGCGCATGAAGCTGTTGCCGTAGTCGAAGAAGTAGGTGCCCTTCGCGACGAGCGCCTTGATCAGCTCGAAATGCTTTTTCAGCGTTTCGTCAACGAGCTTGCGGAACTGCGCGGGATCTTCGGCGAGCATCTTCGTGCGCTCTTCGAAAGTCAGTCCCTGCGGGCAGTAGCCGCCGTCGTAAACCGCGTGGCACGACGTCTGGTCGGAAAGGAGCTCTACGTTTTTGTCGTTGTCGAGCGCATACTGCAGCAGGTCGACGATGTTGCCCTCATATGCGATGGAGAGAGGCTCGCCCTTTGCCATCGCCTCTTCGGCCCATTTGAAGGCCTCGGTCATATCTTTCGTCCGTTTGCTGACCCAGCCCTGACCGTGGCGCGTGTCGATCCTCGAGGGGTCGACTTCCGCAACGATTGCCGCCGCGCCCGCGATCTCAGCCGCCTTCGGCTGCGCACCGCTCATGCCGCCCAGGCCGGAAGTGATGAAGAGGTGCCCTGCCAGTCCCTTGCCGTCGGCAAGGTGGAATTTATTTCTGCCCGCGTTGAGCAGCGTGTTGTAGGTGCCGTGCACAATGCCCTGCGGCCCGATGTACATCCAGCCGCCCGCCGTCATCTGCCCGTAGTTCGCAACGCCCAGCGCAGCCGCGCGCGCGAAATCCTGCGGGTTGTCGAACATGCCGATCATGAGTCCGTTCGTGAGAATCACGCGCGGCGCAGAGGGATTCGACCGGAAAAGACCAAGCGGATGACCGGACTCAAGCACAAGCGTCTGATCCTGCGTCATGACCTCAAGGTATTTTTTGATGAGGAGGTACTGCATCCAGTTCTGACAGACCTGCCCCGTCTCTCCGTACGTAACGAGTTCATAGGGATAGAGCGCAACTTCGAAATCCAGGTTGTTGTCGATCATGACCTGGAACGCTCTCGCCTCGGTGCATCTGCCCTTATATTCGTCGATCGGTTTGCCGTAAAGTTTTCCTTCGGGGCGGAAGCGGTAGCCGTAGATACGGCCGTGCTGCCTGTACTCCTCAAGGAATTCCGGCGCAAGTTCTTTATGATACTTTTCCGGAATATAGCGCAGCGCGTTTTTCAGCGCAAGCACCTGCTCTTTTTCGTTCAACACCTGTCCGCGGTTCGGCGCCCTGCGGATGCCCTGCTCAAACTTCGGCATCTTGGGAAGACCGTCCGGGAACTCCAATCTGATTTGCATCGGTTTGCCTGTCGCGTCAAACATTTTACGTCACTCCTTTTTGTCCGTTATTCTTAACCTAGAAGAGGCCGGATACGCGCCCCTTGTTGTCTACATCGATATTGCACGCCGCCGGACGTTTCGGCAGCCCGGGCATCGTCATGATCGCGCCCGTGATCGGGATGATGAATCCTGCGCCCGCTGAAAGCCGGACTTCGCGCACCGTCAGCGTGAAACCTTCGGGGCGGCCGATCTTTGCGGCGTCGTCGGAAAGCGATGCCTGTGTCTTCGCCATGCAGATCAGCAGGTCGTCCTTGCCGAGATCATGGATTAGTTTCAGGTCTTTTTTCGCTTTGTCCGTAAAGACAACGTCTTTCGCGCCGTAAATTTTCGTTGCGATCGTCGTGATTTTTTCCTCCGGACTCATTTTCGCGTCATAGAGGTAGTGGAAGTTGTTCGGTTTTGCGCACGCTTCGACGACGGCGTTCGCCATCTCGACGCCGCCCGCGCCGCCCTTCGCCCAAATGTCGGACTGAACGACCGGCACACCGATCTTCGCAAGTTTTTCCTGGATGAATTTAAGCTCTTCGTCCGTGTCGGTCGGGAACGCGTTGAGCGCAACGACGACCGGGAGGCCGTAAGAAAGCATATTTTCGACATGTTTTTCGAGGTTCGGGATGCCTGCCTCGAGCGCTTTCAGGTTCGGCTCCGAAAGTTCGTTTTTCGCAAGGCCGCCGTGCATCTTGAGCGCGCGAATCGTCGCAACGATCACGACTGCGCTGGGTTTCAGCCCCGCGAGCCTGCATTTGATATCGAGGAATTTCTCCGCGCCGAGGTCCGCCGCAAAACCCGCTTCCGTGATGAAGTAATCCGCGAGTTTGAGGCCGTATTTCGTCGCCATAATGCTGTTGCAGCCGTGCGCGATATTTGCGAAGGGGCCGCCGTGGATGAACGCCGGCACGTGTTCAATCGTCTGCACGAGGTTCGGCTTGATCGCGTCCTTGAGCAGCATCGCCATCGCACCCTGCGCTTCGAGGTCCTTCGCGCGGACGGGCTGTCCGTCATAAGTGAAAGCCACGATGATTTCCGACAGCCTTGCTTTCAGGTCGTCGATGTCCTTCGAGAGACACAGGATCGCCATGATTTCAGAAGCGACCGTGATGTCGAAACCGTCTTCGCGCGGCACGCCGTTCGGCTTGCCGCCAAGCCCGATCACGATGTTGCGCAGTGCGCGGTCGTTCATGTCAAGCACGCGCTTGAACGCGATCTGGCGCGGGTCGATGTTCAGCGGGTTGCCCTGCTGCAGGGAATTATCGAGCATTGCCGCGAGCAAGTTATGCGCCGAAGTGATCGCGTGAAAATCGCCCGTGAAATGGATGTTGATGTCCTCCATCGGGACGACCTGGCTGTAGCCGCCGCCCGCCGCGCCGCCCTTGACGCCGAAAACGGGGCCGAGCGAGGGCTCGCGAAGCGCAAGCGTGACTTTCTTTCCAATGTGAGAGAGCGCCTGCGCAAGGCCGACGGAAGTCGTCGTTTTACCTTCGCCCGCTGGCGTCGGCGTAATCGCGGTCACAAGAATCAATTTTCCGTCGGGACGGTCTTTGATCTCATCCCACAAGTCGAGCGTTACCTTCGCTTTATAGGGGCCGTAAAGTTCAAGGTCTTTCTCCGCAATGCCCAGTTTTTTCGCAATCTCGGTGATCGGTTCCATTTTTGTCTGCTGTGCAATTTCAATATCGGTCAAATGTGCCATTTACTATGAACTCCCTTCGGAATTTATGACGTTGTCGCGTTACATGCTTTATTATTATATGTCCGTCGGAGGATTATTATCCGGCAATTGTTATTTTATTTCCTGCTTGTCAAATTAACGTCAAAAACATTTTGAGCCGCGAACGCTGTGGCAGAACGTAAAAAAAGCGGAGCCGCAAAGGCCCCGCTTCTTCTTTTTTAAAATATTGCTTCCTATTTAATATAGAACCAACGCGCCGATCATCGCGCCGATGAAAAGCGGGATATTGTAATGCAGGAAGGTCGGAACGCACGTGTCCCAAATATGGTTGTGCTGACCGTCTGCGTTCAGCCCGGCCGTTGGCCCAAGCGTCGTGTCGGACGCCGGAGAACCCGCGTCGCCGAGCGCTGCCGCCGCTGCGATCAGGCATGCCGTCGCGCCGACGGAGAATCCGAGTTCAATCGAAAGCGGACAGTAGATCGCGGCGATAACCGGAATCGTCCCGAACGACGTGCCGATCCCCATCGTCACGAGAAGACCGACGAAAAGCATCAGGAACGCGCCCCAGAAAGCGCTTCCGCCAACCATGCCAACGACCGCGCTCACAAGATGCTCGACGGAATGCGTCTCACGCAGTACTGTGCCATAACCGGCGGCGATCAGCATGACGAACGCAATCAGCCCCATGATCTCAAGGCCGCCCATAAACGTCTCGTCGATATCCTTGAACTTAATCGCGCCCGTCACAATCATAACGATAAGCGCCGCAAGCGCGCCGAGCGGCAGGGAGGAAGACCAGAGCTGCACGCCGAACGCGACGAGGATCGCGAGCGCCGCAAGCCAGTGCGTCCTGGAAAGCGATTCCACTTCCTCGCTTGCTTCCACGCCGACGATCGGACGGTCTTCGTAGTTTCTCGGACGGTTATAAGAAACGAAAAGCGCGATCAACAGACCGATGAACATGCTGATCCCCAGAATCCAAACGTACTGCGGCACGCCCTCTTTTGCAAGTTCCATGCCATTACGCGACATCTCCGCCGAAAGAATACCGTGGAAAATCAAACCGAAGCCAACCGGCAGCGTGATGTAAGGAGCCTTCAGACCGAACGCAAGCGCGCAGGCGACCTGGCGGCGGTCGATTTTAAGCTGGTTGAAAAGATGAAGAAGGGGCGGGATCAGAATGGGGATAAATGCGATGTGGACAGGGATCAAGTTCTGTGAAAGACATGCGATACCGGTAATAATAAGAAGAAGCATCATCTTTCTTCCCTGGACGATTTTCGCGATTTTCTTACAGGCAATCGTCGCGACGCCCGTTTTGTTGATCGCTACCGCGAACGTTCCAAGCAGAAAATAGGAAAGTGCGGTTTCCGAATTTCCGCCCATGCCGCTGATCAGGATTCCCATCGTTTCGGGGATGGAAATACCGGCGGTCACTCCGGCGGCAACCGCAGCGACCAAAAGTGCAAGTACGACGTTAAGATTAAGGAGACAGAGGACGATCATAACTACTACTGAGACAACTACAGGGTTGGTGAGAAGCATAATACAACCTCCTTGAAATTGGGATCCGCCCGAAACATCTTTCAGGCTTCACATTGCGACCATCTTCGTTTTGACGCGTCAAAAAAATATCAAATAATATTTAAAACACAAATATTAAACTTAACTTTTATTAGCGATAATAAAGCAAAACAGTTTATTGAGTTAAATAGATATCTATAATTACCAAGATTGCTTTAATTGGTCAAATTAAAATATAAAATAAAGGATTACAGGCCTTGTTCAACAGACAAAAATTCGCACACAAAATCTGTGCGGAGTAAAAACCACAGCGGAACTTTGGGGTGAAGATATCGCTCTATATAATGAAAGATTCATAACACGAAAGAAGCATTCACAATCTTTTGAATCAATACCCGGTGCCAAGAATCACAGCATTCGGACATTCCCGGGGCGAGGGGGGAAGGAAGATTGACGCAAGGGCGAAAAGCTCCGTCGTCCGTTTTCTTAAACCGCACACAATGTTTCACGCTCGTATTACGCTGTAACCAGAAAACCAAAGACTCTGGATCCCGGGTCAAGCCCGGGACGACGGTGGGAGGGGACACT
>JAJDJB010000034.1 GCA_030266985.1 Synergistaceae bacterium OttesenSCG-928-D05
CGTCTGCTGGTTGTTCCTGAGTTCTTCCGACATAAATCCACTTCCCTTTCAATTTATAAAATCACGCTTCCTCAATGACGCCATGAGGAAAATTTCCTTTTTGGAACGCAAGTTCTTCCGCTGTGATGGTTTCCCAGTTGAGCAGGATTCCTTCCATTTCCTGCCAGGTCCGCGCGAGCGCGCCTCTGCGCCTGAGCTGCGAGGCCCCCGGGAACCCTTTAAAAAGAGCTGCGAGCATCCTTCGCGCAATCATCAGCGCAAGAGCCTGTCCTTCGGTATTATAGATGTTTCGGCCCAATTCGAGAAGGATTGCGGCCTGATCTTCTACCGTCGGGGTCAACAATTCAGGGGGAACATCCGCGCCAAGCGCTTTCAGCGTCCTTGGAATCAGCAGCGCATCCCGCAGAAAACCTCTGCCCGCAAGCACCGACGTGCATCCCCTGTTCAGATAATCGATAAAGTCCTCCGGTTTATAGCAATCGCCGGAACCGCCGATCAGCCCCGGAAACTTTTGTGCGACAGCCTGCACCGCATCTCGCGACGCCGTCCCTTCGTAACGCTGCGCGGGCGTCCTGCCGTGCACATGCAGGTAATCGCAGCCAGCCTCAAGCAAATTGTCGCAAAAATCCGCGGTGGAAATCGCGCTTTTTTCCGGCATGATACGGATCTTTGCCCAGACGGGAAGCCCCGCCGATTTGAGCATCGCAACCATGCGCGCGGCTTCTTCCGGATTTTCCATGAGTTTCGCGCCGCTGCCTTTTTTCGTTACCTTTGGCATCGGACACGCCATGTTGACCTGCAGCGCCTCGTAGCGGCGAATGCCGAGCGCAATCTCCGCGCCCTTTGCAACGGAATCCGCATCCGCACCGAAAAGCTGGAGTACGACAGGGCGCTCTTCTTCGCTGCCGCCCAGGAGTTCTTTCGTTTTGCGGCCCTTATGACACAACCCAAGCGCGCTCACCATTTCGGTATGCACGAGCGCGGCGCCGAGCCGCCTGAAAAAAAGCCGGACCGAGCCAAACGTGATTCCGGCCATCGGCGCAAGCCAAATGGGATTCGCCGCTTCCACGCCGCCTATTTTTTTGGGAAATCCCGGAACGACAGCAGTGGAAAGCGGGTTACACGAGCGATTTATTTCTCTCATAGACGATGCGCAAACCATCCAGCGTCAGGCCGTGGTCAAGATCGGTCACGACTTCTGAATGCTCCGCAAGAATTTTTGCATGCCCGCCGGTCGCGACCACCCTGCAGGAGCCGCCCAGTTCTTTGAACATGCCGCGCGCGATTGTATCGACCATGCCGACAAAACCGTAAACGATTCCGGATTGAATCGCTTCGTGCGTTGACGCCCCGATGTAACTCTCCGGCGCTTTTAGGTCAATTTGCGGTAGTTTGGCGGTGCGTGAGAAAAGCAGCTCCATGCCTACTTCCATACCCGGAGCGATCGCGCCGCCGAGGTACGCGCCTTCTTTCGAGATTACGTCAAGCGTGATTGCCGTTCCGAGATCTGCCACGATGAGCGGCGTTCCGTATTTTTCTTTTGCGGCGATGGTGTTCAGCAGACGGTCCGCTCCGACTTCGGAGGGATTACGCAGCTTGATCTCCATACCGAGATCCAGATCGTTCGTCACTTTCAGGCACGGAAGATTCAGATACTTTTTCACCGCTTCGATAAAAAATTCATCGAGCGATGGGACGACGCTCGCATATGCGCACGCGGTCAAATCTTCTTTTTTTATCTTCGCCTCGCCAAGCAGGCCGAGCAGCATAAAGCCAATCTCGTCGGACGTGCGTTTCTGCGACGTCAGCCGCCAGTGGCCGAGCAGATTTTTGCCTTCATATATACCCATAACGATATTCGTATTTCCTACGTCCAAAACAAACAGCATGAAAGAACCTCCATCTTAATCCTGTCCTGTATCTGGTACATTTTACAACAATCGGAGTATGAATAACAGCGGAAATGGCGAAAGAAAAAGCACGGCGGCGCTTCTGGTTCTCGTGTAGCCGCTTGCGCGCAGCACAACGGCGGCGAACAGAAGGCAGGAGAGCCAGGAAAACAGCGGAGCGTGCTTCAAAATAATCGGTATTAGTTGGACAAATATCTCAGAAAAAATCTCCCAGGCCTCAAGAAGATATTCGCTGAGGCCGCTGCATAGTTCCGCAAACGGCAGACACAGCAAGGCGGGCAGCGATAGCAGGAAGATCAGCGGGAAGAGAAAAGAAAAAATTGGAACAGCCAAGGCGTTGATGAAGAGCCCCGCCAAAGGAATTTCGCCAAACGCAAGCGAGGCCTGGCCAGCCGTCACGATCCACACAAGAGGAGACGCAAGCAACAGCGCCAGTTTGTTTTCTTTCGCGAAAGAAAAGAGCGCTGTTAAAAAAAGTGCGGCAAGGATCGATAGACGCCAGCCGACGTCGAAATAGGTCCAGGGGTTGTAAAGCAGCATCAAAACACCCGCGGCGCTAACGCCGTTGAACGCAGAAGCGGGCTTTCCAAAGAGGCCGGCAAGCAGGCAAATTTGAATCATAAGAGCCGCGCGCACACCGCCCACCGGCGCTCCCGCAAAAAGAACGTAAAGCCATACGACGACGGATGTGCCGATAA
Organism: Synergistaceae bacterium OttesenSCG-928-D05; assembly: GCA_030266985.1. GTDB lineage: Bacteria > Synergistota > Synergistia > Synergistales > Synergistaceae > JAJDJB01. The sequence continues at coordinate 2,609 of JAJDJB010000034.1, forward strand.
TCCGCGCAAGTCCCCTCCGCAGAAAAAAAGCGGCGAATGCGGCGACAATGCCTACGTGAAAGCCGGAGACCGCAAGCAAATGCACCGTGCCCGCGCGCGTATGCAGGTCAGACAGCGCACGGTCCCTGACGCCAACGGTCAGGGCAAGCATATACGCGGCAGTGCGTTCCGGCAAAACGTCCCGTATTCTTTTTTCCAAAAAAATGCGCCATCGATAAATACCCGACGGGGGCGATAATGTCTCGATTTCGAGCACAACGATTTTTTTGTGCGCGCCCTTTGCACGCCAGTAAAGAAATTCGTCGAACCCGCCCTTTTCCTCTGCGCGCTGAAAATCAAATGTTGCGCCGCGCAGGCGAACTGCGGCGCCCTCCTGCAAATCGCCCCTCCGCGCCATATAGGCGACAAACCTACCGTAGCCGGTCTTAATCAGGGCTGCATTTCGCCTGCCCCACTCCCGAACCATAAGAATTTTCCCCTCTGTTTCAACAGTAGAGGGAACGTCGGACGTTTTGGCAAGGTGCGTCAGGCTCATGCCAGAAAAAATCACGCAGAACAGCAGGATCATAAAAAAAACGCGCATAAAATTTGAAGTAATTTTTTGCGTGCCGACAAGCATCCATCCGGAGGCGGCGAAAAAACTAATCAAAAGTGCGGCTAATAAAGACAGGTAAAAAAAGAGGCTGATTGAAACACAAATTGAAAGCAGAATCGTAAATGCGGGTGCGGAGACAACCGGGCCATTCTCAGTTCGCAATGACCACAAATTCCTTTATCGTGTCGTATTTTTTCGGCCCGATGCCGGTCACGAGCAATAAATCTTCAATGCGGCGAAACGCGCCGTTTTGCTCTCTGTACTGGATGATGACGAGCGCAGTCTTTGGCCCGATTCCCGGTACTTCTTCGAGATCTTTCGCCGTGCAGCGGTTCAGGTCGATCTTCCGCCCGCTCTTTGCACGCGACTCTTCATGCGCTGCAGGTACATTCTGAAAACTACTCTGCTGGGGTTCGGCTTTTTTTTCGCCCATTGCAGGGAAACGAATGTGCGCACCGTCCGTCAGCGGCGCCGCCAAATTGACCGCGTCCGCGTCCCCCTGATCGGCAAAACCGCCCGCCGCCTCAAGCGCCTGATAAACTCTTGCGCCGACCGGCACCTCGTAAACGCCTGGATTTTTAACGCTCCCTGTTACGTATACGACCCAGACATCCTTCACTTGCGGCTTATCGACCGACACATCGGCAACATCCGGCCGCGGCGCATCGGGAACACTGAGATCGAGCGTTTCTTCCATAACTAGCAGCGTCCCTTTTGCCGACTCTTTGCCAAACTGTCCCTTGAACGTATGCAACAGGACGGCGGCCACGACAAAACAGAGCAGCCCCGCGCCGATCAATGCATATTGCTGTACGCGCCCTTTATCCATCGGTATCGTTATTCCCCTTCGAACCGCTCGCCTTGCAGCGACCAGTGACTTGCGCCCGTAATTTTAACATCCACAAACTGACCTAAGTTTAATACGTTGCCTGATACAATTACCACTTTGTCCGTCATCGTGCGTCCCTGAAGCAAACCTTCGCCGCGCGGCGCGGGCGCGTCAAGCAGTACTTTAAATGTACCCCCGACGTAGGCTTCGTTCAGTTCACGCGCAACGCCGGACTGCATTTCATTGATTTCGTTCAGGCGCGCCGCCTTTACCCGCTTGTCGATCTGTCCGTCCATAACCGCTGCCCTTGTCCCTGGACGCGGTGAATATGCAGCGGTGTGCACGATATCGAACTTTACGCTTTTCAGCAGATCGTACGACATGTGATATTCCTCGTCCGTCTCGCCGGGGAAACCGACGATCAGGTCAGTCGTCAGACTCACGTCCGGTAGCGCGGCGCGAATCTTGGCGACGAGCTCCAGATATTGCGCCGACGTGTAGCCGCGGTTCATTTCCTTCAGAATACGATCACTCCCCGATTGGACCGGGAGGTTGATCGCACGGCAAATACGCGGCGCGCGTGCCATGACTTCGAGAATATCTTCGTCAAAATCTTTCGGGTGCGAAGTATAAAAACGAATTCGCTCGACACCCTCTATTTTCGATACGTCGTCGAGCAGCCGGGCAAAACCGTATCCGCCGCTTCCGTCCTTGCCGTAGGCGTCCACGTTTTGTCCGAGCAATGAGATTTCCTTAACGCCGGTTTGCGCCAGCGTTTCAACTTCCGTCAGAATCTCTTCCGGCGCCCGGGACTGCAGTCGTCCGCGCACATGCGGCACGATGCAGTACGAACAGAAACGATCGCATCCGTACGAGATTGTCACAAAAGCCTTAAAGGGGTTCGTCCGCTCAGTAGGAACGACCTCCAGATCGTCCAGCGCGCGTGGATCGTCGTCGAAGAAAAAGCGGGCGCGTCCGTCCTGCATCGTATCCTCGACCGCCTGCGGCACGAGACCGAGGTGCCTGGGGCCGGAAACGATGCGGATGCAGGGAAATTTCTTCGCCATCTCCCGCCCGATGCGCTGCGCCATGCAGCCGACAAGCACGAGGATCGGTCCTCCGGTTTTCCTGAACTGAAGGTCGTATCGCCCGATTTCGCTCGCGACTTTCTGCTCCGCCTTCTCCCTGATGCTGCACGTGACCAGAAAAACGACATCGGCCGTTTCGTCCGGCGTTTCCGTCCACCCTTTGTGGATCATCGCCGTACGCAGCCGGTCTCCGTCGTATGAATTCATTTGACAGCCAAAAACTCTTAACGTAAATCTATGCAAAACAGATACTCCCTTGCCTGCGGTTTCTTGTTGAACTCAACGTATTATATGCGCAGGACGAAAAACTTTCCACTTCGGATGTATAATGAAAAATAGAAAAAGAGGTGTTACCTTTGAAAAAAACAGTTTGCCGCCTTTTCTCTGCGATTCTGCTGCTCGCCGCCTTACATGGTGCTGCCGTTGCGGCGTTACCCGAATTGTCGGGCTGGGAGAACGGGGAACTTCGTAAAACAACGCTTGATACTGTCTCCGGTAACAAAGGCCTTTGGGAAGAGCGCGACTATCGCGCACCGAACGGTGAGCGGTATCATGTCGTCTGGATTGAAGGCGCGGGCGAAAAAGGATGGCAGCCACCGAGTGAAAATCATGACGGGAGCGGAGATCTGCTTGAAAGCGGCGCAACCTACAAAAACATAGAACTGCTTGGCAACAGAGCGATCTTTGAAGATCAATTGCTGTTCGGAAAAAGCCTCACTCTAAAAATTACAAACAAAGGAACGCTCACGATTGAAACGCCGAATGCATCCGAGCCCGATCTTTTGGATACGGCGCGGCAGATTGCCTCGTTTTTGATTCCTTAATGGATTGAGTTAATGCGTTTTTTATAGACACAGACCGAAATATTCCTGATCCCGCTTCTGTGCGTCCGTTGATTGCGCGCATCCAATCATAGCTTTATCGTCTTAGGTTGACCCTAAAGATCAATAATAGTTAATATCTTAAAACACAAATCGCAATTACAAATCATTCAAATTCGTCCATTTTCATGATATAGGAGGACACACAGACGTTTTTTCGCCTTCAACAGCCAGAAAAGCCATCGGCGGCAAGAAGCATATAAATAAACCAAGCATAAGCCAATGCCCCCTCATCTCCCATTCGCAACGCGCTTTTATCAAAATAGCCGCGCCGCATCTCTTTTTACAAATTTCTGCGCAATAGCACGCCTTTATTAAACATTTTTTATCAAGCAAGATATGCATTTAACACAATTTTAAATATTACGTATTTTATCCAGACTATATACCAGCTGTTCTCTCTTTATTTTTTTTAATTTTTATGATATAATGCACACGCGCAAAAGGTGCATTTTATATAACTTCATGCTTTCGCAGTACAACTTCGAATAAAGGAGGCGGAGCGAAGAATGAAGAAAGTAATATTTGCAATCATTTTTCTGATCGTTTTATCAGCGGGTTCAGCGAATGCGGCACTGCCTCAATCCCCAACCGGATTCGGAGGTTTGAAATGGGGCGACTCCCATAAAAAACTAGGGTCTGAGTGCGTACTGGTCGATAAAGAGCTTGATTACGGAACCGTATATTCAAGGCGGGACGAAAAGCTCGAGGTTGATGGAGTCCAACTGCAGGGAATCACTTACTCTTTCTATCACGACAAATTCCTCAACGTTGCATTCGAATTCGCGGGCAAAAAGGACTTCAATAAACTCAAAGTAATTGCGCTCGAAAAATACGGCCCCGGGCATATGAAGAAAACCGGCAACATGGAATCATACCGCTGGGACGATGAACATGTCTTCATCATTCTTGACTTCATCCCGCAAACTTCAGAGGGGCAGCTCCTTATCACATATGTCCCAATTCTGGAAGAGGTCGTGCAGGAGATCGAAAAACGACGCGCGAACGTAAGACCTGCCACACCGGGTTTCTAATCTGACACTGTTTACATCTATCAAAAATGGCTTCTGGCGCCAGTCAGAGGTCATTTTTGTATCTGCCCCCATGTACATTTACTTCATGTAATAACGGGATAAGCAGACGGGCTTTTTCTCTCGACTCTCTGTAACTCATGTTTGACAAACCTACGCAGAAACAAAGTCGGATTCTCACGGCGCAGATTGACAAGATCCACCGCCGTTGGTATGCTTATGTCGGTCTCTCCATTGGGGTCCACCGGCGGCAACGCAAGACCGGTCTGATCTGCCCAATGAGAGGCTTTTTTCGTGTTAATATACATCAACCGCCCTTGCTCTGCTTGCTTTATGTACCATGCATTATCTGCTACGCGGGCATTTTTCCCCTCTTTTTCCCTCTGCCGTAATAGCTTGCAAGACGATTAAAAACAAAACCATTTTCTTCATGTTCAAGCCATATGACGGCCATAACGGCTGATCTGTCGGTGTCTTTAATATCCAACATTACAATTTCACATTGGCACCAATCAATAAGGAACCACTCGCCTAGTGAGTGGTTTTCTAAACATACAAAAAAGCGCCCCTATTGGGAGCGCTTTTGTATCATCTGGTGGGCCCATCAGGAATCGAACCTGAAACCATCCGGTTATGAGCCGGGAGCTCTAACCAATTGAGCTATGGGCCCGCTTTTTATTTACTGTCGCAAGTAATTGCAGAAACAGGGCAGCTGTCTACGGCCTCTTTGACTTCGGCACAGGGCTCCTGAGAAATCACCATGCCTTTGCCTTCGTTTTCGTCAAGCTGGAATACAGCCGGACAAAGCTGTGCGCAAACGCCGCACCCGATGCAATCGTCCAAGTTGATTTTTATACTCATGGCATGGCCACCTCCCTTCCAGCGTGTGATTTTACGCTATGTTTCCTTTCGCGTCAATGATATTTTGCGCTTCGTAAAAAAACAGCATCCTATTTTTCAGAAGTGACGGTAAGGCGTGCTTTTCCGTTGCGCTCCGAGAGCGTCAAAAGTGACTTGTACTCTGGAACCGCTTTCTCTTTTGGCTCGTCGGACGCGATAAAGATTCCGACCCCCGCGACTTTCGCTTCAAACTGTTTTGCCATGAGAAGCATGCCGGCCGCCGTACTGCCGCCGCGCATGAAGTCGTCCAGGATCAAAACACGGCCGCCGCGGCGAAGCTGCCTGGTGCCGATATACATCGTTTTTACGTCGCCGTTCGACGTCGGATAATGGACGCCGACCGCGGAACCGTCGCTCGGCCTGTTGCGGAACCGGCAGACTGCAAGCGGTACGCCCAACGCGTAAGCGGCGAACATGGCGATGGGGATTCCCTTTACTTCGGACGTAATGACCACATCGGGATTCGTGCCCGTGAAGAGCGAGGCCATCGTATAACCGAGCGAAAGCGCGATCTCTGGGTTAAAAATCAAGTCGCTGTAATAAATCAGCCCGCCGGGAAGGAGACGGTCCGGATCGGAGAGTGACTCCGCGATGCTGGAGAGCACCTGCTGACGACGTTCTGATGTGCAAATCGGAATAAAGCGTGCCCCGCCGCTTCTCCCTCTGTCCACCTGCATCTGGCCGAAACCTTCGGCGGTCATGGCGGAATTAATCACCTCTACGTCGTCGCTGATCACCGTTTTTGATACGTTGAATTTTGTTGCAAGGTCTGTTAATGATACAAGTTTTGAAGGACTCAGCATAAATTTAGACGCAAGCCGTACCAACCGTTCTGTTCTCTGACCTCTCATTATCAATCACTCCAATCTGTTTGTTTGTTGTACCCATTTCTCATTTTGCAAAACCCGTTGAATCGCTTCCGCGCACCGGTCGTCGCTGGATATCGCGAACAGCGCGCTTCCGCTTCCGCATAGCCCCCACCCTAAAGCATCCATTTCTTCCATCATCTCAAAAGCCCGCTGGTACTCTTCTCTATCTTGGAACAGAACGTAGAAATCGTTGGGTAAAAACCCGACACGTTCTTTCTTTTTCAATTTACCAAAGATCTGCACCGCTTCCGTCACCGCATCCTGCAGCGAGATCGGTGGCGCGCTTCCGTCTGCACGCAGGTCATCGAGGGCGCGATACGCTTCCGCCGTGCCCGAACGCCACGCAGGAAACGCCAGCACTACCGTCAGCGGCAAGGAACTGTGCAGGGGTTCCAGAATTTCGCCTTTGCCGCGCACGAAAGCCAAATCAGCGTCCTGCGCAAGAAAGGAAACGTCCGCCCCAAGCTCTGCGATTTCAAGTGCACTGGGTGCAAACGCGTACGTTACGCGCAGGTACTCCAGCAGAGCTGCCGCATTGCCGCTTCCGGCGCCAATTCCACTGCCCGTGGGATAACATTTTTCAAGTTCCATGTCCAGCCGCGGAATGGACAAACCCTTGCCCCTGGCCCAGTTAAGTGTACGCAGCACAATATTTTGTCCCTCAATATCAATACCTTTGGTGTGCAAAATATCAACTATATTTTCCCCAATTATAGGCCTTATTGTCAACCCTTCTGTGCCATGTTTTTTGAAAAATAACGAAAAAACTTCATGAAAACAGTCCGGCCTCCGCGACATCACGCGCAGTGTAAGATTAATTTTTACCGGACTAAGAAAAGTTTTATTCAAAGGGATCATCTCCGGATCATTTTTAGCTAAAAAATACGCCCCGGCATTCTCATGCCAGGGCGCCGATGGTTGGTGGATTAAAAGAGGTATTCTCCGTTCGATGCCAACTGCATTTCAACTTCATGCGTCAAGAGGTCCGCGTAACTGAAGGAAATCAGGCTTTGCTGAGACTCTATATACAAAGTGAAAAGGCTGGGGTATACGTCCCGTATTACGCCGTTTCGCTCTTCCATCTTCCGCCGTCCGTTAGTAGCTTTGTAGCAAACTTCAACTCCCTTGTGCTGCCGAACCTTTTCTCGGATCGTTTCAAGAGTTTGTGCCATCTGCTTCACCTCCGCAACAAACTCATTAAATTGTACATCAAAACGCCGATTTTTTCAAGTAAAGGTTTATATTCGCTGCAGCACAGCAATAAATGTAATATACCAGGTAATAATAAATTGCTTTTTTTATTTTTTTAGAAGGATTCTTTTATCTGCTACTCTGCGAGTGATGCCTTTTGTGTCAAAATGTTCTAAAAGCGGGAGAATGTATTTCCTGCTGCTGTTCGTCACATCGCGTACTGCGGCGAGCGTAAGGTCACCGTCCAGGGACGCGAGTTTTTCGCGCAGGTCATTCTCCAGAAAATCGAACACAAGGAACTCGTCGCCTACGATAGCGGCCTCTTTGCGTTCCTTCAGGTAGTTAACGGCTCGCTGCATATCCTTTTTTTCGATGTTGAGCAGGGATTCGGCTTCTTCGATCGTTGGCATTGCGTACCCGCATTTTCTGGCGAGGCTTCGCAGTTCGCCGACGTGCACCATGAAAGATTCTTCGTCAAATGGCTTGAATCCGTTGAGTCTCGTTTTTTCGCCGTCCTGCGTCAGCATGCCGTGCGCTACGAAGTAAGCGATTGCCTCGCGAACGAATTTCGTGTCCGGCGACTGGAGCCCGCGTGCGATTTCTTCCGCTTCCATCCCTTTTAGTTCTGGGTGTTCTTTGTGGTACGCCTCCAGCAAGTCTGTGATCTTTGCAAGGTACGCGCCGATCGCCGCGCGCGATAGATAGCGCGGTTCGCCGGTTTTGACATGGGCAATCCGCTCTTTCATAGAGAGATAGCCGAGCGCCGACGCGAGGGGCGTGCCTTCCGCTTCGCTGTACAGAACGAGCTCGGTGTGCAATATGTTCTCTTTGTAGTTAATGATGGCGGAAACACGATCTTTCAGATCTTTCGCCCAACTGAGCATCCGCATAAAATCGAGCAGGTGCAGCTTGTCCATTTTGTTTTTCGGGCGTTCGCCGAGCGGGAAAAGGACTTTACCGCCTGCGATCGTATGAAGTGGGCTGTAGGAGCGAATGATGAAGTGCGCGCCGCTGTAGGTCGCTACCGGTTCTTCGGTGATGATCTGGGCCATCGCACATTCACCGGGGGCGAGGCTCCCGCCTTCAAGAAGCGAGATGCGTGCGACCACGTCCGATGTTCCCACGTGCAGGCGCACACGCTGCCAGTGCTCGACGGAACCACTAAAGGAGGCCGGAACTTCCAGACGCACATCGATGCAAGAGGTTCGCGCATAGCGTCCTTCCGCAGCTACGACGTCCCCGCGCTTTATTTCCTCAAGCGCTACGCCTGCAAGGTTGACTGCAGTGCGGAGTCCGGCTGTCGCGCTTTCTACAGATTCGTTGTGTACCTGAATGGAGCGAACCTTCGCCGTTCCGCCGTGGGGCAGAATGTCGAGGTCATCCCCCTCATGCAGAGTACCTTTGACGGAAGTGCCCGTGACGACGGTGCCGAAGCCGCTGATGTGAAACACGCGGTCGACGGGAAGAAAATATGCGCCGTCACGCGCGCGCTGCTCGCCCGAGGCAACGATGTTTTCAATCTCTTGCGTCAGTTCGCCGATTCCCTCTCCGGTAAAGGCAGATACTTTGACAAGCGGCTTGTCTTCAAGGAACGTTCCCATGGTCAGGGTTCGCACGTCGTCTTCCGCCACTGCGAGCATCTCGGCGTCCACGAGGTCAATTTTATTGATGACGGTGATCCCATTTTTGACGTCGAGCAATGAGAGGATTTCAAGGTGTTCGCGCGTCTGCGGCATTACGCCGTCGTCCGCTGCCACGACCAGCATGACCGCATCGACGCCCGCCGCGCCTGCGACCATTTGCCGGATGAATTTTTCATGTCCCGGCACGTCGATGATGCTGATCGTCCTGCCGGATGGGAGTGTGAGCGGCGCAAAGCCCAATTCGATGGTCATGCCACGCCGTTTTTCTTCAGAGAGGCGGTCGGTATCCACGCCGGAAAGCGCCTGTACGATGGCGGTCTTTCCGTGGTCTATATGCCCCGCTGTGCCGATCACGAAAGGATATTCAAGCGACGACATGGCCTTCTACCTTTCCTGCGCCGCGGGGTGTACCAACATTTCCCGGAGCGCGCTCACAATAAGTTCTTCATCCTCGGCGGAGATCGTGCGCATGTGGAACAGCACCCTGTCTTCGGCCGCACCCGTGATTACCGGCACGGATGCGTTCCGGAATTTTTCCGCGAGCTTACCCGCGCTGCCGAATTCAGGCGCGTAAAGAGAAACGGCGTAGCCGCTGAGTTCCGTCTGCGGAAACGCGCCGCCTCCGACCGCGTCCTTTACGGGCACGACTTCGATGCGTACGGAGCGCAGGTTGGTCTGTTCAAAGAAGTCTTTTATTTTTTTGCTGAAACGGCGCGCCTGTTTTTGCAGTTCATCTTTCTTTGCAAAAATCATGGCGAGCGTCGGAATGCTTTCTGTCTTTCCTTTTAAATAGAGGCGCAAGGTCGCCTCAAAAGCCGCAAGCGTCATTTTGTCCACGCGCAGCGCGCGCAGCAGCGGATAGGAGCGCAATGCGTCGATGATTCGCGCGGAACCCACGATCGCACCGATCTGCGGACCGCCGAGCAGTTTATCTCCAGAGAAAGTCACGACGTCCACCCCGGCCTCCAGACACTGGCGCACCGTTGGATCTTCCCGCAGCCCGGCTTCGGACATGTCAATCAGCATTCCGCTTCCCAGGTCTTCCATAAAGACGAGATTTTTTCCGTGCGCGAGCGCGGCAAGTTCTTCGCGCGGCACGGACGCTGTGAAGCCGTTGATTCTGTAGTTGGATGGGTGTACTTTTAAGAGCAGCGCCGTATCCTCTGTCACCGCCTGCTCGTAATCGCGCAGATGCGTCCGGTTTGTCGTCCCGACCTCGACCATCTTCGTGCCCGAGAGCCCCATGATCTCCGGGATGCGGAACGAGCCGCCGATCTCGACCAGCTCTCCGCGGGAAACGACCGTCTCGCGGTCCTTGGCGAGCGCGGCAAGCGCCAGAATCACGGCGCCCGCGTTGTTATTGACGACGAGCGCGGCTTCCGCGCCGGTCAAGCGGCACAACAACCACTCGACGTGGTCGTTCCGGTGCCCGCGCGATCCCGTTTCAATGGAATATTCCAGCGTGTTGTAGTTGGACGCGATTTGCGAAACCGCCTCAGCCGCTTCATTCGCGAGCAGAGAACGCCCGAGGTTCGTATGGTTTACGACGCCCGTTGCGTTTACGACGCGCCGTAATGTCGTGAAAGCGCGCCGTTTCAGCATTTTCTCGGCGTCACGTGCAATACTGTCGGAATCAAAGGCCGTGTCCGGATTCGAGAGGATTTTTTTCCGCTGCGCGTCCAGCACACCGGTAAGGATGGACTTCACTGTGTCGTGTCCAAGTTCTGCTTCGTAGGCCCTGACTTGCGGAAGCGCGAGCAGTTTGTCCATCGATGGGATTTTGCGCATCACTTTACCGATATCTTGTTGCATGGCGTAACCCTCCCGGTCTTGTACATGACCCTTCAATTATAGTGTAACGGGGTCTATTTTCAAACGATCTCAGACCAAATTAAATTTGCGAGGCGCATCCCTTTTTTCGAAAGCGCGATACGCTCGTCTGAGAGCTCAAAAAAATCCTGCGGCATGGAAGAAAGGATCGTTTCAAGGCGGGATAGCGCATCGTCTCCGTAAAGCGAGCGATACGCGCCAACGTCGATACCACATACCGTGCGCAGCGCAAGAACCGCTGCCTCTTTCGCGCGATCCTCGGGAGAGAGCGTTTCGCCCGAAATGACCGCAAAACGGCCTGATTCAACGCGCGCCGCATAATCGGGAAGCACGCCTGAATTTTTATAACGCCAGCCCTTCAAATAGCCCGACGCGCCTGGGCCAATGCCCAGATATTCGCCTTCGTTCCAGTAGTTTAGGTTGTGGCGGCTTTCCTGCCCCGGTTTCGCGAAATTGGCGACTTCGTACTGGCGATATCCTTTTTTTTCAAGATACCACTGCGCGAAGCGGTACTGCGCATAACCGTCCGACAGGAGCGACGCGTCGAGATTGCTCCAGGGCGTGCCCGGCTCGAGCGAAAGCTGATAAAGCGAGATATGTCCGGTGCGGAACGCCGCGGCCTCCTTTAGCGTGCGCGCCCAGTTTTGCAGCGTCTGCGCGGGTAGGCCGAACATGAGGTCCAGGCTCACGCCAAGTCCGGAGGCAAGCGAGGCGGAGATTGCGTTGTACGCCTGCCGCGCGCTATGCAGCCGCCCCATCATTTCGAGTTCCGCATCGTCGAAACTCTGCACGCCCAGGCTGACGCGGGTAACGCGCCATTCACGCCACGCAAGCAGGTGTTCCGCTGAGAGGGAATTCGGGTTCGCCTCAACTGTGACTTCCGCACATGAACCGAAATCAAAGCAGCGCTCAAGAATCCCGATCAATTGCATCCACACAGGCCCCGACAGCACGCTCGGCGTGCCGCCACCGATATAGCAGGTGTTCAGGCTGATGCGGCCAAGGCGCGCGGTCCACAGCGCGATCTCTTTTTCCAGCGACGCAAGCCAGAGCGAAACGTCCCCCTCGCGCGGTACGGCGCTTTCAAACGCACAGTAGTTGCACTTGCGCTCGCAAAACGGGACGTGTACGTATAAAGAGAGCCCCCCTGCGGGAGGCTCAAATGGATTTTCACGCGTGTGCAGCGTCATCGCTCCTCGGATTTCGACACATCCATGAAAGCGAGGAAAGCTTCCTGCGGGATGGCGACCCGGCCGATCTGCTTCATCCTCTTTTTGCCCTCTTTCTGTTTTTCGAGCAGTTTGCGCTTTCTTGTAATGTCGCCGCCGTAGCATTTCGCCAAAACGTCCTTGCGGACGGCTTTGATGTTCATGCGCACAACAACTTTGTTTCCAATCGCCGCCTGAATCGGCACTTCGAAAAGCTGGCGCGGGATAAGCTCTTTGAGCTTGCCGACGACCGCGTGTCCGCGGTGATAGGCCTGATCCGCGTGGCAAATGAAGGAAAAGGCGTCGACCGGCTCGTTCTGCATCAAGATATCGACCTTCACGAGTTTTTCTGGTTTGAAGCCGATGTGGTCGTAATCAAGCGAAGCGTAGCCGCGCGTACAAGACTTGAGTCTGTCGTGGAAGTCCAGGATAAATTCCGCAAGCGGCATCTCGTACGTGAGGCGCACGCGCTCCGGCGTTATGTAATCCATGGAGCGATAGGTGCCGCGTTTTTCCTGACAGAGCTGCATCGCTGCGCCAACGAACTGTTCCGGGATAAAGATCGAAAGTTTAATATAGGGCTCGCGAATCTCTTCTATCCTTGCGGGATCTGGGAAATCGGACGGTCTGTGCGCTTCTATCATCTCGCCGTTCGTGAGCTCAATCTGATAGACGACGTTCGGCGCGGTCGCAACGAGGTCAACGCCGAACTCGCGGTTCAGACGCTCTTTCGCGATCTCCATGTGCAGCAATCCGAGGAAGCCGCAACGGAAGCCAAAGCCCAACGCAGCTGAGTTTTCCGGCTCGAAGCTAAT
>JAJDJB010000035.1 GCA_030266985.1 Synergistaceae bacterium OttesenSCG-928-D05
ACTTTTCCTTGTGATGAGCGACCTTGTCTTGCCGGCGAATTCCTGGATCGCCCCCAAAGGACAGAGCCAGCCGCAGAAAAAGTTTCCGGCCAAAAAAGAAAGTAAAAAGAAAACGACGAGGAAGGGCGCGATTGTTTCGCGCAGGCCGAGCAGGAGCAGAGTAAGAAATAAGAGTTGCGCAGCGTGACGCAGGAAAAGAATCTTTTTCATGGAAAAGCCCCCTCTCCGTGATATATCGTAATTGTTTGCCAGCAAATCCATTATATAATCAAATATATAATAGAAGAGCACGATGATATAGAAACAAAAAACGTTTGGACAATATGAAAAAAATCTGCTATTATACCCTCTGCCCGCTACACGGACCCGCGCATTGCGACGCCGGCCTGAGTTCCGGGACGAAAGGGCGCAACAGGCCCGTACAGGAGTGATCGATATGATCGGTAAGGAAAAGAAACAGCAGTTGGTCGAAGAATTCAAAGTGCATGACGCAGACACCGGCTCCACCGAAGTTCAGGTTGCAATCCTGACCACGCGTATCCGCGAGCTTACGGAGCACATGAAGCTTCATAAGAAAGACTTCCATTCGCGCCGCGGACTTCTCATCATGGTCGGAAAGCGCCGTAAACTTCTTCAGTACCTGAAGAGAAGAGACTTTGCGCGTTATCAGGACCTGATCCAGCGTCTTGGCCTCCGCCACTAATTTCAGCGGGGCGCGCGGTACAGATAAACGTTTAAAAATCAGTAACTTTTGCAAGGCGAGGGGCAACAATCCTTCGCCTTTTTTTGTATTTTGTGCTATTCTTCATTGGTTGAAGAAAGAAGATTGGGAGGAAAAATGAATGACCAGAACTTTCGAGCTTGAGCTCGCAGGAAAGAAAATGTCCTTCGAAATAGGACGTATGGCAAAGCAGGCAAATGCAGCAGTACTCGCAAAACATGGAAATACGGCGCTGCTCGTTACCTCGGTGCTTGCTGAAAAGGCGCGGGAAGGACTTGATTTCTTTCCGCTGCTAGTGGACTTTGAAGAGCGCTATTACGCTGCCGGCAAAGTGCCCGGCGGTTTCATCAAGCGCGAAGGCCGCCCGTCTGAATCGGCGATCCTGAGCGGCAGAATGATCGACCGCTCGATTCGCTCGCTTTTCCCGGAATGGATGCGCCACGACGTGCACGTCGTCGCGACCGTTATGTCGGTCGACCAGGTGAATCCTGCGAATATTCTGGGGATCAACGGCGCTTCGCTTGCGTTATCGATCTCCGATATCCCATGGGACGGCCCGATCGGCGCAGTTCGCATCGGATGCCTTGACGGCGAACTCGTCGTGAATCCGGATGAAGCGGATATGGAGAACAGCACCCTCGACCTCGTGGTTGCGGGGCACAGGGGCGGCGTTACGATGGTCGAAGCAGGCGCGCAGGAAGTATCGGAAGAACTTCTCGTAGACGCGTTGGAGCTTGCGAACCAGGAAATTCGTAAGATCGTCGAATTCATCGACAGCGTTCGCGCCGAGATCGGCAAAGAAAAAGCAGTGCTGCCAATGCCTGCCGTGATCAGCGAGATCGACGAATGGATGCAGAACGAGCTTGCCGATGAAATCTACAGTGCGGTGCAGATTCATGAAAAACAGCCCCGCGGCGCGGCAATCTCTGCGGCGCAGGATAAGGCGATGGAGCATTTTGCTGAATCGCACCCGGATTCCGGAAAATATATCGCGGGCGTAATGGAAGAAATGGTCAAGAAAAGCGTTCGCAAACTGTTGCTTGACGATAAAATCCGTTCCGACGGACGCAAGATGGACGAACTTCGCAACATCACATGCGAAGTCGACATCCTGCCGATGGCGCACGGCTCCGCGCTCTTCACGCGCGGTGAGACGCAGTCGCTCGGCGTGTCGACGCTCGGTATGATGGGCACGGACGACCAGGTTCTTGACGGACTCAAGATCGACGAACCCTCAAAGCGTTTTATTCTGCACTATAACTTCCCGCCCTACTCGGTCGGCGAAGTCCGTCCGATGCGCGGTCCCGGACGCCGGGAGATCGGGCACGGCGCACTTGCGGAGCGCGCGCTTCGTTCCGTGTTCCCCACGGAGGAAGAGTTCCCCTACGTCGTCCGTCAGGTATCCGACATTCTGGAATCGAACGGCTCCAGCTCCATGGCGAGCGTTTGCAGCGGAAGCCTTGCGATGATGGCTGCGGGCGTTCCGATCAAAAAAGCGGTTGCCGGCATTGCGATGGGACTGATCGCAGACGACGGCAAGTTTGGTATCCTGACCGACATTCAGGGGCTTGAAGACCACTACGGCGACATGGACTTTAAAGTTGCCGGTACGCGTGACGGCGTGACGGCGCTCCAGATGGACAACAAAGCGGGCGGCATCACGCGCGATATTCTGACGCAGGCGCTCGGCCAGGCAAAAGCCGGCCGTTTGAAGATTCTTGACATCATGGACGGCGCAATCGCATCGCCGAGACCCGACATCGCGCCGACCGCACCGAAGATTACGACGCTTATGATCGATCCCGAGAAGATTCGCGATATCATCGGCCCGGGCGGTAAAATGATCCGTTCGATTGTACAGCGCACCGGCGCGAAGATCGACGTCGAAGACAGCGGACGCGTTTATATCGCAGCGGTTAACACCGAGTCCTCAGACATGGCAGTCAAAATCATTCGCGACCTCACAAAAGAGGTCGAGCCCGGCGAGATTTATGTAGGAACTGCGACGCGGATGCTCAACTTTGGCGTCTTCATCGAGATCCTGCCCGGCAAAGAAGGACTGCTGCACGTCAGTGAAATCAGTTCGCACCACATCCCGAAACTCGAAGACGCATTCGGTATCGGCGACAAGGTGCTTGTGACGGTCAAAGAGATCGACGACATGAACCGCGTCAACCTGAGCCGTAAGCGCATCATAGACCGACTCGACGAACTCGCGAAGGATCCGGAATTTACGGAGCAGGTCGCAGTCGAAAAAGAGCGCGAAGAGCGCTATGCGCTGTTCCCGAAGAGCGAAGGCGCTCCGCGCCGTGACCGCGATGGCGACAGGCCGCGAAGAGATTCCGGCGACCGCGGCGGCCGCTCTGAGCAGGGCGAAGGACGTCCCGCCAGACGGTTTGAGAGAGACCGTAACAACAGAAGGGGTTAAACCCTATGGAAAAACTCATCGTTAAAGTGAAGGCTTCCGGGGACGTTACGCTTCCCGCGTACGCGACCCCCGGCTCTTCCGGAATGGATTTGCGCGCTTCCGAGCACGCGGTGATCCCGGCGGGAGGATACGGCGCCGTTGGTACGGGACTCTATCTGGAGATGCCGACCGGCGTTGAGGCGCAGGTTCGTCCGCGCAGCGGGCTGGCGTTGAAGCAGGGGATTACCGTGCTGAATTCGCCCGGTACCGTCGATTCGGATTATCGCGGGGAAGTCCGCATTATCCTTGTGAATCACAGCAAAACGGATTTCAAAATTGAACCTGGCGACAGAATCGCACAGATGGTTTTTGCGACCGTTACGCAAGTCGAACTGCAAAGAGTGGATGAAATCGACGAAACGGAACGTTCCAGCGGCGGTTTTGGCAGCACAGGCAAAAAATAGATCAAAAAACTCTAAAACAGAAATAAAAATCTTCGGCGGAAGGGCCGGAACCGGCCCTCCGCTCTTTACGGGGGCGATATGATGGCGCGTTTTTCAAACACGGAAGGCAAGTCTTATGAAGCTGAGAGCGTTACCGCGCGTCAGCTCTTTGAGGTATGGCGGCTGAAGAAAGCGGTCGCCGCAAAAGTTGACGGTCAGCTTGTCGACGTGGATAAGGTTTTTACGGTCGACACGGTTTTTGATATTCTTACGCCCGAAAGCGCGGAAGGACTGGACGTCCTGCGCCATTCGACGGCGCACGTTATGGCGCACGCTGTGCTGCGCCTCTATCCGGAGGCGAAGTTCGGCATCGGTCCTTCGATCAAAGACGGTTTCTATTATGACATCCGATTCCCGAAACCGATTTCAGAGGAAGAACTCCCTGCAATTGAGACGGAAATGCGCCGCGTTTCGCAGGAGAAAAATCCGATTGTCCGCCGCGATATGGCGAAAAAAGACGCAATCGAGTTTTTTTCTAAGAAAGGCGAGGACCTCAAGGTTGAACTGATCGAGGCGCTCGACGGCGAAACGGTTTCGATTTACGAAGAGGGCGATTTCGCTGACCTTTGCCGCGGGCCGCACGTTCCGCACACGGGATGCTGCAAATTCTTTAAGCTGCTTTCCCTGGCGGGCGCCTATTGGCATGGCGACGAGAAAAACGAAATGCTCACGCGCATTTACGGCACATGTTTCGGATCGGAAGACGAACTAAAAGAATATCTGCGCAGGCTTGAAGAAGCCAAGGCGCGCGACCACCGCAAGCTCGGCAAAGAGCTTGACCTGTTCGCGATGCAGCCGGAAGGACCGGGTTTCCCGTTCTTCCTGCCCAAGGGCATGGTGGTCATGAACAAACTGGTCGAATTCTGGCGCAGGGAGCACACAAAGCGCGGCTATGTCGAGATCAAAACGCCGCTCATTCTGGACCGCGAACTTTGGGTGCGTTCGGGACACTGGGATCACTACAAAGAGAACATGTACTTTACGGAAATAGATGAAATGCCGTTTGCGATTAAGCCGATGAACTGTCCCGGCGGCATCATGGTCTACAAAAACGACCTCCGCAGTTACCGCGACCTGCCGCTGCGCATGGCGGAGCTAGGCATCGTGCACAGGCACGAGCGTTCCGGCGCTCTGCACGGACTGATGCGAGTGCGCTCCTTTACGCAGGACGACGCGCACCTTTATTGCGCGCCGGAGCAGGTCAAGGACGAGATCAAAGGGATCATGGACCTCACGAACCACGTTTATAAAAACGTGTTTGGCTTCAACTATTACGTTGAGCTTTCAACGCGTCCGGAGAACTCCATGGGCGACGCAAAACTTTGGGAGCTTGCGGAACAGTGGCTGCAGGAAGCGCTTGAAGAAACTGGGACGGAATACAAACTCAACCCCGGCGACGGTGCGTTCTACGGCCCCAAGATCGACTTCCATCTCGAAGATACGATCGGGCGCACGTGGCAGTGCGGTACGATTCAGCTTGACTTCCAGATGCCGGAGAAGTTCGATATGACTTATATCGGCAGAGACGGCCAGGAGCATCGTCCCGTTATGCTGCACAGAACCGTTTTCGGCAGCCTCGAACGTTTTATTGGCATCCTGATCGAGCACTACGCAGGCGCTTTCCCTTATTGGCTCGCGCCCGTGCAGGTGAAACTTCTGCAGGTCAGCGCGGATTTTGCCCCCTATGCGAACGAAGTGGAGGCGAAACTTCGCGATATGGACATCCGCGTTGAAGTGGACCGCCGCGACGAAAAGCTCGGCAAGAAAATACGCGATGCGCAGCTTCAGAAAATTCCGTATATGCTTGTGATCGGCGCGCGGGAAGTCGAAGAAAAAACAGTTTCCGTGCGGGAACGCAAAAAAGGCGATCTGGGAAGTTGTTCGCTGGACGATTTCTTGAAAACGCTTCGCGAGGAGTTCGACCCCACGGCGAGATAGTGTAAAGATACAACGCAAAGATCAAAGCAGAGAGCTGCCCCATGCGGCTCTCTGCTTTTTTATGCGTATAGGTTTAGGATGTATACAAAAAACTTGTTCGTGATATATAATGATGAAAACTTCAATGTTTTCTAATCACCAAAGCGTATCATTAATAGAGTAAAGCCCGGAGCAATAAAATCTTATATCAGATGCCAGCGTTATTAGTATGCCAATTAAATCAAAGGGGGCAATGTAATGGAAAAAGCCGATATCCTGATTCACGGCGGTACACTGTTCAGCATGGTTGAAGGCGAGGGCCCCCGACCAGCATCTATCGCGATCAAGGATGGAAAAATCCTTGCGATTCTTGCGCCGGGTGAGAACGTGGATGCGGAGATAAAAATCGACGCGTCCGGCTGCTATGTCTCTCCCGGATTTGTGGATTCCCACATGCACGATGAATATTTCGCGGATACGGATACCGTTCAGCAGGGGCTGATTCGCCAGGGCGTGACGACTGCGGTTGCCGGACACTGCGGCAGCGGCCCCGAGGTGCTCCGCTCGATTGAAGCGCGTCCCGATCCGTGGCTGCATCTTTCCTATATGGTGGGAAACTGCGCGCTGCGCGAAGCGGTCGGGCACAGCGACCGTTATTCTCCAGCTACGCCAGCTGAAATAGAAGAAATGAAAATTTTGCTTCGTAAATCTTTTGCCGACGGCGCGATGGGACTCTCCCTGGGGCTTGAATATGCGCCGGGCGCTTCTTACGAGGAACTGGACGCTCTGGCGAAAGTCGTTGCCGAATATCCGGACAGACTGATCACCTCCCATATCAGATATGACGATGTGCGGTGTACGGCCGCCACGGAAGAGATGGTTCGGCTTACGCGCGAAAACGGAATTCGCCTGCAGATCTCCCACCTTGGCAGCATGACGATGGGGCATACGCAGGAAAGTATCGACATCATCGACGCGGCGATGGAAGAAGGACTGGATATAGGTTTGGACTGCTATCCGTACGACGCGTTCTGTGCGAAGGCAGCCTCCGCCGTGTACGACGATACGTTCGTGAAGCGCTGGAACGGAAAAGGGCCCGAATATCTTGAGGCCGCATCGGGACGGTTCAAAGGCCAGCGGCTTACGTTTGAAACACTCGCGATCATGCGGCGGGAAGAGCCGATGGACCTTATTATCGCGCATGTTATGGATAAAGAAGAAGTCGATAACTGCGTCGCGCACCCAAAGTGCATCGTTGCGTCGGACGCGCTCTACACCGGCGGCGGTGCGCACCCGAGACTCGCCGGGACTTTTCCGCGCGCGCTCGGCGTGCTGCGTGAAAAAGGCTATGACTGGTGGGACGCGCTCGCCAAAATGACGAGCATGCCGGCGGATCTGATGCGCCTCCCGGCGGGGCGAATTCATGCGGGCGCGGCGGCGGACGTTATTGTGTTCGATCCTGAAACGTTCAAAGACAACGCGACGTTTCACGAGCCTTTCCTTCCGCCGGACGGACTTCACGCGGTCGTTATCAACGGCGTACTGACGCTTCGGGATGGGAAATTTTCCGAGGCCCCGCACGGGGATTTTTATAAACGCAAGAGTTAAAAATATTTTATGAACCCTGGCGCTCACGCGCAGAAAAGAAACGAGCAGCTGCCTTTCATTTCCGGCGACTGCTTTTTTCGTGTTTTTTGAAAATTCCCGAAACTCGCCAATGCATTTGCTTCGAATGAACGGACCCCCGCATCTTTATAAACATTACTTTTTACAATTCCGTTTCAATCCCTTAGCCTGCACATCGTAACGATGGTGTAACAATTTAGTGGAGTCTATTGACAGAGTAAAAAAGGAAGAGTATATTCTGCATACGGTATACAGAGTACAGGATGCAAATAAATAACCGTATGGAGGGCACAGCATGAAAGAACTTCAAGCGATCAAGCCAGTCCAGTCAATCGGAGAAATCGTGTATGAACAGATTAAGACTTCGATCATGCGCGGCGGTTTTTCCGATGGTTCGCGTCTCGTTGAGCAGGAACTTGCCCAGCAGCTTCAGGTGAGCCGTACTCCTGTCAGAGAGGCGCTCAGGCGTCTTGAGTCCGAGGGCCTGATCGAGTCGTCAGCGCGCCAGGGGCTTGTTGTGCGCGAATATTCGGAAGCGGAAATCCGCGAGATCTACATGATCCGCGAGGCGCTTGAAAGCCTTGCTGCCGAGTTTGCGGCCAGGAACGCGACAGAAGAAGAAATCCAAAATCTGGACGCGCTGGTACTTCGCATGAAGGAAATCGACAACGGCATGCCTGTCGACCCGGATGAAGCCATGACAGTCCACCGTAATTTTTCCGAAGCGTACAACAGAGCGTCTCACATGCCTACTTTGGTTCGGCTGATTGAATCTTTGAAGGAACAGGTGGCGCGTTTTCGCAGAGTTTCATTGAGCGGCTCCGCCAGGAGAAAAAACGCCTACCGGGAACACAATGCGCTCTTAGATGCGTTGAAAGAAGGCGATTCTGAGCTTGCATCCCAATTGACGCGTCAGCATATCCGAAACGCGCTGCAGGCTTATTTCGAATCACAGAAAAAGACGGAGGTGAATTAACGACCAGAATATCCTATATTTGCGCTCAAGGTGTACTTTTGAAAGAATAAAAAAATGACCTGTTTACCTGAAAGAAGGGAGAGTAGCAATGCGTAAATTTGTATTACTTCTTATGACAGCAATTATTCTGACGATGGCTTCCGCTGCTTTTGCTGCAAGCTATCCCAGCAAGAATTTTGAGTGCATCGCACCGGCCGGCCCCGGCGGCGGCTGGGACACAACGATGCGTATGGTTGCAAAGGTCCTGACCGAACAGAAACTCGTCACGACCGCGATGCCGGTCGTCAATAAGCCGGGCGGCGGCGGCGGCGTGGCGCTCACGTACATGCAGCGCAAAAAGGGCGATCCGTATGAGCTCATCGTATTTTCTCCGCCCCTTATCCTGATCAACCTCACCGGACAGTCGAAACTGGGTTATAAGGACATCACCCCGATTTCGATGCTTATCAACGACTTTGGCGCGTTTGCGGTGCCGAAGAACTCCAAATATAAATCACTCAACGAAGTGTTCGAGGCGATCAAAAAAGATCCCAAGAGCGTGAAAATCGGCGGTACCTCCTCCCTCGGCAGCATGGACCACGTCCAGTTCCTCGTGGCGGCCAAGGCAGCGGGCGTTACGGATCTGAAGGGCATCCAGTATATCGCGTTCCAGGGCGGCGAAGGCCTTGCGGCGATTATGGGCGCGCACATCGATCTTCTGTCGACCGGCATGGCGGAGCTTGTTGGGCCGAAAGAATCCGGCGATGTGAAGATATTGGCGCTCACCTCGCCGAAACGCATCCCGAGCGGTCCTCTGGCAGATGTCCCCACGCTGTATGAAATTGGAATCAACGCCGAGTACATCAACTGGCGCGGTATCTTCGGCGCGCCGGGCATGCCCGAAGCCGAGAGAAAGTTTATGGAAGACGCGCTTAAGAAGATGACGGAAACCGCCGACTGGAAAGAGATCTGCGAGAGAAACGGATGGACGCAGGTGTACCTGAATGCGGCAGAGTTTAAGTCGTTCCTAGACAAGAGCAATGAGGAAACAAAATCGCTGCTTGCCGAAATCGGTATGCTGCAGAACTAGACAACCCTGTATCAACCGGCAGTTGTCTGAATAGCTAAAGTGTTTTGGGCGTGCGGCGCAGGGTCACCACGACCGTAGTCGCACGCCTCTTGCAAAAGGAGGAATAGAAATGAGACCAAACGCATGGGTAGGACTGGTCGCAATGGTTTTCGGCTTTATTTATGGCATGCAGGCCATTGCGCTTCCAAAAGCGCCCATCGGCAACCCGATGGCACCAATTTACTTCCCTCTGGGCCTTGCCGTATTGATGGTTTTGTTTGGCGCGGTCATTTTCATTATTGAGGCACTCAAAGGACTCAACAGTGACGATAAGAGCAAACGCCCGCAGTTCCATTTTCACAGCATGAAGCTTATCTTCATCGTCATCGTATTGTGCCTGTTATATACGGCGATGTTCGATCATCTCGGCTTTGTGTTTTCAACAATTATTTTCCTGATGGCGATGCTGATGGCGATAAACGGGAAGAACAAATCGCTCCAGAACGGGATCATTACGCTCTGCTTTTCGTTTGGAATGTGGTACATCTTCGTGAACATTTTCCAGATTAACCTTCCTGCTTCGCCGCTGGGGATCTTTTAAGAGAGGGGGTTCAGTAAAATGGGAGAAATTTTGACTCATCTTCTGAACGGTTTTTCGGTGGCGATGACGCCATACAATGTACTTTGGCTTGTTTTGGGGGCTGCGCTCGGCACTGTGCTTGGAATGCTCCCCGGACTCGGCCCCACGACGGGTATCGCACTGCTCCTGCCGTTGACGTTTACAATGCCCGCAACGACCGCTCTAATCGCGATGGCCTCAATTTATTACGGCGCGATGTTCGGCGGCTCCAGAAGTTCCATCCTCCTGAACGTTCCTGGAGACGGCGCCGCCGTGGCGTCCTGTTTTGACGGATACCCAATGGCAAGGAACGGCCGGGCGGAAGCCGCGCTTGCGATCTCGGCGATTGCCTCCTTTATCGGCGGCCTGATCGCAACAGTCGCATTTGTGCTAATCGCGCTGCCCATGGCGCGCTTCGCGCTGAAATTCGGCCCGCCGGAGTACTTTGTGCTTATGATTTTCGCGCTTGCAGCGACCGCAGCCATTTCAAAAGCAGCGCTGATGAAAGGGCTTGTTGCGATGATATTCGGTCTTATGCTGACCACGGTTGGGCTCGACTACCAGTCCGGCACGGCGCGCTTTACGTTCGGCATCAGCGAACTGCAGGGCGGGATCGATTTTGTTATCGTCATCATCGGGATATTTGGAATCGGCGAAGTCTTCGAAAATCTGGAGCACATCGCGCGGGACGTCGCGAAACCCGTTCAGACAAAATTCGGCCGTATCTGGATCACGATGGAAGACTGGAAACGCTGCTTCTGGCCGATTTTGCGCCAGACGCCGCTTGGGTTTGTGATCGGGATCCTTCCCGGCGCGGGCGGCACGATCGCCGCGCTCATGTCCTACAACAATGAAAAACAGCTTTCCAAACACCCGGAAGAATTCGGCAAAGGTGCAATCGAAGGTCTGGCTGCACCGGAAGCCGCAAACAACGCCTGTTCCGTGGGCGCGATGATTCCCATGCTCACACTGGGCGTTCCGGGATCGGGCACGACCGCGATTATGCTTGGCGCACTGCTGATTCTGGGACTCCAGCCCGGACCGCTGCTTTTTGAACAGCATCCCGACATCGCATGGGGCGTCATTGCCAGTATGTTCCTTGGAAACGTTGTATGCGCCGTCATCAATATCCCGCTGGCAGGCTTGCTCGTCCGCGTACTTTCGGTTCCGGCGCGCATTCTCTACCCCCTGATTGTCGCGGTGGCGTTCCTTGGCGTATACACCATCAACTTTGCTGCGATGGACTTCGTCCTGCTTACGATCCTCGGGTTCGTCGGATATCTGATGAAAAAATTCAAAGTGCCGACCGCGCCGCTCATATTGGCCTCCGTCGTCGGTGCGATGATGGAGCAGTCCTACCGCCAGTCGATGATGCTTTCCGACGGTTCGTTCGGAATTTTCTTCGGTTCGCCGATCTGCATCGTTCTCTGGATTTTTGCAATTGGTTCGCTCGCGTGGCCCTTCATCTCCGAAGCGAGAGCGGAAAAGAAAAAATAACGGCGCGATTCAAAAATCAGGCACAAGAAAAGTCCGGTTGTTTTGTACTTTCTTGTGCCTGTCTTTATAATAAAAAATTTGCGCAAACGTGGATAGAGTGCGACAATACAATGAAATGAACGATACTGGAGTGAGAAGCATGGACAAAAAAATTGCGCGGACTGCGAGCGCCGGAACGGTCGAATCTTCGGATTGTCTGGTGACAGTCAGCCCATCTGAAATATTTTTGTTCGAATATAGCGGCCCGAACAGTACGGCCTTCAAAAAGCGCACCGATACGCTCGTGCGCACAACGTTGGAACAGTATGGCATAAAACAGGCCTCCATTACGATTCAAGATCAGGGGGCGCTTGAAATGACGGTGCGCGCGCGCCTGGCTGTCGCTTTGGAACGTGCGACGGAGACGACAAATGAAGAATAAAAA
This sequence comes from Synergistaceae bacterium OttesenSCG-928-D05, assembly GCA_030266985.1. Taxonomy (GTDB): domain Bacteria; phylum Synergistota; class Synergistia; order Synergistales; family Synergistaceae; genus JAJDJB01. The sequence goes on from JAJDJB010000035.1 coordinate 11,739, forward strand.
AGATAAATCGAAACAGCCTTGTCGTTCAATGCTTTATATTCCCGGCGATGCGCCGGGGATGATTCAGAACGCGTGCGTGTTCGGCTCGGACAGTATTCTGCTCGATCTTGAAGACGCAATCGCGCCGTCCGAAAAAGACGCGGCAAGAAAATTAGTCCGCTCTTTTCTGGATGAATTTGATTTTGGAGAACTGATCGTGACGGTGCGCATCAACGCGGCGGACACGGTTTATTTTAAAAAGGACCTTGAAGAAATCGTGCCAGCGGACCCGGACGCAATTCGCCTGCCCAAATGCGACAGCGCGGAAGACGTTAGAAAAGCGGACGCGCTGATCACGGAAATTGAAAAAAAGAACGGAATGACGCCGGGCGGCGTAAAAATTCATGCCATGCTGGAAACGGCGCTTGGAATAGAAAACGCGTTTGAGGTCGCGAAAGCATCGCCCCGCGTCAGCGCGATTACGCTTGGCGGTCAGGACCTGACAGCCGATTTGGGCGTGCAGAAAACGAGAGGCGGACACGAACTTTTTTATTCAAGGGGCCGCGTCGTCGTTGGCGCGCGTGCAGCGGGTGTGATGGCGTTCGACACGGTCTGGACGGATATGAACGACCCCGAAGGACTCTATAACGAAGCAAAACAGATCGTGGAACTTGGATTCACGGGAAAAGCGGCGATCCACCCGAGCCAGGTGGATGTCATACATAAAGCGTACCGCCCTGACTATCGGGAGTATGTGCGCGCAAAACGCATTTTGGAAGCGGCAGCGCTTGCTGAAAAAGAAGGCAAAGGCGTTATCGCGGTGGACGGCAAAATGGTTGACGGCCCGATTGTCGCTCGCGCCGCAAGGCTTGTCGCGATCGCTTCTCTTTACGACTACGAAGAAGAGGAGGGCCTGTCACAATGAAAATGACGGAAAACGCGCTTGGCAGAAAAGTACCGCTGGAAGTTCCGGGCGTCGGCGCCTTTGCGCCGTACGCAGGCCCCTTCGCTACGATAAACGCACTGAACCCCTTCTCAGGCGCAGTGCATAAAGTGCGCACGGCGCAGCGGGGCAATAAAATAGCCGCGAGCATCGAAGAAGCCGTAAAAAAATCAGGCCTTGAAAACGGGATGACGATCTCATTCCATCACCACCTGCGCGACGGCGACGCCGTCATGCCTGCGGTGCTGGAAGTCCTGCAAAAAATGGGCTTTAAAGACCTCACCCTCGCGCCGAGCTCGATCCCTGATGCGCATGAATGCATAGCGGACTACATCAAAAGCGGCCTGATCTCGCGCCTCTACACGTCCGGCGTGCGCGGCAGGCTTGGAAAGCTGATTTCGAGCGGCGAAGCTGATATTCCCGTCGTGATCCGGTCCCACGGAGGACGCGCGCGCGCGATTGAAGCGGGACAGATTTCAATCGACGTCGCGTTCCTCGCCGCGCCCGCGTGTGACAAAACGGGTAACATGAGCGGATCGTCCGGCCCCTCAGCGTGCGGATCGCTTGGTTACGCAATGACGGACGCGCGGTATGCAAAACATGTCGTTGCCGTCACGGATAACCTCGTCGAATATCCGCTCGCGCAAAATATCTCGATCCCCCAATATGAAGTCGATCAGGTCGTTGTCGTCGACAGTTTAGGGGACCCGAACAAGATCGCCACCGGCGCAACGCGGATTACGCGCAATCCCGTAGACCTCCGCATCGCTTACAACACGTTTCTTCTCATGAAAGCAAGCGGCGTCGTGCGCCCCGGCTATTCTTTCCAGATGGGGTCCGGCGGCGCGAGCCTCGCGGTATCGATCTATCTGGAAGAATATATGAAAAATAAAAATATAGTGGGCGCGTTCGGGCTGGGCGGCATTACCGGCCACATGAGTTCGATGCTCGAAAAAGGGTTGTTCCGGACGCTCTTTGACGTCCAAAGTTTCGATACTGCCGTAACCTCCTCCGTCGCTTCGAATCCAAACCACACGGAGATCGATTCCTCGTGGTACGCGAACCCGTTCAACGCCGGATGCCTTGTCAACGACCTGGACTGCGTGATCCTGTCCGCGCTTGAAGTGGACGTGGACTTTAACGTCAACGTTCTGGTCGGCAATGACGGCGTTCTGCGCGGCGCTTCCGGAGGCCACAGCGATACCGCGGCGGGCGCTTCTCTGGCGATCGTGGTCGTTCCATCTTTTCGCGGCGGGATTTGTTCGATCAAAGACAGCGTCAAAAGTATTACGACGCCGGGGGAAACCGTCGACGCGATCGTTACGGAGCGCGGCATCCTGATCAATCCGCTGCGTGCGGATTTGCTGGAGAGCGCGCGTAAGGCGAAGCTCCCCGTCGTAGAAATCCATGACCTTAAGGCGAAGATCGAAGAAATGACCGGAATTCCGGAGCCCATCGCATATGACGAGAGTAAAGTGGCCGCGGTCGTCGAATACAGAGACGGGACGCTTATAGATACTATCTACCGCATAAAATAAAAACGCGGCGGTGACGCAAGTCTCCGCTCGCGCTTCGCGAACATTTTAGAATTCTATAGAGATTCTTTAATGCCCGGTGCGTTGCCCGGTGAACGCGCAAATAACAAAGAGACCATGCAGATTTTTCGCATGGTCTCTTTATGTGAATCGCTTATTTTTTCAGCGTGGGTTTTGAAGTTATCACGGAGTATCGGGATCTCATTGCCCCGGCGGTGCGTCGCCGTAAATTACCGGCAGGGGTTCCGGTGTGCCGACCTGCGCCGTTACTTTCGGGTGCGGATCAAGACGAAAGAGCGTGTCCTGTATGCCGGGCACCGAGAAGAAAACTGCTTCATCACCCGAAGTCTTCGGCAGGCCGTCAGTGCTTCTTATCGCAGTGTTTACATCGCTTACCGAGGCAGTTTCCGCGGCGGCAGTTTCTTCCGCCGTTTTCTGCTCGCGCTCCGCGTCGTATTTCGCCTGAAGCTGCGCAATGGGGGAAACCCAGGTCGGAGCCGGCACCTCGACAGGGGGCTTCGCCGCGATACAAGCCTGATAAATTTCATCCGTCGTCATCGCTTTATATTCCGATTTTTCTCTTTCAATTCTGGCATTCACCATATTTGTTTTTTCGCTTTTCGCTCTCATCAATGCTTCATCCTTCCTTTTTTTCATGCTGTAATCGCTTTTTTTAATGAGCTTTGCGCCGTAGCTCTTGATAGCATCGCGCAGAGATACAGGATTTGACGAATTCACCTCCTCAACTGGAATAACGGGAGCAGTCTCTCCCATAACAGGCGTTGCAACCGACACCTGACCAACCGGCGCAGCAGTACCGGTGCTGGTATGTGTGGTGTGCGTTGTATGAGAAGCCGAAGCCGGCGCAGCTTGTGCCGATACGCCATTTGATGCCGAACTCACACTTGCCTGTGCCAAATGCCTCGTCTGATTCTTATTACTGTTCATCATCTCCTCTTCATCT
>JAJDJB010000036.1 GCA_030266985.1 Synergistaceae bacterium OttesenSCG-928-D05
ATGGACACGGGAAGCAAAACGGAAAATCCCAGTGGATATTCGGGACAAGCTGGCTGAGCTTGAGCACAATCTTCAGCAGGGAATTTTCGAAGTCAGATAACGTAAACAAATAAAATCGGAGTGATTGTTGTATGTTACATTGCGGAATCGTCGGACTGCCTCTCAGCGGAAAGACTACAGTGTTTAATGTTATAACCAGGGCAGGAGCGGAAGTAAAACCTTACGCCGGCGGTAAAACAGATCCGAACAAGGCAGTTGTCTCAGTTCCGGATAAGCGGTTCGATTATTTGGTAGATGTGCACAAACCGCGCAAAGAAACACCGGCGCAGGTCGAGTTCGTTGACCTTGCGGGGCTCTCGCGCGGCGCAGGAAAAGGAGAGGGGCTGGGGAATTCGTTTCTTTCTTTTGTTGCGGATGCAGACGCGCTAATCCACGTTGTTCGCTGTTTCAGCAACGCTACGGTTGAGCATCCGGAGGGAAGCGTAGATCCTGTCCGTGACTGGGAGATTATTGAAAATGAGCTGATCTTTCGCGATCTTGCCGTAATCGAAAACCGCCTTGAAAAGCTTAGAGCAAAGAAAAAATTAATTCCCGATGAAGAGTCGGAGAAGAAGTTGCTGGAGCAGTGCTTTGACTGCTTGATGGAAGAAAAACCGCTGCGGAGTCTGGGACTTAAACCCGAAGACGAACGTAGGCTGCGTGGTTTTGCTTTTGTAACGTCGAAACCGGAGATTCTTCTGCTGAATCTTGACGACTCCCAAAATGAAGAAAGTAAAATACCGGGCTATTCGGAATTGAAAAAACGTGCCGACGAGCAGGGCATCGATCTGTGCACGCTGTACGGCAGCCTGGAAATGGATATTATCGAACTTACGGAAGAAGAGGCGTCTGCATTTACGGAGGGGCTTGACATCACCGAACCGGGGCGCGAAAGGCTGATTGAGCGAGCGTATAAAGTTTTGGGGCTGATTAGCTTCTTTACATGCGGACCGGATGAAGTTCGCGCGTGGACGCTGCACGAGGGCGATAATGCTGTTGACGCAGCCGGTGCGATTCATTCGGATCTTGCGCGCGGATTTATCCGGGCGCAGGTTGTTGCGTTTGAAGACTATAAAAACTGCGCACATTCGTTTGACGAATGTCGCAAAACGGGAGTACTGCGGCTTGAGGGGAAAGAATATCTTGTCAAGGACGGAGACATTATAGAAATCCGTTTCAACGTGTAGAGGCGGGTTTCTTTAAAATGCAAAACTCGTGGCCGTAGGGCAGGAGGGGTTTTCGTGAAACTATATATCAGCTCCGATATGGAAGGCTCGACAGGCGTTGTATCTCCGGCGCAGGTCGACCCCAAATCGCCACTTTATACGTTTGGCTGCGGGATGCAGTATCACGATACATTGGCGGTTGTAAATGCCGCGTTGCGCTGGGGTGTTGAAAAAGTGATCGTTAACGATGCGCATTGGACGATGACGAATTTCAGTGTAGCTGGAGCCTCTTTTCCTGACGGTGTTGAGTTAATCAGCGGAACGCCGAAACTTCTTGGCATGGTAGAGGGTGTAAATAATGCCGATGTTGCTTTTTTTCTCGGTTACCATGCGATGGCAGGGACGGAAAAGGCGGTCCTTGACCACACATATAGCTTCGGAACGATCTACGAAATGAGCGTGAACGGCAGGAAGTTGGGGGAAACAGGACTGAATGCCCTTTTCTGTGGAGCACTCGGCGTGCCGGTCGCAATGATCTCCGGCGATCAGGCTCTTTCTGCTGAGGCGCGCAGTCTTTTGGGATCGGAACTTGTGACTTGCGAACTTAAGGAGGGTTTGGGGCGGACTTCGGCGCTTACTTTGCCGCCTGAAACGACCGCTTCGCTCTTAGGCGCCGCATGCCAAGACGCCCTTGAGAAAGCGGCGGCGTCAAAATCTCCAAAATTTTTACTGGACGCGCCATACACGATGGATGTGTCATTTCACTCGACGCACCAGGCGGATTTTGCGGCTTTGATTCCGGGGTGTGCCCGGATTGCTGGGCGAACGCTTCGGTTTGAGACGGACGATGTTTTTGAATTGCGCCGTTTCATCTGCACAGCCATGGATGTGGCTTCTCAGGCACCTTTGGATTAAATTTAAAGATGCGGACGATTGGCATTGATCTCGGCGGTCATACAATAAGCGCTGCGAGCATTGCCTTTGCAGAAACACCGACTATTGGCGAACAAATTATTTTGCCTACGCCACAGGGGCGCAAGGAGAGCGAAGTTCTTAGTGCGCTGGCTAAGATAATATGTGCGCTGTGCCGCGAAGAAAAAATATGTACCGTCGGCATTGGCCTGCCCGGGTTCATTGCCAGAGATCGGCGTAGAATAAATAAGCTGACCAATTTTCCAATGTTTGAAAATATTGACTTTGTAGACAGAATGGAATGCGTTCTGCGAAACGAGGGCATTGAGTCGCGTTTGTTTATCGATAATGACGCGAATTGTTTTGCGTTGGGCGAAGGTGCGCTTGGCGCCGCGAAGGGCATGAAGGATTATGTTGTTTTAACTCTGGGAACGGGTGTTGGTGCCGGGCTTGTCGCAAATGGACGACTGATCTGCGGGGCGAATGGCATCGCGGGAGAACCGGGGCATATTCCGATTCTTGGTTCTCTTTCATGTAATTGTGGAGGAATTTCCCATATAGAAACTTACGCGGGCGCCGACAGTGTTGAGCGTGAAGCGCGTAAATTGGGCTTGCCCGAAGATTTCGCGCTGCTTTGGAATCGGCGTGACGAACCACTTTACAAGGAATTAATAGATGGCGTGATTGACGCGCTTGCAAGATGTATCGCCTCACTCATGGTTGTTTTAGATCCGGAAATCATTGTTTTGAACGGTGGGCTGAGTCAGGCCGATGGAATCGCCGAAGTTTTGAAACTTGCCGCTCTCCCATATCTGCCGATTCCGTCGCGATCGGCGTTTCGAGTGGAAGTTTCTACGCTCGGCAGTGATGCGGGGCTTTACGGAGCCGCGTTGCTGCCCATGCAGGAAAGATAAATACAATAAAGGAGGAAGTTGTATGCTTTTGCTGTCAAGGAAGGATATCCTTTCTGTTTTCTCAATGAAGGATGCAATTGAAGCTGATAAAAAAGCATTCGTATTGCATACGCAGGGCAAAGCGAAAGTACCGCTGCGTATCAACTTAGAGACGGACGATCACTCTGGCCAGTGTATGTTTATGCCGGCGTATGTCGGTGGTGAAGTGAACGCTGCGGGGGTTAAAATTGTTTCCTTTTTTCCCGGCAACGCAAAGAAGGGGATTCCGGTCGTTCCTGCGACGGTGCCTGTTATTAGCTGCGAGACGGGGCTTGTTACTGCAATCATAGAGGGTACGACGCTGACTCAGATTCGTACTGCGGCGATTGCCGGCGCGGCGATAGAGCTCTTGGCGAAGCCAGATTGCAAAATAGGCGCTTTGTTTGGCACAGGCGGTCAGGCTGTCGCGCAGCTTGAAGCCATGATGACGGCGCGCAAACTGGAAGAAATTAGGATTTTTGATGCGCTGGACGGCAGAGCAGAGGACTTTGTTTTAAAGAATAAACCGCTTGCAGAGCGTTTCGGAACGCTCCTGATCGCCGCGGGCACGTCCAAAGAGGCTGTTGTTGGCGCCGATGTTGTCACGACTGTCACAACGTCCGCGGAACCGGTTTTTTCTGCGGAAGATATAAAACCAGGATGTCACATAACAGGCGTCGGTTCCTATACCCCGGAGAAACGCGAACTGCCGTTTGAACTTCTGCAGCGCGCCGCCAGAATTTTTGTCGATAATAGCGAGGCTGTCCTATCGGAAGCAGGAGATTTTATTATTCCGATGCAACAGGGTGTTTTCTCGAAGGATATGATTGCGGGTGAACTTGGCGATCTGATTTTGGGCAAAGTTGCGGGGCGTACGGGCAAGAACGATATTACTGTAATGAAAACAGTGGGCTTTGCAACGCTTGACATCGTCACGGCCGCTGAAATTGTAAAAAAAGCTGAAGCAGCAAGCGTCGGGACAAAAGTGGAGCTTTAAAGCATAGAGAACGGCGGGCTGAATTTGTTCGCCGAACGCAATTAAGGTGGTGACGGAGATGAAAAACGATATCCATCCGCTGGTCAAACCATTCATACCCGTTGTTGAAATGCTTGGCGCGATACTGGGTAAAGATTATGAGATCATCCTTCATGATTTTTCCAGGGGCGAGCCAGTTATCGTTGCGCTCACAGGAGGCGAAATGACGGGACGTTCTATGGATGCGCCGATGACGGAATTTGGTGATTTCCTTAGCAAAAGTCCTGAGGCAGACGCGATTGATTTTCTCGCGAATTATCCTTCGCAATCGACAAAGGGTTTACCGCTGCGCTCCGGCGTTTCTATGATTCGCGACGCGAGCGGTAAGCTTGTAGGTTTTTTGACCGTTCATCAAGATATAACGCGCATGAACATGTTGAAGGATCTTGCCGATTATCAAACGCGTTTGGAGCCGCTCAATTTTGAGGGCTTTACAGGCGAAAAATTACTTGCGTCAAAAGACGAGCAGGCATATCTGGACGATGTACGCCAAAAATTTGGGAAGCCCCTGCATTTTCTGAGCAGCGAAGAGCGAAAGCAGTGCATCAAAAGTTTGGACGAAGCCGGTTATTTCAACTTAAAAGGTTCGGTCGAACAGCTTGCCAAAGAAACCGGCAAAAGCCGCTATACGTTATACGCGGATATTCGCGCCATAAAAAAAACGCGAAAATCATAATCGTAAAAGAATAACCCCTTTGTTTTCATCGAGCGCTGAAAGCCTTTATCGGTTTTTGGCGCTCTTCTCTATAACTCGTTCGATAGATAGTGCTCATTTTTTAAAAAAGTGCTACAATACCTGATTGGACTTTCTAAAAAAGAAGGCAAATATGCAGGCAGTTTTGCAGCAAACCGGGAGTGGGAAATAGAATACATGCAGGATTCATCGAAAATCAGGAATATAGCCATCATCGCGCACATTGACCATGGTAAGACGACGCTCATAGACGGGATTTTTAAAGCGGCGCATCTTTTTCGCGAAAACCAGAACGTTGAGGAACGCGTTATGGATGCGGGTACGCTTGAGCGTGAACGCGGCATTACGATAAAAGCCAAACACTGCACCGTGGAGTGGGAAGGCTATAAGATTAATATCGTGGACACGCCGGGACACGCGGATTTTTCCGGTGAAGTGGAGCGCGTGCTCTCGATGGTCGACTCGGTTCTGCTTCTTGTCGATGCGAACGAGGGGCCGATGCCGCAAACGCGCTACGTTTTGATGCGTGCGCTGAAGCAGGGACTGAAGCCGATCGTGATCGTCAACAAAGTAGATCGGCCCAATGCTGAACCGGATCTGGCGCTCGATAAAACGTTCGACCTCTTTATCGAACTTGGAGCGACTGAAGAGCAATGTGATTTTGCAATCCTATATGGTTCGGGGCTGCAGGGCTGGTTCGTTGAGGATCTTAACAAACGTGAAGACAATACTAAAGCTGGGATGAACGATCTTTTTAGAACGATTGTTGAGCGTGTCCCCGCGCCGAAAGCCGACATGGAAGCGCCTTTCCTGATGCAGGTCTGTACGCTTTCCTGGAGTGAATATCTGGGCAGGATCGGTTGTGGCAGGATTCTGCAAGGAACGCTTCGTAAGGGCGACCGTATATTACGCACACACACGCGCTGGACGGACTATGACCAGACCAACTGGGAAATTGTCTCGCGCGATACGTCAACATGTTCGCATCTCTATGTAACGCAGGGACTGGATCGCGCGGAGGTTGACTCTGTTAGTGCAGGGGATATCGTTTGGTTCACCGGCCCGGAAAATATCGACCTTGGTGATACTATCAGTTCACCGGATATCCCGGATACGGTCATGCATCCGCTTGATATTGAAGAACCGACGGTCTCGATGTTTTTCCTCGTAAACGTAAGTCCGTTTGCCGGGCAGGATGGCAATGCGATTACGCTACGTCAGTTGAAGGCGCGTATCGAACGCGAGACAAAAACGGATCCTGCTTTGCGCATGGATGATATCGGGAGGCCCGACGGTGTGAAAGTCTCCGGCCGCGGAGAATTGCATCTTGGAATCCTGATCGAAGAAATTCGGCGCGAAGGTTCCGAAATATGCGTTTCCAGACCCGAGGTTATCGTGCAGTACGATGCGAAAGGGAAAATGCTGGAACCGATGGAAGAGCTTATCATCGATGTGCCTGAAGAGTATCAGGGCGTCGTAATTCAAAAACTTGCTCAACGTAAGGGCGAGTTGAAAGGCATGCAAAATACGGGCACAGGTGTTCTTAGGCTCGAATTTAAAATTCCGACGCGCGGACTCATCGGTTATCGGGGTGAGTTTTTGACGGACACGCGCGGGCTGGGAATTCTGGCCTCCCGCTTCGTCGGGTATGGCGAATGGGTGGGCGAAATCAGCTCCCGCAGCAGGGGATCGCTCGTAAGCATGGACAGCGGAACTGCCACCAGCTATGCACTGGAAAATTTACAGGAACGCGGCGTACTCTTTGTCAAGCCGGGTGATCCTGTTTATAACGGCCAGGTGGTGGGCGAAAGTTCCCGCGGCAAAGATCTGCCCTGTAATCCGAGTAAACGGAAACAGCAGACAAACCACCGCTCCGCGACGAAGGACATGACAGTGGTGCTTGATGTGCCGCGCATAATGACGATAGACAGTTCTCTTGAGTGGATCGGAGACGATGAACTTGTAGAGGTTACGCCGCTCAATGTGCGTATCCGCAAGGCGATTCTTGACGCTGACGAACGTAAAAAAGCAAAGATCAAGGCAGGCATAGTGGAGGATTAAACGATGAACCTTGAGTTGATCCCGTTTCGCGAATTTGAAAAGGACGAAATCTTTGCGTGTGTTACAGGTCTCATTCGGAGTTCCGGACAACTGGACGACGAAGCAAAGACCGAAATGTGCGCATGGTATGGAGACTGTATCGCGAGAATGACAGCGGCTGCCGAACGTTACGGATTGTCAGGAAATATATGGCAATCATGGCTGACGCTGCTTTTTACGCAGTGCGAGAATTCTTTTTCACTGGCGCAGGAACGCAGAGAGCCGCTTGGGGGAACGCTAAGCCGCCTTGCTTTTGAAGATCTTGACGCCGTTCATTATTATTTCAACTTTGACTTGGGCAAAATCGACCGAGAACTTGGAATCCCGTTTTTTGGCAGAGTCGGCCAGTATGTCCCTTTCTCCATTGGTGGATTTCTCTTTGACCGGGCCGCAGGAGAGGTTGTTCAGAAATTGGCGGATGAGATGCGCGCATCGGAAACCGGCGAGGGCTTCTATAATGCGCTTACGAATTTCTACCGACAAAACGGCGTTGGCATGTTTGCGCTGAATAAAGCGTTTCGCTGGGACGGCGAAGCGAAAGAAATACATCCCGCAACACATACGGAAGATATTTTGCTCTCCGGCCTCATCGGCTACGAAAAACAAAAAGAGATTCTTGTCGATAATACGGTAGCCTTTTTGGAGAACAGGCCCGCAAATAATGTTTTGCTTTACGGTGAAAGCGGCACGGGAAAATCTTCGTCGATCAAGGCGCTTCTCAATGAATATGCACCCTACGGACTCCGAATGATCGAGGTATTCAAACACCAAATCGAAGACTTGAATATGATTGTGGACCTGATCAAGAACCGTAATTACAAGTTTGTTATTTTTCTTGATGACCTTTCTTTTGAACAGTTTGAAGTGGAATATAAATTTCTGAAAGCATTCATCGAGGGTGGTTTGGAAAAAAGGCCGGATAATGTGCTGATTTACGCGACTTCCAACAGACGCCATCTTATGCGCGAGAGTTGGAAAGATCGCGAAGATAAAGCCGACGATATGCATGAATCGGAAACGATGCAGGAAAAAATGTCACTTGTCGATCGGTTCGGGCTGATGGTACGATTTTTCTCGCCGGAGCAGGACGAGTATTTAAATATTGTAAGGACATTGGCTGAACAGTATCACGTAGATATCCCTGAATATGAATTGGAACGCGGTGCAATTCAATGGGAATTGCGCCACGGAGGGTTCTCCGGCAGGTGTGCGCGGCAATATATAGAGCATTTGGCCGGTCGAAGAAAATAATGTAAGGAAAGCGTTTGAAGAATCGCGACAATGAAGAAATGACGGTGGATATTTCCTCCGTCATTTTTTATGCGCTGTTTTAGGATGGTTTATTCCCCGTGTTTCTTCTTGTTTTTTTGTTTCCAGATATAAAAAACGATGATGAATACGCAGAAAATTAAGAGCGCGATCGTGATTTTTTGTATTTGCTCATGTATAAGTTCCTGGCTGCTGCCGAAGAAATAACCAACCAGAGCGAGGATGACGACCCATGCACCGGAGCCCAGAGCTGTATAGAAGCAAAATTGTTTGAGCGGCATTCTCGCCAGTCCCGCGGGGAGGGAGATATATTGACGAATAATTGGAATCAGCCTGCCCGTGAAAGTGCTGATATGCCCATGTTTCGCAAAAAAGGCTTCCGCTTTGTCAAGCGCCTCCGGTGTCACTAAAAAATATTTGCCGAATTTTTCAAAAAAAGGGCGACCCCATTTTACGGAGATCCAATAATTAAATAGCGCTCCCAGGAGGCTTCCTAAGATACCGCAAAAAATTACTGCTGCCAAATTCATCTCGCCTTTCCAAGCAAGGTAACCTGCTGGTGGAACAACGACTTCGCTGGGAAAAGGAAAAAAAGAGGATTCCAGGAACATAAGTCCTACAATACCCGGGTATCCGAGTTGTCCGATTACGGCAATGAGCCATGCAATCAGGTCTCTGAACAGAGAGATCCCATATGAAAGAATCCAGTTGAGCCAGTCTGCTAAGCAAGAAAACATGTCCAAGAAGGTTCCTCCAAATCATTTCCACAATGTTTCAGAGCATCAAACAGTGCGGTTGGCGGTTGTTAGAATATATGCAAAACACGAAAAAGTCTACCGCAAATTTGTAAGAGCAGCTTATTTAGGATAAAATGCCACGAGAGGGAATGCTCCCTTTTTTCTGGCTCAACGGTATCAGGATGGAGGGGTATTGTTTGGAGACGGATCCCAAACTTGCGCTTGTAATTGCTGGGAATTTTACGGATGACGAAGAAAATGCAGATCCAACCATGTTACTCAGGTATCTGCCTCAGGATATTGTTGGATGCTGTGAATTCATAGAATGGAGCACACAGCCCAGCAGCCATTACTCAATGCAACTTACGCTGGAAATGGCGAATATGCTGGAAAAGCTTGTTGAAAGCGGAGGCTACACCGGCGTAATCGTTATATCCGGCAGTGGCGTAATGGAAGAGATGGCCTATCTGACTGATTTGATTTGGCAGCATTCGGAGCCCTGCGTGTTTGCAAATCTTATGGTGCGGGGGCGCGCCGGTGTTGAAGAGGGGCTTGTGAATCTGCGCTGTTCGGTACAGGCGGCGCTCTCACCCGAGGCGCGCGACAAAGGGGTCATGGTCTGTTCCAGCGGAGAATTTTTTGCAGGATCGGAAGTTGTTATGGTAGATCCGGCTACGCCTGAAAATACTTTTCAATCGCCGGGCAAAGGCTCAATTGGAAAGGTCTTGAACGACGAAGTGAAATTTTTCAGGAATCCGCGCCGTCCTGAATTTCTAGCTCGCAAACCGGAAGGCGTCGGTGCGGTTGATGTCGTACTGTCGACTTTAGGCGGAGGCGCGCGTATCATGTCCGCACTTGCATCAAATTGCGAAGTACAAGGTATTATTATCGCAGCGTCCGGTACGGGCAGCGTTTCCCCAACGTGGATGCCGCATATTAGAAACATCCTGCGCCGCCGTATCCCCGTTGCAGTCGTATCAAGGAGTTTTGAGGGACAAGTGATTGCGTCGAGTAATTTCGAAGGTAGTTTTACAAAACTCATGGAAATCGGCGTGATGTCCGGTGGAAAGCTGAATCCTTACCAAGCGCGGATTAGAATGGCACTGGGGCTTGCTGCAGGACTTACAGATCAAGGGCTACGGCTCTATATGCTGAATCAGCCTGTGAATGAGGATATCCCCACACTATACAAATGAAAATATTCTGTCTAAGTTTAGGTTGCGCAAAAAACAAAGTAGATAGCGAATGCCTTGCCGGCGAGCTCCGGCGCGCAGGGCATGAATTGGTAGAGTCTCCTGAATTCGCGGAAATAGGAATCGTAAACACATGCGGTTTCATACGCCCGGCTGTAGAAGAGAGCATCGCCGCCATTTTGGATCTTGAGCAGTTGAAAAAAGAAGGGCAACTAAAAAAAATCGGCGTTGTAGGCTGCCTTGTAAATCGTTACGGTCAGGATTTAACCGCGGAGATGTCAGTCGTGGATTTTTGGGCGAAGAGCGAAGATTGGGCAAGTGTGTTAACCAGCCTTGAAAGCAAAACAGTTGCGGGCAGATGCCGCTCGAACCTCCCGCTTTCTTCCACCTTTACCCGCTATCTTAAAATTAGTGAGGGTTGTGACAATCGCTGTACTTATTGCGCAATCCCAGATATTCGCGGCGGACTCAGAAGCCTGTCACTCGATATTATTCTCAAGGAAGCGCAGCAGCTTGTTCAAGAGGGCGCGAGAGAATTATGTGTTGTCGGTCAGGATTTGACGGTATATGGCACAGATCTTGCAGGCAAGGCCGACCTCATTACGTTGCTTGACGCGCTTGAATCCTCTTTGCCAAAAGATATTTGGATCAGACTGCTCTACCTGCACCCGAGCAGGGTGACAAATAAACTTCTTGAGCGCGTTGCAAACGGCACACAGATTCTTCCTTACCTTGATATACCCATCCAGCATGCGGATGCAAAAATACTTGCATCTATGAATCGTGGAATTGACCCGGCGCAGCTTTTGTCAATTTTCAAAACCGCACGGTCGATTGACAGTACGTTCGCCTTGCGCACAACGTGCATGGTTGGTTTTCCGGGAGAAGGGAATGCGGAGTTTAAGAACCTTATGCGCTTTACCGAAGAGGTTTGTTTCGACAGGCTTGGTGCCTTTTCGTTTTTTCCTGAAGAAGGGACAAATGCGATGCAATTGGAAGGCCAGGTGTCGGAGCCTGTTAAACGCAGGCGCCTTAAAAAATTACTTGCTTTACAAGAAAAAATATCTCTTGAGAGGCAACAGTTATTTTTGGGAAAAACACTGGATGTTCTTATAGAAAAAGTCGACACGGTTTACGGTTTTGCGGAAGGGAGAAGTTTTCGAGAAGCTCCCGAGGTGGATGGTCTTGTCGAAGTACATGGCTGTTTGAACAATATAAAAGAGGGCGATGTCGTCCGCGTTAAAGTGACAGATGCAATGCCGCATGATATGGTGGGAGAAGTGCATAGAGGATGACAAAAACAGCAGAAATGAAAACTTGGTACGGGATGATTGCTACCGTTGGCACCCTTGGCTCTTACAGCAGGATGCCAGGCACCCTTGGTTCAATGGCTGCATGTGCAGTGCTGTTGGTGCTCAGGGATGTGCCGGTGTGGCTGATCCTCCTTACGGCAGTAATTGGAACATATGCATCAGAGAAATACGCCAAAGCGTCGGGGCGAACAGACCCGGCGGAGGTCATAATTGATGAGGTCGTGGGTTATTGGATCGCATGCTGGGGATTTGATCTTTCTTACGCAATTGCAGGGCTTTTTTTGTTTCGGATTGTAGACATCACGAAGCCTTTCCCAATACGCCGTATCGAGAAATTACCGGGTGGTTTTGGGATTATGGCGGATGATATCGTGGGCGGGATTATGGTTAATTTGATCATGCGTGCCGTCTACTGGATGTTTTTCCAGGATGGCCTCAGTATGATTTATGGATTTTTTGGCAGATGAGCATAGAGCTTTTTCTTCTAGCGGAGAAAGTGATCAGCGCAGCTTCAAAGAAGACATGTCGCCTCGCGTTTGCCGAGTCCTGCACAGGCGGGCTGATAGCCTCGACGTTGACTTCTGTGCCGGGCGCTTCTTCTATTTTTATGGGGTCTGCCGTGACATACAGCAATGACGCAAAACGGGATATCCTTGGTGTTGGTCAGGATGTACTCGATCAATTTGGTGCAGTGAGTGCGGCGTGTGCTGAGCAGATGGCGTTTGGCGCTAAACGTATTTATCGTTCCGAAGTTGCTGTAAGCGTGACAGGTGTAGCCGGGCCGGACGGCGGAACGGTGGAAAAACCGGTTGGTCTGGTCTGGTTTGGGTATTCATGCAGCGAAAAAACGATCTCATTTATGCGCCATTTTGTCGGCGACCGCGAAATGGTAAGAGCCCAGACAGTGCGCGAAGCACTTGAATTTCTCTTGAAGGAGCTGTCCTGACATGTCAAGATGAGGCCCGAAATACGCAGGCGTGATCCTGCGGGCCTTCATATGTATTGAGATCCCGAGGGAACAGAAAAGTATCCTAGGTAAATGGTTGGATGCACGTAGACGGGATGTTCCGGGTGTTAGGTGGGTACGGCCGGAAACGCTTCATATCACACTTAAGTTTTGCGGCGAGATTCAGGAGGACATGGCGGAAGGTATGGCCCGGCATCTCGCAAGCGTTAAACAAAAAGGAAGTTTTGATTTGTCGATACGGGGGATTGGAGCTTTTCCGTTGCTTACTGCTCCGCGAACCGTGTACAGCGGTGTCGTGGGTGATATAAAACGTCTTAAGGAAGTTCGTTGCGATGTCGAGACGGCAGCCTTGCGTGTCGGCCTTGATCGTGATACGCGCTCCTACAATCCACATATCACTTTGGGGCGCAGGAATTCAAATGAAAAATTTCCCGAAGAGCATAAGAGGATAATAGAGGATAATCCTATACAAATCGAACCGTGGCGAGTAGAGACCATCACGCTTATGAAAAGCGATCTTTTTCCAGAAGGACCACAATATACTCCGCTAGGGGTTTTCAAAATTTAGGAAACTGTTATAATAGAATAGTAATCAGTGGGTAACAAATATACCTGGAGGTAAACACATGGCAAAGAAGAAAGAATCTGTAACAAGAGAAGATATCTTAGAGCAGGCTTTAGATGAAATAAGAAGCAAATTTGGCGAGGGCGCAATTATGCGTCTTGGCGATGATGCTCGCCCTGCGGTTGAAGTGATTCCCAGCGGTATCCTTCCGCTTGACGTAGCGCTTGGTATAGGCGGGGTCCCTCGCGGAAGGGTTATCGAAATATTCGGACCTGAAGGCGGTGGAAAAACGACCATCGCGCTGCACGTACTTGCAGAAGCTCAGAAAAATGGAGGTCTTGCTGCGTTTATCGATGCGGAACATGCGTTGGATCCACGTCTTGCCGCCGCTTTGGGGGTCAAAACGGCGGATCTTTACATGTCACAGCCTGATAGCGGAGAGCAGGCGTTCTATATCTTGGATACTCTCGTTCGCAGTGGGGCGCTTGATGTCGTCGTCGTTGACTCAGTCGCGGCACTTACCCCGCAGGCAGAAATAGACGGCAAAATGGGAGAGGGCAGTAATCAGGTAGGGCTGCATGCCCGCCTTATGTCTTATGCGTTGAGGCGTCTGACTGCGGCGATTTCAAAAAGCAAGACGACCGTTATTTTTATCAACCAGCTTCGTTCGCAAATCAGTACTGGCTATAGCAATGGGCCTACGGAAACGACCACTGGCGGACGTGCGCTTAAGTTTTATAGTTCGGTTCGCATTGAGGTGAAGCGCGGTAAACAGGTGACTCAGGGTGAAAACGTTATTGGTCATGAACTCTGGATTAAAGTTGTAAAAAATAAGCAGGCGCCGCCCTTCCGCACTGCGCACACGACTTTGATTTACGGTAAAGGCGTGCCAAAAGCGATGTCTGTCGTAGATATGGCAATCGACAGAGAGGTATTGAAGCGCAGAGGCTCCTGGCTTGCCTATAAAGGAGAAACGCTGGCGCAGGGTAAGGAAAGTGCTGCTTCCTACCTTGAAGAACATCCCGATCTCATGGAAGAAATCACGCAGGATGTCCTTCGCAAGGTTGCGGAAGGACTGGGGTTGCTGGATGTGCAGGCTGTAGAGGAAGATCCCGTTATCCCAAGTGTGGAAGATTCTGTCGAGGCGTTGCTCGAAGAAGGTGTGCTGAAATTGGATATCAACAGTGAACTGGAGAGCGAGTCGTAACAAATAAGTAACAAAAAATATATTTACGCGAGTTGGATTCGAATCGTTCATGAATGATTCGAATCCAATTTTTATGTCAGTGTAGATATTGATTTTTTACAAAAACCAGATGAGTTAGTCTATAATTGCATACCTAATGCAGCTTAGGGTTTAAAAAAATACCATTTGTATGCATTGACATCCTTAGTGTTTCTCGATAGAATATCCCATGCTCTCTTCGGCCGAAGGGTCGTTCGAGAGCGTTTTGTACCCTGACAGTTGAATAGAGGCAAGAGAGCCGGAGAGCGGATCTACGTGATGTACGCGCAGCGATGCGAGTACGTATACGGGGAATAGCGCTCCGGGAAACAGAAGGAAAAGAAACGCGAGAAGTACGCGAGCGAC
>JAJDJB010000037.1 GCA_030266985.1 Synergistaceae bacterium OttesenSCG-928-D05
AGCGGCGAAGAAATTTTCGCGCCGCGCGTATTGCTTGCACCCGGACGCGAAGGCGCGGCATGGATGGAAAAAACGGTTAAAACGCTGGGGCTTGAAATTGAATCACTGCCCGTGGATATCGGCGTGCGCGTTGAAATCCCCGCCGCGTGGGCACAGGACATCACGGACCAGTTTTATGAAATCAAGGCGATATTGGATACGCCGACCTTTGACGACAAAGTCAGGACCTTCTGCATGTGTCCGAACGGAGAGGTCACGGCGGAATATCAAAGCCACCATAATATATTGACGGTGAACGGACACTCGAATCGCGAGGAGCACCAGAAAACAGATAACACGAATTTTGCGATTCTTGTTTCCACGAAATTTACGAAGCCGTTCAGCGACCCGATCGGATACGGAAGTCACATTGCGCGGCTCGCCAATATGCTTGGCGGCGGGATACTCGTGCAGCGCCTCGGAGATTTGCGCAAGGGACGGCGTTCCACGCCCGAGCGTATCGTAAGAGGCCTCGTCGATCCCACACTAAAGAGCGCGGAACCCGGCGACCTCTCTTGCGTTCTCCCGCACCGCCATCTCGTAGGGATTACCGAGATGCTGGCAGCGCTGGACAACATCATTCCGGGCATTAACGGCCAGCACACCTTGCTGTATGGCGTGGAAGTGAAATTTTACAGTTTGAAGGTCGCGCTCGACAGCGGGCTGCGCACTTCGATTCCGGGCCTTTACGCGGCAGGCGACGGCGCAGGAGTGACGCGCGGCGTTATCCAGGCCTCCGCATCCGGCCTCTGGGTCGCTCGCTCCATGCTCGCCGAAGGTTAAGAAAAACATACGTTGACAACTTTTATGAAGCTATGTTTAGATATACGGCAAGAAAGACATAGCGACTGAACAGGCCGGAAGCTTCCGCTTCGGAGCCGGGCCGTAAAGACGGCAGCAGTATGCGAAAGATAATCGCATCTGTGGGACAGCAGATCCCGCGGATGCGTTTTTTTTTGAAACAAAATAAAAAGTAAAACTGGAGCGCAATAATGCAAAAAACAAACGAACAAATCGCGATGCGTGTTTCATGGAACTCGATCTTCGCCAACATTTTACTTTCCGCAGGCAAACTCGCGGCAGGTTTTTATGGGCATTCCGCGGCGATGATTTCCGACGCCATCCACTCTCTTTCGGACATCTTAAGCACGGGCGTCGTGATTGTGGGTATCAAATTGGCTGCGAGGGAGTCCGACGAAAATCACCAGTATGGTCATGAACGCCTTGAGTGCGTGGCAGCGATCATCCTTTCCGTCATGCTTCTTCTAACCGGGGCTGGGATCGGGCTCAGCGGGCTCAAAACGGTATTCGGCGGCGATTACTCGCGCCTTACCATCCCCGGCCTGTCCGCGCTGATTGCGGCGGTCGTCTCCATCGTGGTCAAAGAGGGAATGTACTGGTACACGCGCTCAGCCGCGAAAAAAATCAATTCAAGCGTCCTGATGGCCGACGCATGGCACCACCGCAGCGACGCTTTGTCTTCGATCGGCAGCTTTGCCGGCATCCTTGGCGCACGCATGGGTTATCCCGTGTTGGACAGCGTTGCGGCAATTCTCATTTGCGCCGTCGTTATAAAAGCCGCCGTTGAAATTTTCATTGGCGCGGTTAAAAAAATGACGGACAGATCCTGCGACGAAGAGATGTGTGAAAAAATCAGGGCGCTGATACTCGCGCAATCCGGCGTTTTAAGCATCGACCTGCTTCGCACGCGGCTCTTCTCCGACCGGATATTTGTGGACGTAGAAATCGCTTCCGACGGGAACGCAACGCTTTATGAGAGCCATGCCATCGCGCAATGCGTGCATGACGCGATCGAACTTGAATTCCCCGCGGTCAAGCACTGCATGGTGCATGTCAACCCCGCGCCGACGAAAAAAAACGTCCCGCGCACTACGTAAACCACGCGCAAGGACGTTTTTTCGCTGATTTTTTTATCTTTTTAAAATTGGCTGGAATTATTCCTGAAGCGCCTGCCCGGGCGTGCTGTTTTCGCGATATTCTTTCGGTTTGACGGTCGCAAAAACAACCGCGAGCATGATGACCGCGCAGCCGAAAACTTCGCGCGCCGTCGGGATTATGCTGAGCAGCAGCGCGGTAAGCGCGACCGCCGTTACGATCTCAAGCGTGCAGAGCAGACTTACGGTCGCAGCCGGGATATATTTGAGCGCGGTATAGAAGCATCCGAAAGCGAAAAGACTTCCCGCAAGCGACTGGACGTTCATAAGCATGAAAACTTGCGGCGTTATATTGGCGAGATCGCTCCAGCCCATAAAAAACGTCTTACCGACCAAAAGCATAATCGCACCGAAAAGATGTCCGTAAAAGAGCAGGACAATTTGGTCGATCTCCACTTCCCGCGCGACGCGCCTTACGACAAGAGACTGCCCCGAAATACCGATTACCGCAAAAATCCCCCACATCATGCCCGGAACGGAGAGTCCGGCGAAGCTCTTCTCGCCGCTCACCATGCCGACGTAAACGCCAAGCACGATCATGAAGCCCGCGAGCACCTGAAGACGAGTCGGCTTTTCGTGCGTAATAAAGCAAGACCCCGCAAGCGTCACTAGCGGAAACATATAATGTACAATCAGCGCTTCCGCCACCGTCAGATACTCAAGCGACATCAGAAACCCGCCGCCGGAAGCTACGACCGTAAGAAACCCCGACAACATGTAAAATTTTAAAAAACGCGGGCTTTGCCGAAAGATACTAGCGCCTTTCGTGACATATAGAAGCGGACCGACTGTCGCGGCGACGAAAAAACCGCGGTACACCATCGCCGTCATCAAACTTACGCCCGCGGCTGAAACGATTTTTGCAATGGGGCTCATAATCCCCCAGCACACTGCTGCGGCAAGCGCCAATACCACACCCGTCCAATATTTTTTCATTCCTGTTTTACTGCTCCATCCTTATGACCGTTCCAATGCCCGCCGCAGCGGCGCGTTCAAGCGCAACTTTTCCTGTAATCAGGTCCTGCAGCGCCATTCCAGTCGCGTCGAAAAGCGTGATCTCATCATCGGACGCACGCCCTGGTTTTATTCCGTTCAGCACCTCGCCAATCTCCGTGATGCCCTGCGGGTCAAGCCCTTCCGAGACCGCGTGCTGGCACTCGCCTTTTAAGGCGACCTGCTGTCTGGAATCGCAAAATAGTTTCGACGTTGCGACAACGCTCGACTCAAACTCCTGTTTACCCGGCATATCCGCACCGACTGCGTTGATATGCGTTCCCGGTGCTGCCCAGCCATATTTTATCAAAGGTTTTTTGGACGGCGTACATGTCGTCACGATATCCGCCTGCCGGACATACCGCTCCAGGTCGGCAAACTTCCGTGCTGAAATTTCGAGGCCCGGATACTGTGCCTTAACTTCATCCGCCATTTTTTGCGTGGATGCTTCGTTCATGTCGAACAGATCGACTGTTTTAAGATGTCCCATAACGCGTGAAAGTCCAAGGAGCTGTGCCCTCCCCTGCGCTCCTGCGCCAACGATCACCGCACGTTCGGAATCCGGTCTGGCAAAAGTACGCGCGCCAAGCGCACCAGCCGCCCCCGTGCGCAGAAAGGTCACGGGCGTTCCTTCTAAGATGCCGACCGGCTGCTGCCGCTGTAAATCCATAATGACAATCAGCCCAGCCAGCGCAGGCACACCCAAAGCTGCCGGATTATCCGCGTTCCAGCCCAAAATTTTAAGGCCGTAAATGCCCGCGCCGTCCAGATAGCCGGATTTAATGTCCATGTCGCTGCGCCCCGGATCAAATTCATGGGTAATAATCGGGAACAATCCTGCCCGGCCTGAGGAAAATAATTTATAAGCTTCTTCCACGCCGGGAATCACGTCGTCCATGAAGACGAGCGAACGAAACTGCGCCGCATCCAATACTCTGAGTTCGTACATGGTTTCCCTACTTACTCACGCGCATGGCTTCGAGGAATTTTTCCTCGCCGATGTTGCCGCCCGAAATAACGATGCCCGTTTTTTTGCCGGCAAGGTTTATTTTGCCCGTGAGCGCCGCGGCGACCGTAACGGCGCCCGCGCCCTCCACAAGCTGGTGATGGCGCTCGAACATAAAGCGGATGCCTTTTGCGATCTCATGCTCAGAAACGGCAATCGTTCCGGCGATCTGCTCTTTTACGAAAGCAAAGTGGTTTTGACAGGCGCCGCCGCCAAGCGCGTCGGCAAGGCTGACCTCTTCTTCGCAGGGTTCGACTTTACCCTTTTTAAGCGCCTCCGGCCACGCCGGATTCGCTGCGGCATGCACGCCCCACACTGCGATCTCCGGACGCAGCGATTTTGCCGCCGTAGCGACTCCGCGAATCAGCCCCGCGCCGCTGATCTGACACAGGATAACGTCAAGATCAGGTTTGTCCTGGAGCATTTCCAGCCCGACCGTGCCCTGCCCCGCCGCGATATAGGGATCGTCGAAAGCCGAAATAAACGTAAGGTTTTCTTTCTCCGCCATGCGGAATGTTTCCTGCTCGGCCTCGTCATAATAGGTGCCGATCACGCGAAGTTCGACGCAATCGCCGCCCTTTTCCCGGATCGCCTGACGCTTGACTTCGGGGCACTGCCCCGGCACGCAGATGACGGCCTTCACGCCCAGCATCTTCGCAGCCATCGCCATACCCTGCGCATGGTTCCCGCTCGAGCAGGTAATGACGCCGCCCTCACGTTCTTTTTCCGACATTGCGAACATGCGGTTGAACGCGCCGCGCGGTTTAAAAGAACCGGCGATCTGCTGGTTCTCCAATTTCAGCCATACTTCGCCGCCTGTCAGTTCGCTCAGGCCCGGTGAAAATTCAAGCGGCGTCCGCCTCGTTTTGCCGGATAAAGATTTTGCCGCGTTCAGAATATCGGTGATCGAGACTTCGTAAGACATCGTATCCTCCTTAATCCTCGTATACCTTCGTCACATAGGGCGAGGTCGAAAGGGAAAGCATCGCTGGATATGCGGGACGGAATTTCAAAATATCCCCGACTTTCGGTTTCTCCGGGCACTCTTCCAGATCCACGAGCAGGTGATCGCTTGAAGCAGTGATGATCTGCACACCTTCGTCGAGCGGCGTCAGCGAATCGATATACACATCCTGTTTTCCAACCGCAAGAATACCGCGCAGCCTGTTTCCGCGATCCTCGAAGCAAGGTGCGTTGCCGAACGCGTCGAGCCCGATTTCCCCGACCGGAAGCGTCGGTTTCACGCGCACCTCAACAAGTTCCGCCTCCAGCTCCATCGTCCCCTTTTGAAGCCACGGGATGTCCGCGCGATAACATTTATCCGTTCCCAGCAAGCACCCTTCGCCGATGCGTAAATTGTTGATGCCCGCAGGAAAAAGTCCTTCGTCTATCTTCGCAAGGGATTTGGCCGTGCCGCCGCCCGAGTATATTTCAAGTTTTCTGCCGAGCGCGGATTCGATTACGCCGCCGAAAACAAGCAGTTTTTGCAGGCTTTCAGAATTTGCAAGCACGCCGCTCGCACAGGCAAAATTGACGCCGACGCCCATGATGCGAAGCAACGGATTTAGTTTCGACACAGCCGAAGCAACTTCCTCTACCTGATTAGTCAAGAAACCCTCGCGCAGGTCGCCGAGATCAACCATGAGTATGACCGCGTGATTTTTTTTCTTTTTTTCGCACAGCGCGGCAAGTTCTGTTAGTGTTCCGAGGTCCGAAGCCATGGAAATATCCGCGTAGTCAAGCATTTCTTCCAGTTCCGAGCGCATCGGGATGCGGATCAGCGCAAAGGGAAGGTCGATTCCCGCGTTTTTCATCCGCTTGATATTTGCAAGCCTGCTATCCGCAATCGCCGTGATTCCCGTATCCCGCATCGCAGCCGCGAGCTCGACCGGGGCGGACAGGCCCTTCGTGACGCCCCAAACGGAGATGCCGTACCCCGCACATTTTTTTACGATTGCCTCTGTATTCCTGCGAATCACACTGAGGTGAACCCGCAATAGCGGATTAGACATTCTCCTCACTCCTTTATAATTGATCGTTTCATTATACGCTGTGCGAAGCCGCACGCACAGTCAGCAAGTCTTCAATAACGCCGTAGGCCGTATCAAGCAAATCGGGGCAATCCTGCACGATCACATTCGGATGCATCAGGTCCGACTCAAAACGCACCGCCGAGCCAAAATGTGAAATCAGCGCGAAAACGTCGTCCCGATCGACTGCCTCTACCCCAACCTTTGTCCTGATCGTGCCGTTGTCGACCCAGCCGCGGCAAATCAATTTAAGACGCTTATTCTCCGCAAGCGCCGCTTGCGCGTCTTGCGGCGTCACACCCGAAATCCCGCAGCGATCCACGTCCAGCGGCGTGATATCCGCATCCATCAAAACGTTCGCAAGTGCCGCAACTTTCGCCGCCGCATCCCAGCCGTCGACGTCAAGCGACGGATCCGCTTCCGCAATCCCCGCCTCCTGCGCCTTTTTCACGCCGTCCTCAAACGTGCCGCCCTGCTCCATGTACGAGAGGATAAAATTCGTCGTTCCGTTCAGTATGCCTGCAAAGCCCGTTACGCGGGCGCCTTTCATACACCGTTGCACAAAATTGAAAACGGGCGCGCCGTCCATCACCGCGGACTCGAACAGGTAAAGCGCGCCGTTTGCGTCCGCAAGCGCTTTCAATTCGCGGTAATGAAACGCGACCGGGCCCTTGTTCGCGGAAACGACAGATTTGCCGCGCGACAGTGCCGCTCGGATGTGCGACGCTGCTGGCTCCCCTTTTTTTTCGATGGAAAGCGAGGTCAGTTCGACGAGCACGTCGTAATCAAGCGTTTGTATCGCTTCAAGCGTCGATACATTTGAAAGATCGCTCTTGTTTTCGGCAAGCGCACCGAAGTTCGCCAGATTCTGCGAAACACGAACGGCATCTATGCCGCCATCGTCCGCAATACCGCCATGCCGCCCGGTAAATATCCCGACGACCGACGGCTGAAAACGAAGATTTTGGTACAGGTCGGGGCGGCTGAAAATGCGCGTCATTTCGCGCGCGACATTGCCAAACCCTGCATATAAGATACGCATGTTATATCAGCGACTCGCGCAGCGCCGCGGAAATACCCGCAAGCCCAGCTTTCAGCTCTTCTTCCAGCGGCCAGCCGTAACCGATCCGCAGATAGCGCCGGCCCTGATCGAACCAGTGGCCGGGCCCGACGTAGGTGCCGTATTTTTCATTCATAACATGATAGAACTTGTCTACGTCGAACGCGACGTCCAGCTTCACGCGCGGGAAACAGGTGCAGGCCGCACGCGGCTCGACCCATTCGATCAAATCCTCATTTTCAATCCATTTTTTAACGACCGCGAACCGCGCGGCGATTGTTGCGTCGTTCTGCTTAATCCATGCTTCCTTCTGCGAAAGCGCAACGTAGCCGATGTATTCGTCGACAACGCTGCCGCCGATGCAAACTTGCTCTTTCGCGCAGAGCAGCAGATCCGACATCGCCTTATCCTGACAGATTGCCCAGCCGATGCGAATGCCCGGGATACCATATGTTTTGGAAAGCGAGGAGATCGAAATGACTTTGTCGCTCAGCGCGGCCGCAACGGGGAGCGTTTCTCCCTTGAACATATCGCGGTACGTTTCATCGACGAGCAGAAAAACGTTATTTTTTTCAGCGATCGCGATCGCCTCTTTGAGCTCGGAAAGCGACATCATCGTGCCGGTCGGGTTATGCGGCACCGTGAGCGAAATGTATTTCGTATCCGGGCGCACCATCGAACGCAGGCGGTCAAGATCAACTTTGAAACCCTCGTCGAATTTCTGGTCCAGATAACTGACATCCGCACCGATTGCGACAGGCGTCGCAATGTTCGTTCCGTAGTTCGGGCGCGCAACGATCATATGATCGCCCGGTTCGAGAAGCGATGAAGCGACGAGGAAAAGCGCCGAAGCCGCGCCGCCCGTAACGATTACGTTGTCCATGTCATCAATCCCGGATTGTTTCGCGATTAGTTCGCGAAGGCGCACGTCGCCCAAGTGGTCGCCATAGGGCAGAATCATATCGTCAAGGACGATTCCCAGATCCTTGAGGCTCCGATCGCGCACAGATGTTTCAGTCAGATTGTTCTTGATCTTTTCATACCCGAACTGTTCCGGCGATTCTTTTTCAATCGGCATGCGTACGTATTTCATAAAAACCCCTCCCATATCGGACGAACTTCGTTCAATTGTATGCAATTGATTATATAGGGCGCCCTGACGCTGTCAACGCCCCTTAATGATAAAATAAAAACAGATGAATACGAACGACCAAGGAGGAATTTTCAAATGAAATATTTGGACAGGCTCCCCTACGAACCGGGCTTTCAGGATGTCGTAAAAGCGTACCGTTTTTTGCGTAAGCGCGTCCGGCATACGCCGACGGAATACTCTTACGCGCTTTCTGAAATCGCGGGCGTTCCGGTCTATATTAAATGGGAAAACCAACAG
The DNA here is from genome assembly GCA_030266985.1 of Synergistaceae bacterium OttesenSCG-928-D05. Classification (GTDB taxonomy): domain Bacteria; phylum Synergistota; class Synergistia; order Synergistales; family Synergistaceae; genus JAJDJB01. The sequence goes on from JAJDJB010000037.1 coordinate 8,474, forward strand.
CTATGCGGTTCTTTTAAGGTTCGCGGCGCGCTGTATAAAATGAATTCGCTGAACGAAGACGAACGCAAACGCGGCGTCATTACCTGCTCAAGCGGAAACCACGGGCAGGGCGTCGCGCTTGCCGCGAACGAGCTTAAAATACGCACGACGATTTTTGTGCCGAACGTATGCCCGGAAACAAAAAAACAGATGATTCTGCGCAGGGGCGGAGAATGGGTAAATCTCGTCATTTCGGAAGGAGATTACGACCGCGCGGAGCAGGACGCGCACGATTTCGCGGACGAAACGGGCGCGACTTATGTATCTTCCTTCGAAGACGCAACCGTCATTTCCGGTCAGGGGACGGCGGGGCTCGAAATGTTTATGGATGAACCGGAAATCGGCTACCTGCTCATTCCGGCGGGCGGCGGCGGACTCATGAACGGCATCGCGATCTCCGCGAAAGCAATCAATCCGGATGTGGAAATTTGGGGCGTCCAGTCCGACACGTCAAATCCGTGGGTCGTTTCATGGCCGGACGGAGTCGTACGGCAGGTCGAGTACCTGGATACGCTTGCGGACGGGCTGTCGGGTTCGATTCCGCAAAGCCTGGTGACGTTTGCAAAACAGCGCGTCACAGGCATTCATGAGATAACGGAAGACGATATCAAACGCGCGATTGCGCTGATTCACCGCGAGCACCATCAGATTATTGAGGGCGCAGGCGCGGTTGGTATTGCCGCGTTGATTGCAGGCAAAGCAAATCCCAAAGGCAAAAGTGTCGGCATCGTCGTTTCAGGCGGCAACATCGACGAGGGCAAACTTAAAAAAATCCTCGCGGAATATTAAACGTAAAATTTTTCATGCATACGACAAACAGGGCGGCCCTAGGCCGCCCTGTTTGTTATTGCCGTACGCAGATATTCTTCCAAATCATACAAAAACCCGGCTTCGGCGCCGGGCAATTGTTCAAATTGCGACCTGTGATGCCAAAAGCCGGGTATTCGTTCTGTAAGAAATTCGCGTATTTAGTTGGAGGTTTCGATCTCCAGCGTAGCGTCTCCTGCCCATGCCTGATAGCCTTCATCATAGCAGCGTGACTTCGGGAATCCCGTATAGCGCAGCGCCATCAGAACGTTCGCGGCACGCACGCCCGCCGTGTCATAGACGACGATTTCAGTATCAGGCGTAAGGCCGGCTTTTTGGAAAATTGCTTTCAGTTCGTCATGCGACATGAATTTGAAATCTTTGTCGATCAATTCGCCCATCGGAAGATTAATCGCGCCGGGAAGGTGTCCGCCGCGTTTCTCCTGGAAGGGGCGGATTTTGCCCTCAAATTCCTGGGGCGTTCTTACATCCAGCAGCACGAGGCTCGGCTTGCCGATATTATCGTTGATCCACTGCGTGTGCGTGACGTAGTACGGGGCATATTTCGTGAGGCTAAACGCAACGGCCTTATTCGTGTGTTTCGTAGTCGAAATTTTCCCGCCCGCTTTTTTCCACGCAAGGATACCGCCGTCGAGGATCTTCGCATCCTTAATCCCGCACATGCGCATAATCATCGCCGCATAGCCGCTCTGTCCCCAGCCGCCGCCGTCGCAATAAAGGACGACATGCTTTTTACCGTTGATGCCGAGCGCGCCAATACGTTTTGCCATCGTGGCTTCCGGCCACAGCACGCCCCACTTCATACTGCCTGCGGGCGCGTTGATGTTCGCAAAATAGGTCCAAGTCGCATTAACTGCTCCCTGAATATGTCCGCCGACATAGAGGCTTTCCGGCCTTGTGTCTATGACGATTACTTCGTTCAAATGCTTTTTGAGCCACTCTACGTCTACGAAAAGGCTTTCATACGTCTCGGATGCCCCGGCCACAAGCTGGCTTACGTTATAGGGCCTTGTCTCGCTTCTTTCAGCAGGAGCGGGATCCGCGGCCAGCGCAGCCGTCCCCGCAGCGCAGATCATTGCCAATACAAGCAGAGTTAGCAAAACTTTCTTCAATACTACCAGTCCTTTCGATTTACGCCGCTTTTGGCGACTGTTTTACACTTGCAAAGTACCCTTGTATATATTAGCAGAAGTTGGGGAGATACGATCTGTGAAAATACGGTTTTGGCAACGTTTTAACATTCCTTCATTTCCAATTCGTACATATCCATTGCGCAGCGCGGTGCGATTCATTAAAATCTTTCCATTTTTCACGCTCAACCTCATCCCATTCGTACGAGAGCCGTTCGCGCTTTCCGTGAATCCAGTCGTCGAATTCAACCAGAGCGCCATGGCGCGCGAAACGGAAAAAAACGCGGTCAAACTTCGGCACGCCCCAGACAGACGCTGGTGAAACCGCATCGCGCTCTGCGAGCCACGAGGTTATTTTCTGCAGCAGCATCTTCGGCCCGTACTTACGCCCCGCCCGCATCAGGATCACACAATGCCCGCCGGTGACGGTTTCCGAGACCATGTTTACCGAATCGTCCGTGCAAAAGACTTCGTTAGAGAACCCCAACATTGCGGGAATCGGGTTAATTGGATCTTCTGCTGCGATCAAAAGATATTTTATGCGCTCCGTGCCGCCCGCAAGCTTTTTCAGCGCTTCAGCGGCAGCCGGCTGCGTTCGACGTGACGTCGTGATATAGAGGTCGGCGTCTTCGACCTCGGCAGAACGCAAAATTAGGCCAATATTTTTTTCAATCCATGCTGCTCCGATCGAATAGTTCGCATCGTCGCCGCCAATGAGCACGGACCATTTTTTCCCCGCGGCAGAAGGAAAATCTGCGAGCAATTGCTCTCCTTCTTTTACGAGGTCTTCTTTTACCACCGAATTCGGAGAGCCCAACGTCACGAAAACGTTGGGTTTCGGCGCAGGATAGTCATGCTCAGGTACGATTGCAAAATCAAAAGGGTCCGTACCGAGGCCGCTCGGGGTCATCACAGTCGCACAAGCGCAACGCCAGATATAGCTCAGCGCGAGATTATATGGCGCAGCCGCGCTGCCTGCGGAAATCAGCAAGACTTCTCTGCTGCCCTCATAGATATTTCGCTCCGCAAACCACTGCCCAACCTGCCGAACGAGAGATTCCCCCTCGAATTTGTTAATCCAGTCGCGCGCGTCCCTTTTATTGCCCGCAGCCAATCCTTTTGCCTCAGACCGCGCACGTAGTCTTACGGCATTTTTCAGCAACGGGACTTCCAGTTCCAGAATTTCGGCGCCTGTCATTTTTGAAAGCCAGCCGGTAATGCCGCGGCTCTGATTTAGATGCCCCCGAATCCCATCGCTCAATATGACAATGGCTTTCAGCCGGCATTTATGATCTGTCGAAAGCATCCGTTCCACCTTCTCTCGACGCATATTCGGAGATTCGCTGCCAGGTGCGCTGTGCTGCGCCCGAACGCACGGCGAAATAATCCTCCGCTATGGCCTTAAAACGTTCTGTCCTATCAAGTTCATTCATCACGCGCAGCCAATCCGCTGCAAGTTCGTCTGCGCCGCTGACTTTTGTGACCAGTCCTGCGCGCTGCAGCTCTTCCGAGGGGCCGGTAAAGTCTTCCATATAAGGGCCATGCTCAATCGGCACGCCCCATACGGCTGGCTCAAGTATATTCTGCCCGCCTTTATCAACCAGGCTGCCGCCGACAAACGCGGCATTGCTCAGCCCATAGAGTTCAAACAGCACGCCGATACGATCAACCAGGAGCACGTCCCAACCGGCTGTGACAGATGAAAAAAGGGTCGTATGCAGACCGTTGAAAAGTCCCGCGATATCCGCAATACGCTCAGGATGGCGCGGGGCAAGAATAAGCTTTGCGTTCGGAATTTCTTTTTTCACTATTCGAAACGCGCGGCACACCTCTTCGTCCTCACCGATGTGGGTGCTGCCGGCGATGAAAACAGGGGCGTCCCCTATTTCCATTTTGTCGCGGAGCGCAGCGATGTCTGAGTATTCCCTGCGTTCGAGCAGCGCATCGATTTTACTGTCGCCGAAGACAAAAAGTTTCGACGGAGCGATGCCTACGTTCAAAAGACGATCCGCATCCCGATCTTCCCGTAAGTATAATTCCGTGAAAAGATTGTACATATGCCGCCCGACAGCACGCCCCGGAAAACCGCGCAAGCGTTCCATCGTACGGTCCGAAAGTCGTCCGTTGGCCAGAAACGCCGGTACCGCCCTGTCGCGCAGCTCCCACAGCATATTGGGCCACAGCTCCGTTTCGAGCGCAGCAAACGCCCACGGATTCAGAGCATTGAGTGCAGCCTGCACATAGTTTTTTTTGTCCCAGGGATAATAAATATGAAAATCAAAGAGTTCCGTACCAAGGCGCAAAGCCATGGCTTTGCCCGTCTCCGTTGTCGTCGACACGACGACCGGACCACGGTAACCCGCAGCGCGCGCCGCCTTTATCAGAGGAATTGCGGCCTGCACCTCACCAACGGAAACGCCGTGCACCCAAAATGGCCTTGCACCGCGCAAAATTTCGATTTTCGACTCGGGGATCGAACCGCGTCTCTCATCGTAACCCTCGGTGTACTTATCGCGCAGCTTGGGCCACATGAGCGAAAAAACGGCGTTTATGAGCGGCTGATAGAGCGCCCTCAGCATTTGTTTTCTATGCGACTCCTGCCCTCAGAAGATCGTGCAGGTGCAGCACGCCGACCGGTTTGTTGTTTTCGACCACGATTAGAACGGATATGCTGCGCTCCTCCATGAGGCGCAATGCTTCGACCGCCAGTTTGTCAGGTTCGATAACGCACGGCGTCTTCGTCATGCACTGAGCGACGGGAGAATCAAAGGTTTGCACGCCGTGGCGTTCGATAAGGCGGCGCAGGTCTCCGTCCGTAAATATTCCGGCAAGCTCTCCTTTTGCATCGACGACCAATGTCGCCCCATACCCCTTACTCGTTATGTGAAAAAGGGCTTCGCGGACCATCGCGTCTATATCCGTAAACGGAATACGCGCGCCCGTACCCATCAGGTCAGACACACGCAAAAGAAGCCGTTTGCCAAGCGTTCCGCCCGGATGGAACATCGCAAAATCTTCCTTACCAAGCCCGAGCAGCGTCGTCGTCATGCCCGCGACCGCGTCACCAAGCGCCATTTGCAGCGTCGTGCTGCTTGTCGGCGCAAGCTTCAGGGGATCCGCCTCATGGTCGACGTGACAGTCCAGCACGATATCCGCCTCACGAGCAAGCGTTGAATCTACATTGCCCGTCACCGCAATAATCGGCGCGCCAAGGCGCTTAAAATATGGAATCAGGTCGATCAGTTCCCGCGTCTCACCGCTGTTGCTCAAAAAATAGCCGATATCTTCGCGGCAGACCATGCCAAGGTCGCCGTGCACGCCTTCCGCAGCATGCAGAAAAAAGGCGGGGACCCCAAGCGAAGCAAAGGTTGCAGCGGTCTTTCTGCCGACATGTCCGGATTTTCCAAGCCCGGATACGACGATTCGCCCGCCGCAGCGACTAATAATACGTGCCGCTTCGGCCATCTCCATGCCAATTTTTCCCGCAGACGCAAGCAACGAATCCGCTTCATTCTTCAGGACGTCAACGCCGATTTTCAAGAGTTCTTCGTTAGAAATACTTTTTTCTTCACGCTCATGAGGCAGCATGTTTTTATTCCTCCGCCCAATTCAAATCAGAGAAACCGATTTTCCCTTTTACGGCCTCGTCCAGTACGGACGCCTGCCTTAAAACTTCTTCCATCGCCGCCAGCGGTACC
>JAJDJB010000038.1 GCA_030266985.1 Synergistaceae bacterium OttesenSCG-928-D05
TGTTTCAGAAGCTCATCTGCTACACTTTTAGGAACTTCTTCATAATGGTCGAAACTCATTGTGTAGGAAGCCCTGCCCGATGTTTTGCTTCTAAGGTCCGTTGCATATCCAAACATCTCCGCAAGCGGAACGAAGGCCTTTACGACGCGCGCGTTTCCGCGTACGCCCATTTCGCCAACCTTACCGCGGCGCGAAGAAATATCGCCGATTACGTCGCCCATATACTCTTCCGGAACGACGACTTCGACATCCATGACCGGCTCCATCAAAACGGGGCTCGCCTTTTTGATCGCATCCTTTACCGCCATAGAACCTGCGATGCGGAACGCCATCTCGGAGCTGTCCACTTCATGATAGCTGCCGTCAATAATAGAGACCTTTATGCCGATGACGGGATAACCACCGAGTACGCCGTTGTTGAGTGCTTCCTCGACGCCCTTCTGGGCTGCCGGGATATACTCTTTGGGAACGACGCCGCCAACGATTTTATCGACCCACTCGAAACCTTTGCCGCCTTCAAGCGGCTCGACCTCGAGCACGACATCGCCGTACTGGCCCTTACCACCCGACTGACGCACAAATTTACCCTGTGCAGTTGCCGGTTTGCGAATGGTCTCGCGGTAGGCGACCTGCGGCCGTCCAACCTTGACTTCAACGTTGAACTCCCTGCGAAGCCTGTCGACGATAATCTCCAAATGAAGCTCGCCCATACCGCTGATGATCGTCTGCCCGGTGTCCTCGTTCACAGAGACGCGGAAGGTGGGGTCTTCTTCTGAAAGAGACTCCAGCCCCTTCGCCAGTTTGATCTGGTCTGCCTTGCTCATCGGTTCGACAGAAAGCGAGATAACCGGTTCCGGGAAGATGAGGTTCTCCAACAGAAGAGGCGTTTTCTCCTCACAAAGCGTATCGCCCGTACGAATCTGCTTCAATCCGGGAATTGCGACGATAAGGCCTGCCTGCGCGTCTTCCATCTCTTCTCGTTTGTTCGCGTGCATACGGAGAATTCTTCCGATGCGCTCGCGACGTCTCGTATTAGAGTTATAAATCCCCATGCCGTTCTCAATGCGTCCCGAGTAAATACGGCAAAACGCAAGTCTTCCGACAAAGGGGTCGACCATAATCTTGAACGCCAGCGCCGCAAAAGGCGCTTCCGGTGTGGGAAGCACTTCGATCTGCTGCTCAGTGTCATCGGGGTTCACCGCGATGACGGGAGGCATATCGATCGGGCTCGGAAGATATGCAACTACAGCGTCGAGCAACGGCTGTACGCCCTTGTTCTTAAATGCGGAACCGCACGTAACCGGAACGATATCAAGGCTGATCGTCGCCTTTCTGATCGTTGACACGAGCATTTCCGTCGAGATTTCTTTACCCTCAAGGTAAAGTTCCATCATTTCGTCGTTGTGATCCGCGAGCGCCTCTATCATTTCGGCACGCGCCAGTTCGACTTCTTCCTCTAGCTGCGCGGGCACGTCAGCAACATGAAATTCTGTGCCGAGCGCATCGTCGTAGATAACAGCCTTATTGGCCACCAAATCTACCATACCCGAAAAGCCGTCTTCGACGCCAATCGGGAGCTGGATCGGAACAGCATTCGCACCAAGTCTCTTGCGCATCTGATCCACAACCGAAGCAAAATCTGCCCCGACACGATCCATCTTATTGACAAATGCAACCCGCGGGACCCGATATTTATCGGCCTGACGCCAAACCGTTTCAGACTGAGGTTCGACACCGCCGACTGCGCAAAAAACAGAAACCGCACCGTCAAGCACTCTCATAGAGCGCTCAACTTCCACAGTAAAGTCCACGTGCCCGGGCGTATCAATCACATTGATCAAGCAATCGCCCCAGAACGCCGTTGTCGCGGCGGAGGTGATCGTAATCCCTCTTTCGCGCTCCTGCTCCATCCAGTCCATCGTAGCAGCACCCTCGTGCGTTTCGCCGAGTTTGTGCTTACGGCCCGTATAGAAAAGGATACGTTCCGTCGTCGTCGTCTTTCCTGCGTCTATGTGCGCTGCGATTCCTATGTTACGCACTTTACTCAAGTCGATGCTTTGCATCGTCAACACCACCAAATCCTTACTGTCTTACTCAATGTTACTGATTTACCACCGATAATGCGCGAATGCGCGGTTTGCTTCCGCCATACGGTGCGTGTCTTCGCGTTTCTTCACAGAGCCGCCTTCACCTTTGCAGGCGTCGGTCAGTTCGCGTGCAAGACGCTCCACCATCGGAATACCCTTACGGGATCTCGAAAAGTTGATGATCCAGCGGATCGCCAGCGCCTGCGCCCTGTCGGGCTTCACTTCGACGGGAACCTGATAGGTTGCGCCGCCGACCCTGCGCGGCCTGACTTCGACCAAGGGACGCACGTTGCCCATCGCTTTTTCAAACACTTCTGCGGGCGCAAGATCAAGCCTGCTTCCCGCCAAATCCAGCGCGCCGTAGAAAATTCTCTCCGCCGTGCTCTTTTTTCCGTCGAGCATCAGGCAGTTGATGAATTTCGTGATCGCCATGTTCGCATATACCGAATCGGGCGGCGACACACGTTTTTTAACATGTCCTTTACGTGGCATAGGACTTTACCTCCCTAACTAGTTCTTCGGTCTGCGAGCACCGTAGAGCGAACGGCTCTGACGACGATTCTCGACTCCGCCACAGTCAAGTGTACCTCTGACTATGTGATAACGCACGCCGGGCAGGTCCTTTACACGACCGCCGCGCACAAGCACGACAGAGTGTTCCTGCAAGTTGTGACCTACACCCGGGATGTAGGCAGTAACTTCGATTCCGTTGGTAAGACGAACGCGAGCTACTTTACGAAGCGCAGAGTTTGGCTTCTTTGGGGTCACCGTATATACGCGGGTGCAAACACCACGACGCTGCGGATTTTCCTGAAGAGCCGGCGCCTTTGAACGACGTCTTTTCTCTGCCCTACCGTTTCTGATAAGCTGAGCGATTGTTGGCAAACAGCTCCCTCCTTCCTCTTGTTTTTCGTTTTCTACTTTTTAAGAATTGCGGCCACAGCTGTCTTTCTGTCGACTGCGCACGCTCTTCCTAGCTGCACCGATGTATCTGCCCATTCTACCGAAACTTTTTTTTGATCAGCCAATCGGATAATTTCATCCAACAAAAACTTGTCGGCTTCTCTGGACAGAAAAACCTTCTCTATATAATCCGCTTTTAAACCACGGAGAACGCCGTTCCTGCCAGCGATTCGACGCTCTGTTGCAAGCTCGTCCAAAGGCATAGCGACACCTCCCGTGCGAAAGCGCACCGGGATATAATAACAGCGGAAGCCGTTGGTGTCAACAAACACTTGGGCTTCCGCTACATTTTTTTTACGTTGGAGAATTTTTACGTAATTTTACTGAAAAATTTCCGAGCCGGTCTCTTCGACCTGCAAATCCTCCGAAGGTGTTTCCTCTGCAACCTCGACAACCGGCAGGGTTTCCTCCGTCCGATCATGCGATTCGCTCACTTCAACTTTACGATAGCGCTCAATTCCGGTACCTGCCGGGATCAGAAGACCGATAATCACGTTCTCCTTAAGTCCGACGAGACCGTCAATGTCGCCCCGCACCGCAGCAGCAGCCAAAACCTGTGCGGTCTGCTGGAAAGATGCGGCCGAGAGGAAGCTGTCCGTTGCCAGAGCAGCTTTCGTAACACCATGCACCACGGGCCGCCAATCAGGCTCTTCCTTGAGTCTCCTGACGAAGGAAACGCGCTGGATCAGCTCTTTGTATTCCGAAGGCGCCTGCTTCGCGCGCAGCGTCAGGATTCCCCAGGCGCCGAACGCGACATCTTCGATGATCTCGCCGTTCACTTCCTGGCCTGCTTCCGCCAGCACTTTGCCGTCTTCGTCCTGAATGGGCTCCAGCAATATCTTGCCATACGCCCGGTCGACCAGGACCTGCTTGATGATTTTCTGGCGCGTGATGATTGTACCTTCGCTCTCGATGCCGGAAATTGTGCCCTCGACGATTCCGCGCACGATCGCACCATCAATCGAGTGACCGATGTTCTCGACAACCTGCCCCTCTGAATCCATCGCCTGCGTGAGCGGCTTCCCGAAGTAGTTCTCAATCATGATGTGATGCATCGCATCTGTGAGATTGATCCGCTCGAGCGATTTCCAGATTTTAACCTGATCAACATTATTGGCCTTGAGTACCTTGATTGCGTTTTCATCCAGTACGGAATCGACAGCAAGCAGCACCTTATCGTTCTTCGTTACGTCTTCCGCAAACCAGGCCGCGTCTTTCAGGTCGTCAAGGGAATTCGTATCCCTGACAAGAAGCGGTCTCGGCGGCACGGCAACGATTTTTGCAAGGTCCGCGGAAGAGAGTTTCGCGCCTGCCGGCACAACCACTTCTCCGCTTTCTTCATCTTTGAACGGCTCGATCAATTCCAGCCCGTCCATGAGTCTACGGAAGCTTGCGTCACCAATCACGACGCGAAGTTCGCCTTCATCGTCTTCGACGAGAATCTCACCCGCGACGCCTCCCGGCTTCAGCACGCTTTCCAGCAGGTCTTGCTGCATGGCCTTCCCGGCCAGCTCGGACAACTGTTTGTCGCCGCTTGTAGGCAAGCTCTTCAAGACATACTTCTTCATGAATGCATAGGACTCTTCGAGCGATTTGGCGTTCTGCTCGCGAATCTCCCGCATATTTTCCTCAAGGTCTTCTTTCCACACAAGCTCGCCGGAAACGAACGAACTGTCGCCTTCTTCAACCACGCGAACGCGGTTTACAGGCGCAACCTTGCGCAATATTGTCTCAATGTGCTTATCGTTGATCGAAACACCCTGCGAACGGTAAACTTCCTGTATCCCGTCAAGCAGGTAATGCTGCACCTTTTCGAGACCCTCCACTTCGAGCATCTGCTGCGGATCAATGTAACCTTCCGTAAGCAGTTGGCCTTTCCTGAGCGGGGTGCCCTCTTCGATGCCGGAGACGAGATTCTGCGACGCGGGGATGTTGTAGGATACCTTTTCCTCGTTTTCGCCTTCGCCGACAGCAACAATCAGTTTCTTCTTGCCGTCCATCTCACGAATCTCCACGAGCATTCCGTCGTGCTCAGCCAGGATTGCGACCTTCTTCGGACGGCGCACTTCAAACAACTGCTCGATTCGCGGAAGACCCTGCGTGATGTCTTCTCCCGTGAACTGGCGGACGCCGCCGGTATGGAAGGTACGCATCGTAAGCTGCGTACCCGGTTCACCGATGGACTGCGCCGCAACGACGCCGACCGACTCGCCGATCGCCACTTTCTTGCGTGTACCAAGGTCGCGCCCGTAGCAGGTGCGGCAGATGCCATGGCGAAGCTCGCAAGTCAGCGGGCTGCGAACCCACACAGTCTCTATTCCAAGCTTCTGTATCAGCGCCGCTTTTTCCGGCGTAATTTCCTCACCCCGCTCAAGCAGCGTTTCACGCTTCTTGGTGGGATGCTTGACATCCATAAGGCTGATACGGCCCTCGAGACGCTCCGAAAGCGGAATCGTCGCCTTGCCGTCCTGCTGGAGCAGGGCCTTGATCTCGACGCCCTTGTCCGTGCCGCAGTCCTCATCCATAATAATGAGATCCTGTGCAACGTCGACAAGACGGCGTGTCAGATAACCGGACTTCGCCGTACGAAGCGCGGTGTCCGCGAGACCCTTTCTGGCGCCGTGCGTGGAGATAAAGTACTCCAGCGTATTCAGACCTTCCTTAAAGTTTGCGGTGATCGGATAGCGGATGATGCGTCCGGACGGGTCTGCCATGAGACCGCGAATACCGGCCATCTGCGCGACCTGTCCGCGCGAACCGCGAGCGCCCGAGTCTACCATGATACGCAGCGGGTTCACCGAATCCATGCTGTCCATGATCCTATCGGCGATGTTACGTCCCGCATCCGACCACAGAATGTCTTTCTGGCGCATGTATTCGTCTTCTGTAAGGATACCCATTTCGTACTGCGCGGTGAGGTCTTCTTCCTGCACCTGCGTCACGTCAAGGATCTCCTTCTTTTCCTTCGGAACCGTGATGTCGCCAACACCGAGGCTGATACCGCTGTGCGTTGACCAGCGATAGCCAAGCGACTTGATCTCGTCGAGCATCATTACCATTGCTGTCTGCCCGACTCTGTCATAGGCCGTGTCCAGCAGGTTCCCCATCTGCTTCTTATTAATCGCTTCATTGAGGAAACGCAGGTCGGGATGCAGCGCGCTGTTAAAGAGCACGCGTCCCGGCGACGTTTCGACCCATTTACCGTCGATTCTCTCGCACTGCCAGTCTGGATCCGCTTTGATGCGTATCTTTGAATTAACGTGCACGATGTTGTGGTCGAGCGCCGAAATAACGTCTTCCGTATCGCGGAAGTACATGCCCTCGCCCTTCAGTCCGTCGCGCATCGTCGTCAAATAGTAGACGCCCAGGATAATATCCTGTGTCGGTGTGACAACCGGTTTTCCGCTCGCAGGCGAAAGCAGGTTATTCGAGGAAAGCATCAGAACGCGCGCCTCTGTCTGCGCTTCAAGCGAAAGCGGTACGTGCACAGCCATCTGGTCTCCGTCAAAGTCCGCGTTAAATGCCGTACAAACGAGCGGGTGCAGACGAATCGCCTTTCCTTCGATCAGGACCGGCTCAAACGCCTGAATACCAAGCCTGTGCAGCGTCGGGGCGCGGTTCAGCATGACCGGATGGTCCTTGATAATCTCTTCCAATATCGCCCAAACTTCGTCGCGTCCTCTTTCGATAAACCGGCGTGCGCTCTTGACGTTCGGCGCAAGCCCGCTTTCGACGAGCTTATGCATAACGAACGGCTTGAACAGCTCTAGCGCCATCTGCTTCGGCAAACCGCACTGGTATATCTTGAGGTGCGGCCCGATTACGATAACGGAACGTCCGGAATAGTCAACACGCTTTCCGAGCAGGTTCTGACGGAAGCGTCCTTTTTTACCGCGCAGCAGGTCGGTAAGGCTCTTAAGCGGACGGTTGCCCGCGCCGAGCACCGCTTTGCCGCGGCGGCCGTTGTCAATCAGTGCGTCCACCGACTCCTGCAGCATGCGCTTTTCATTCCGGATAATGATCTCCGGCGCTTTCAGCTCCTGCAGTTTGCGCAGACGGTTATTGCGGTTGATGACGCGCCTGTAAAGGTCGTTCAAGTCAGACGTCGCGAAACGTCCGCCATCGAGCTGAACCATCGGGCGAAGATCGGGCGGAATGACCGGAAGCACGGACATGACCATCCACTCGGGCTGGCTGTCGCTCTTCCTGAAATCCTCCGCAACCTGGAGCCGTTTGACCAGCTTGCGTTTCTTCTGTCCCGAGCACTCCGCGATTTCCTCGCGAAGCGACGAAACGAGCATCTCGACGTCGATCTTCTCCAGCAGGGACATGACGCCTTCGGCGCCGATACCTGCCTTGAACGTTTTGTCGTACGCCGCGCAGATGCGCTCCTCGCGTTCAAGGATGACGTCCGCCCTTTCGAAAGGCGACTCGCCGCCCGCGATCACGATGTAGCAAGGATCTTCGATCGTTTCCGTCTCTTCGATCGTCTGGAAACGTTTCGGGTACTTCTGATTGTAAAGTCTGTACTCAGACTCAGCGATCACGTCGTTCTTCGCAAAAGGAAGGCGCATGACGGAAGTCACGCAGAACGCTTCCTGATTGTTGATGACAGCTGGTTCCGATTTCAGATCAGGGTCCGCTTCGAGCAGGCCCTTGACCTTGGACTCCCCGACGATCGTGCTGGAACCGAGGTCTTCGCCTTCTTTTACAAGACGGAACGCAGGCTCAACGACAAACGCGTCGTCGCCAAACTCTCCGCGCACGCGGTTTGCCTGCGACGCCGTAATAACGTCGCCTTCATCGAAGGGAACTTCTTCCACTTTCGTGATACGGAACGCCTCTTCGGCCTTGAACTTCGGGTCGTAGTAACGATGGACCTTCTCTTCGATGGCTGACATCAGCGTGCCTCGCCGCGCCAGGTCGATCCTGCGGCCTTCGTTTACAACCTTGAAGACCTTCTCCCTGCGCCGCGACGGCGCAAAGTAGACGACTTTCTCAAGTTCTTTCGTCGAAGCACCGAGCAGGAGGCTCAAACGGCTCGGAATACCGCGCAAATACCAGATATGCACAACCGGAGCCGCAAGTTCGATGTGCCCCATTCTCTCACGGCGCACACGGTTATCCGTAACCTCAACGCCGCAGCGGTCGCACACGACGCCGCGGAACTTGGGGCCGCTGCGCTTGTACTTGCCGCAGGAACACTCATAGCTCTTCGTGGGGCCAAAGATACGCTCGCAGAAAAGACCGTCCTTTTCCGGGCGAAGCGTTCTATAATTTATCGTCTCAGGCTTCTTGACCTCGCCGCTGGAGAGTTCTCTGACTCTCCCGGGGGAGGAAAGTTTCATCCTGATGCCGGCTATTTCATGATGGACATTTCCAGCCATTAGATATCATCCTCCTGGTCGTCCTCTGTTTCATTGCCCTCATCCACAAAGAGGCTTCCCTCTCCGTGAATGTCAGCGTCTGTATCCACTTCATGCAATTCGAGCGGTGTGCTTTCCGCCGCGCTCTCCAGGAACAGCGAATCGCCGCTGTATTTGGAGGCGCCCGAAACGCCCAGCTCATCGAGGGCATCGACCGTTGCGTCAGGCTTGAACGGAATATGCCGCCCGCCCCTGTGGTCGTCTTCATCCTCGCTCAGCGTCAACTCTCCGAACGAACCATCCGAATAATTCACTTCGACGTCCAAGCCCAGGCCCTGAAGTTCCTTAATCAGAACACGGAAGCTCTCCGGAACGCCCGGCTTCGTCAGGTTCTCGCCCTTGACGATCCGTTCGTATGTCTTGAGACGTCCCCTGATGTCGTCGGACTTGACCGTCAGCATCTCCTGCAGCATGTGCGCCGCGCCGTAGCCTTCAAGCGCCCACACTTCCATTTCACCGAAACGCTGACCGCCGAACTGCGTCTTACCGCCGAGCGGCTGCTGCGTAATCAAGCTGTACGGCCCGATTGAACGCGCGTGGATCTTATCGTCGACCAAGTGAATCAGCTTCAGCATGTACATGACGCCGACCGTAACCTTATTGTCCATCGGCTCGCCAGTACGTCCGTCGTAAAGCGTGATCTTACAGTCGTCGCGCATCTCGGGATATTTAGTCTCTTGTATCTTCTTAATATGCGGCAAAAGATCCGCACTCGTCGTGGATTCGAAGACCGGCGTCACGACCTTCCAGTCGTTCTGCATCGCCACAAATCCCATCATCGTCTCAAGAACCTGACCCAGATTCATTCGGCTCGGAACACCGAGCGGGTTCAAAACGACGTCAACTGGCGTGCCGTCCGAAAGATACGGCATATCTTCTTCCGCCATAATGCGGGAAACGACGCCCTTATTACCGTGACGTCCCGCCATCTTGTCGCCTTCTGTAATCTTCCTGAACTGCGCGACGTAGACCTTCACGACCTCGTTTACACCGGGGCTCATATCTTCGCTGTTCGTCTCGCGACTCAGGCGCTTGATCGCAACGACCTTGCCGCCCTCACCGTGCGGAACGCGCAGACAGGTGTCGCGCACTTCGCGCGCCTTTTCACCGAAGATCGCGCGCAGCAGTTTCTCTTCCGGAGACTGGTCGGACTCGCCCTTCGGCGTGACCTTACCAACCAGAATATCGCCCGCCTTCACCTCGGCGCCGATCCGAACGATGCCGTCTTCGTCGAGGTTCTTCAGCGCGTCTTCACCAACGTTCGGAATATCGCGCGTAATATCTTCGGGGCCGAGCTTCGTATCGCGTGAATCGACCTCGTACTCTTCTATATGAATAGAAGTGTAGAAATCTTCCTTCACGAGCTTCTGGCTCAGCAGGATAGCGTCTTCAAAGTTATAGCCTTCCCACGAAACGAACGCGACGACGACGTTGCGGCCGAGCGCAAGCTCACCCTCATCGCACGCCTGACCGTCCGCGATCACTTCATTGACGCCGATTAGCTGTCCGGTGCTCACGATCGGTTTCTGGTGAATGACCGTACCCTGATTCGAACGTCTAAACTTCGTCAGCTTGTACGTATCGATCTGACCGTCCTCCGTCTTGATCTCGACCTTGTCGGCGTCGATATAAGCGACCGTTCCGGCCCTTCTCGACACAACGCAGGAACCGGAGTCCTTCGCGATACGGTGCTCAATGCCTGTACCAACAATCGGCGAATCCGGGAAAACAAGCGGCACAGCCTGACGCTGCATGTTCGAACCCATCAGCGCGCGGTTTGCGTCGTCGTGCTCAAGGAACGGAATCATCGCCGTCGAAATCGAAACGATCTGCTTCGGCGAAATATCCATATAATCGAGCTGTTCCGGCGGAATTTCGATCGTATTGTCCTGGTGTCTGACGTAAACGCCGTTTCCAGTACCAACAGGCAGAATACGCCCGCTGTCGTCCATCGGCGTATCCGCGCGGCCGACAAAATACTCGTCCTCGTCATCCGCGGAGAGATAAACGATCTCATCCGTCACATAGCCGTTGACTACCCTTCTTCTCGGGCAGACCAGGAAGCCGTACTCATTGATCCGCGCAAACGTCGCAAGCGACGTAACCAGACCGATGTTCGGACCTTCCGGCGTCTCAATCGGACAGACGCGGCCGTAGTGCGTATAGTGAACGTCGCGCGCTTCAAATCCGGCGCGTTCGCGGCTCAGACCGCCGGGGCCGAGCGCCGAAAGACGGCGTCTGTGCGTCAGTTCCGCCAGCGGGTTCGTCTGATCCATAAACTGCGAAAGCTGGCCGGAACCGAAAAATTCACGAAGCGCCGCAGAAATCGGACGCACGTTAATCAGATCCTTCGCCATCGCCGTAGCAAGATCCGGCGTCGTCGTCATACGCTCACGCGCAATACGCTCCATACGGAGCAGACCGATTCGAACCTGATTCTGCAAAAGCTCCCCGACCGCGCGCACGCGGCGGTTGCCGAGATGGTCGATGTCGTCCATATGCTCTTCTCCATCGCGCAGACGGATGAGCCCTTTGATAATCGCCACAATATCCTCCACCGTAAGCAAACGCTCGGTAGCGGGAATATTCAGCTGCAGACGGCGGTTGATCTTATAGCGACCGACCCGTCCCAGGTTGTACCTGCGAGAGTCGAAGAAAATACTGTCAATGTACTCCCTTGCGTTCTCCATACGCGCCGGTTCGTTCGGACGCAGCTTGCGGAACAACTCCAGCGTCGCCGCATCCGGCGTCTGTGTGTTATCACGCTCGAGAGTAGCAGCAATACAAGGATCCACGTCCCACACCAAAATCTTCGTGCGCCCGTGGTTCCACAAAGTTTCCAAATGTTCCTTCGTAAGTCTCGTATTCTTTGCGATACCCGCTGCCGTCTGATCCTCATTCGGCAAAATATCCTCCGCGAGCAGCATGCCCTTCACGTCGTCCTCGACCAGATCGCGTTCGATCTCCTGCGCACCGAAAAGCGCCAGAATATCCTCCGTCGTCTGAACGCCAAACGCCCTGAGCATCATCGTGAGAGGTATCTTTTTGCGGTTGTCGATCTTCGCCGACAGAACTTCTCCGGGTGCAAGATCAAACTCGATCCATGCGCCGCGGTCCGGGATCAGTTTCGCCAGAAAAGACTCCTGGCCCGGTATCCCGAGTTCCGCACTGTAATAAACGCCTGCGGACCTCGCAAGCTGGTTTACAACGACACGCTCCGTGCCGTTGATTATAAATGTACCCCGCTCCGTCATTGCGGGAAAATCGCCTAGATAGATCTCTTCTTCCTTGATTTCACCGGTCTTCCGGTTCACCAGACGAATCGTCGCACGGATCGGTCTCGACCATGTAAGGTCCCGACTGCGTGCCTCATCCAAACTGATGCCCGTAGGATCGACATAATACTTCACAAACTCCAGCGCGAAAGAACCATCATAGCTTTCGATCGGAAAAACTTCGTCGAAGAGCTCCTGCAAACCCTGTGATTTGCGCAACTCCGACTCGGCATTGTCCTGAAAGAACCAATGATAAGAATCACGCTGAACTTCCACGAGGTCTGGCAATTCGATCAGATTTTTCTCTTTCCCGAAGACCAAACGACGCTCAAACGCTTTTCCCGATTGGGTTTTAACCTGCATGGGAGCGACCTCCCTGATATGGAATATTTGATGAGATGTACAGTGGTACAAATGGGCATTATAACAAAAAAGCGACAAATGTCAATAGACATGTGCCGCATGCTTTGTAGGTTGGTGTCGAGGGGGGGAATTGAACCCCCATGGGCTACTGCCCACTAGATCCTGAATCTAGCGCGTCTACCAGTTCCGCCACCCCGACCTGTATTTGATTGTGTTGGTATTGCAAGAAGCAACGAAGTGGATTGTATCAGCAAGTTTCTTCTTTGACAAGACTTTTTCTGTTTTTCGCAGAAATTTCCCGGTCATTTTTGCAACGAAAGAGCTATTTTTCTACGATTTTCTTCGTGATTTTCTCTGCTATCGGAATCCCGACAGCAGCCAAAGGAATTGATATCAGAACGCTGACGAGTGCAGATTTCAGAAACGCGGGCACAAAACCTGACACAAAACCAAGATTCATCGCCACCATAATAAAAGCAATCGGAACCGAAATGATGATGGCGGCAAGGCAGGACATCACGATACCATAATATTTTGCGGGGATCATTTAATTGAACCTCCTGTATCAAAATGTATTTTTTAAACCCTCATACACGGACACAGGATATATGAAGCTCTGCGAAAACAAATCGAGCAACTGCCTTGGTGTCGACAAAACCTCTGCACATAAATATATCACAAAAAAACCAGTTCTCCTTCCGCCTCAAAGACAAAAACGCGTTCGGACGCGGCTTTGCTGTGACCAATACTCTGAACTGCTTATATAGAAGATGGTCGCTCTAAAATCCGGGGCGTGCATATTGCGCGCCCCGGAATCTTGCTGTGTATGTTCCTATATGCGGCTTACACGCCGCTCTTTCTCCATTCATTCAAAACCGGGCGTATTCGTTTGCCGATCTTTTTCAATCGGGACTCCAGCGCCTGGCGTTTTATGTCCAGCATTGCGCAGACTTCAAAGCAATGACAGCCGTCCATCAGCAAATCGACAATCACGCGCTGCTCCGGGGTCAGAACCGAATGCAGGCGTCTTTTCAGTTCCTTTCGCTCTGTGTCATGCATCAGCTTTAAATCAGCGCGGCTGCTGAAACCGAGCCGGGACAGTACGGCGTCGATTTCAATCCCGTCCCCTTCGCCGTCTTCGTCCTCGAACATAAGCGCCATGCCTTCTAGCGAAGAGTAACGTTCCTTCCAGCGAAGCTTTTGCGCGGCGTCAAGCAGCCGAAACGGCAGAACCTTCTGCATGTGGTAAGCGGCAATCGACGCGTTGCGGCTCTGCATCAAAAGCAGGAACGCCGTCAATCTTGCGATCTGATGCAGGTCGTCAAACTCCGCGCCGCCCCAGGCATATTGACGCGCCATTTTACAGAGCCACATTTCTTTCTTTAATACAATCATCCATGCTTCTTCAGACGTTAATTTTCTGTTATTATTTCCTTCCACGGTCATTGCCGTTTTCCTCCTGTCGCATGACAATGCCGCGCCCATTCCCTGGGCGCACAGCGACAGAAACCTCCCGCCTATGACGCACAGGGAGGCACGCGGCAAACCATTATCAGCCCCGGCGGTTATTCAGCCGGGGCTGGTATTTTATTTAGAATACACAGACGGAAGTTGCGTTACGAATCGGAGATTCATAGCGCCGTGGAAGTTTATGAAAAGAAATCGTACTGCGGAAAGTTCACAAAATGACCTAACCCACCACGAAAGAGGTGGAAGCATTTGAATTCCAACATTGCTGCCGTCCTCCTCATTGCCTTGCGCAAAAAAAGCGCCTGTCGTTTTTCATCGCATCCGTATGTCGTTTTCGGATACGGCAAATCATAAAAACGAAATAAAAGATAAAAATCAAAAAGACCTGATACTTTCCCCTT
>JAJDJB010000039.1 GCA_030266985.1 Synergistaceae bacterium OttesenSCG-928-D05
GGTATCGCGCGGCGCGGATTTTGACTCGGGAGGGCTGCTGCGGCGCGCTAAAGCCTATATCCCTGTTCTAATCCCGCTCTTTGTGCTTGTTTTTCAGCGTGCGGATACGCTTGCTTCCGCCATGGAATCCCGATGCTACCGGGGCGGCAAGGGACGCGTACGGATGTATCCGCTTATCTGGAAACAGGGTGACTGCGTTGCCGCACTAATTTTTTTATTATTTATCGCCGCTGTTTTTCTTGCCGACGGGAGGCTTTTATAATGCGGCGTTACGCTGCGGAAGTGAGCTATGACGGCGCGCTGTTTCGCGGATGGCAGGTGCAGCCGGGGCTTCATACCATTCAGGGATCGCTTGAGGCCGCTTTAGAGGCGCTCAACGGTACTCCCGTCAGTGTAGCCGGTGCCGGTCGCACTGATATGGGCGTGCACGCGCGCGCGCAGGTCTGCACGTTTGACCTGCCAAAGGCCTGGGAGCCTGCTCGGCTCCTGCTCGCGATCAACGCGCATCTGCCGGCGGGCGTTTCCGCTATGCGCGTTGCACCCGTACCCGAGGACTTTCATGCCCGCTTTTCTGCTGCAAGTCGTGAATACGTTTATTTTCTATGGAACGCAAGTACGATCTATCCGATGCTTGCGCCCTACGTATGCTGGGTTAAAAACTCATCGGCTTACGAATGGAGTCGCGCCGCGGAGGCCTGCCGCTATTTGGAAGGCACGCACGATTTCGGCGCGTTTTGCCGTGCCGTCGATCGTCCAGACGATTCGGTGCGAACGATGTTTCGCGTCCGCCTGCGTCAGAAGGGAAATCTTGTTTGGCTGCGCGTGCTCGGCAACGGTTTTTTGACCAACATGATCCGAATCATGATGGGCAACCTTGAGCTCGTCGCAAAGGGCGTGCATGACCCGGACTGGATAAAAACATTGCTGGAAGAAGGAACATCACGGAGTGAGGGCGGACGAACCTTCCCGCCTGAGGGCCTCTTTCTATGGAAAATTAATTATGAAGACTCGCCCTGGACTCCCAATAAAAAGCGGTATGATGTAAAATAAAGAGGTGCGAATGCGGAAGAGCTCTTATCTGCGAAAGGGAAGCACTTTTCGATTGTCAGGAGGCTGGCCGATTTGTGGAGTAAAGATATTGGAATTGACCTGGGAACGGCGACGATCCTCGTTTTCATAAAAGGAAAAGGGGTTGTGCTGCGCGAGCCCTCCGTCGTTGCAATGGACCAAAATACAGGCAAGATTCTCTCCGTCGGAGAGGATGCAAAAATCATGATCGGCAGGACCCCGGGCAACGTTGTTGCGATCCGCCCCCTGCGGGAGGGCGTTATTGCGGACTACACGATGACGGAGGTCATGCTGCGCGAGTTCATCAAAAAAGTTACCTCTGGCATCGAACGTCTCGTGCGGCATCGTGTCATGGTCGGCGTACCGGCAGGTGCGACGGACGTGGAGCGGCGCGCTGTGCTTGAAGCGGCGCTCGAAGTTGGCGCAAAAGAGGCTTACCTGATCGAAGAACCGATGGCGGCTGCAATCGGCGCAAATATGCCCGTCGGAGAACCCGTAGGGAACATGGTCGTCGACATCGGCGGCGGAACAAGTGATATTGCAATCGTCTCTCTCGGAGGACTCGTCGTGTACGAATCTCTGCGTGTAGGCGGCGATAAGTTTGACGAGGCGATCATTCGCTACATGCGCCGCCAGTATAACCTTGCGATTGGCGACCAAACCGCGGAAGACCTCAAAAAGGCGATTGGCGCCTGCAACGTTGCGCACGCATCCGCTGACATGGTGATGGATATTCGCGGCCGCGATTTGGTTCACGGACTTCCGCGGCAAATCACCGTAAGCAGCCTTGACGTTGCTCGTGCAATCGATGAACCTGTCAGTCAAATCATCGCGGCAATCAAGCGTGTACTGGAAAAAACGCCCCCTGAACTTTCAGCGGACGTAATAGACCGCGGTATCATCCTGACGGGAGGCGGCGCGTACCTGCGCGGACTGACCGACCTGATCATAGAGGAGACGGAGATCAACGCGGTCGTTGCAGAGGCTGCGGGGGAATGTGTTGCGCTTGGCACCGGTATTGCGCTGGAATCGATCGACAAACTAAAAGAAACCGGAGCCGTCTACTCGGCAACCAGGCGCGGATACAAAGGAAGATAAACACAAAGGGCGGACTGAGTCTGCCCCTTTTTAAATATTATGACCGAACACTTGAAAAATGAACCAGTAGACGAAAACAGTACGCAATGGTGGGAGCGCGAGGAAGTCCGCTTTGAATGCAAGCAGTGCGGAAATTGCTGCGGCGGCGAACCTGGCGCGATCTGGCTCACCGCGCAGGAAACAGCTGCTATTGCTGCTTCTCTGGAGCTCAGCGAGGCGGAATTCCGCAAACAATACCTGACACGCAATATGGGACGAAGCAGCATAAAAGAGCTCGAAAATTACGATTGTATTTTTCTAAAAAGAAACCAAAATCTCTGTGCGATTTACGAAGTGCGTCCTTTGCAATGTAAATTATTCCCCTTTTGGCCGAGCATTTTAAGGGACAAGAATGTTTGGAATTATTACGCAACTCGATGCCCGGGAATGAATAGTGGAAAATTATATACAAAAGAAATAATTTTGAATTTACAAAAAATGGACATTTGGCAGGATTTATAATTATTTCGGTAAATCGACAAATGATGTTATTTGAAAATTGTCGAATTTTAGCGCAATTAGAAAGAGTTAAAAGTGTCAATTGACTCTTGTTTTCTGGAAATTATGACTTGATTTTGTTTGTGAAAATCTATAAACTAGTATTGTGCGCAGAGTATGAAAATGAACCAATCTGGCAAAATGGTACATAATTTAGAGGAGGTTAAATCATGACGTCAAAATGTTCAGTAGCACCGGAGAAAGTTTTTTCCACGATTGAGGAGCTCATGCTCCGCGATGGTTTCGATATCGTCATCGATATGGAAAAATCACAGGGAAGCCACATTATCGATGCCTGCTCGGGCACGGACTGGCTCGACTTTTACACGTTCTTCGCATCTGCTCCCTTCGGCATGAACCATCCGAAACTCGCGACCCCCGAGTTCAAAGAAAAAATCTTCCGCGCAGCGATCAACAAAGTCGCAAACTCGGACATCTACACGCAGGAAATGGCGGAATTCGTCAAAACCTTCAAAGAAGTCGCAGTTCCCGACGGCTACAACCACCTCTTCCTGATCGACTACGGTACGCTCGCAGTCGAAAACACCTTCAAGGTCGCGATGGACTGGAAAGTCAGCAAACTCCTGCAGGCTGGTAAAATTACCCCCGGCGAAGCATACGCGGGTAAAAAAGGCACGAAAATCATGCACTTCAACGAAGCGTTCCACGGCCGCAGCGGTTACACGCTTTCTGTGACCAACACGAACGACCCCAACAAGCACCAGCGCTTCGCGAAGTTTACGGATTGGCCGCGCGTTCTCAACCCGAAGATGACCTTCCCGATCGAAGAGAATCTCGGCATCACGGAATGGCTTGAAGCGCAGGCAGTCAAACAGATTAAACAGGCGATCTCGGACGATCCGGACGGAATCGCGGCAATCGTACTCGAAACGATCCAGGGCGAAGGCGGCGACAACCACTTCCGCACCGAGTTCATGCAGCAGCTCCGCACGATCTGCGACGAGTCCGACATCATTCTCATCTTCGACGAAGTCCAGAGCGGCATGGGCATCACGGGCAAGATGTGGGCGTGGCAGCACCACAACGTTCGCCCCGACATCTTCTCGTTCGGCAAAAAAGCGCAGATTTGCGGTCTTGTTGCAGGCCCGCGCATCGACGAAGTCGAAAAGAACTGCTTCGCAGTATCGAGCCGTATCAACTCCACGTGGGGCGGATCGGTCGTCGACATGGTTCGCGCGACGAAGTACCTCGAAATCTACCGCGACGACAAAATACTCGACTACGTTTCGAACACAGCCGGCCCGGCGCTCTACGCAGGCCTTAAGGAGCTCGAGAAAGAATTCCCCGAATTCATCAACAACGTTCGCGGCAAGGGACTTATGTGTGCATACGACATCTGCTGCCCGAAACTTCGCGACGCGTTCCTCAAAGAATGCACGAACGAGCATATGCTCATCCTCGGCTGCGGCAGCAACACCGTCCGCTTCCGCCCGGCCCTCAACGTTCCCCTCGAAGACGTCCAGAAGGGTATCGAGATTTCGCGCAAGGCAGCGAAGAAAGTTTTCAAGAAGTAATTTTTGCAGCCTGTTGAAAAACAATAACGCCAAAAGCCCGGCCTTGCGCCGGGCTTTTTCTGTGTCGCTGCGATGAATATTTTTTTAAAAAGGATTTGCACACAAAGTTGCACACTTTCTGCTCGCAAAAATTCACACAAATGTGTGAATCCTCAAGCTGATTGCACGAGAAAAATTCAAACGAACGTGTGAATTTTAAAACGTCGCCTCAGAAAAATCGTAAAGAATATCGTTTAAATCTTCGATGCGCAGATTTTTCGACACCGCATAAATTACGACCGAATCACGACGGTTTCTTGGATCAAGACGTGCGACGCCCGCAATGCGCAGAAGGCGCTGCGTTTCTTCCAGACCAAGCGACATACCAAACGCAATGGCAATTAGAATATCGCGGCTTGGTTTGCGCGCGCCCTGAAAAACCTTATATACATAATCGCCCTGCGCCGATTTTTGGACGACATCCGCAACTTTCAGTTGTTTTTCTTCGATCAATTTTGTAAGATACGATTGCGTCGTCTCGTTGATTAATTCATTTTCGTTTTCGTCCAGATAAACGCCCATCTCTTTCGCGGCGGCGATTTCATTCAGCAATTCCTGAGTCAGTTTTTTCATGGATGCACACCTCAAGTCAAGAATCAGATTTAATCGTTTACGGAAAATACTATAGCACAGATAAAAGGTGGTCGGGATATGCTCACAGAGACTGAAAAGTATCAGCTTAATCTGTATGAAACAGAGCAGCTTGTCAGTGAAACAGAATATGTGCGCATCGAAAAGGTGCGTTCCGCCTTTGACGGAAAACTGTATATCAAACGGATATACAGCGAAGACAAACGCGAAATCTTTAAAACTCTGCAATCGATCGAAAGTTTTTATCTGCCGAAAATTTACGAGATTTTTTTTGATGAAAACACGACAGTAATCGAAGAATATATCGACGGCGCACCATTGACCGATTTGCTGGTCGAAAAAAATTTTTCATCCGCGCAAACGGAGAAAATTGCGATAGGCCTCTTGCGAGCGCTCGAAGCCTTGCATGCACACAATGTGATACATCGTGATATCAAGCCGGAAAATATTTTAATAACAAAAGATGGCACTCCAAAACTCATCGACTTTGGCGTCGCGCGAATCTACCGCGAACACGAGACCAAAGATACCTCGCAGTTCGGCACGCACGGTTACGCTGCGCCGGAACAGTATGGCTTCGGCCAGTCGGATTTCCGGACGGATATTTATGCGCTTGGCGTAACGCTGCAGAAGATGGTGAGGGTATCGGGGGCGTCGGCATCAATTAAAGCGCTTGCTGATAAATGTGCGGAGTTCGATCCTAAAAATAGATTTAAGAGCGCCAAAGATGCGATTACTTTTTGGGGAAATCGCAATCATAAAAAAAATTTCGTCTTCTCTTTGGTGTTAATCATACTTTTTTCAGCCATTGGAGGATATCTTTGGGCGCAGAGCGTTTTACATCGTTCTGATACTGTTGCAGATAAGCAGATGAACGAGCAGGTTTCACAAAAGACAGACATGTCCGAAGAACCGCAGCCTATGGATGCAAGTATGTTACCCTCCCCTTCCAGCAAAATCAGTTTGCCTGTTCCTGAGGATGAAAGTAAAAAGATGACAATGACAGAAACAAAGCAGGGCGTAATTATTACGACACCAGGGCCAAATTTAAAAACGATAATTCAGAAAAATTAACGTCAAACAGTTATTAAACGTATGATTCTTTTTAAGGCGGTGCAAAATCGTGCGAAAAATTTATTTGATCGTAATTGCTCTTGTATTAATATCGAACCCTCTTCATTCATGTGATGCCGCCCAGCCGCAGGCGGGGCACCTGCTGTCAGATGTGTTGACGAAAATGCAGCGGCTTGAGGAACTTGCTGAGCCAGAAGAGTGTAGTAATGACCAACTGCCCACAGAACAGCTAGCTAAGATTAAGATACAAGGACTTGAGGAACTTGTGCCGCCAGAACCCTATAGCATGGATTTCAGCTCGAATTCTGGGCCCACTGATGAATACGAACGCATTTTGGCCAAGGACGAAGCGATACTAGCAGAGCGTCAAAAAAAAAGTGAGGAATGGGCAACGCGACGGCGGGAGGTTATGAAAGACTATTCAATGCCAGTGGTGCCGAGGATTGACCAAGCGACGCTGAATCGTATTAAAGATCGGAATCATAAGTACGTAACATTGGATACATATGATTATATTGGAGACTCCTGTTACTTGGTTTCGCATAGTTATACGCTCAAGCTGCCCCGGCGATATCAGGCATCTGTAAACCCGAGAGTAGTTGATATTTATCATGAGGTAGAGATTCTCAATGCTGGCATCTTGCCGTCTAAAATTCAAATGCTAGACTGTGAGTTGCCGCTTAGGGATTTAGAAACAAACGAAGTTAAGTGGTATCGTTTTCGGGCTTTTACAATGAGACATTTTGAGTTGGGGGAGATTTTTGCCTATATCCCGGAATACGGGAAAGGTGTCACTTCTATTATCGTGGAACCACGCGAGGCTATAATTTACATCAAATTTACAGATCAAACATATAAACGTGCATACGTATATCTTTTGTAGCTAGAGAGAATTCGTTATTTTTCCATTTTGGACTTTAAGTCCATGAAAAAAAATTGCCCACGAATTAAAATGCCCCTGAGTAGAGATGCTCAGGGGTGATTTAATTCGTGTCAGCTTTGTCATCTAGTTGCTCTGTCGCATATCTCAGACATTGGATAACAAGCTGGTTCAGAGAGATTTTGTTTTTTGACGCGAGCACCTCAAGTTTTTCCGTAAGTTCCTCGGGCAGTCGAAATGTTCTAGTGACTGTACTGTAACCCTTTTGGATTTTCCACATGTGAACGCACCCCTTTTTCTAAGTATGCACTGAGGGAGCAATAAAATCTGCACTAAGTTTGCAATATTTTATGCTTGCAATGTGATTTGAAATTTGTTATGCTCATATCATTGTGGCAGGCGCGCTAAGTGAAATCTTTGCTGTTTGTGAAAAACGGCGCGATGCTTTTATGAATATTCTGTCGAAAGGATGTGCAAGCTATGAGCCAACAAGAGAGGCACAATCTTTATGTGTGTTTTTTCATATTCATTTTCTGTATAGGAGGGCTATTGCTTGCGCCCTCAATTTTTGTTTCTGAACGGAACATATTCGGAGTGGCATGTATGGCCGAGGCTGCATCCGCTAGCGAAAAGGCAGATATGGGAATTACAGTCACACATTTTCGAGAAAGGTGGAATATATTGGCTAAGGAGATATATGAAATGACAAATGGAATCGTTAATAGATATATAAATGATGATAATTTAATTATTGAAAATAACAATTATGCATATAAATTAACTGGAGAATCATTTTTTAATAATTTAAACTCTGTGATTGTGTTGAATCTAGATCACGATATTTTAAACAAAAATAAACTGCTTTCAGTGGCTTTATCTGCAAAATTGAGTAATGAAAATATGGAAAAGTATGAGATTGCCTTGGGTGTTTTTATGCTTTATGCCATAAATTTATTTGAAATATTGTCTCCGGAAATTTGTGAAGATGATATAAATAAACTTGTATTTGACATGATAAAATTGAAATGGGCATATAATAGAGATATTAATGGATATATTCATTTTTCTAAGACTATGATTTATGGCTACAAGGTAGATAACTTCAACAATATTGTTTCTCTTAGTGCTATATCAAAAGCTATGCCCGAGAGTAAATCAAGTATGTCGCCAGCCACCCCTTCAGATATAAGCAATCCGCTAACCGCGCCCCCTGCCAAAAAGACAACCCCATCTTGGTCAGTTCAGGATGCTATGGGGTACAGCCAGCTGGTATCCAGTACATCTCTCGACCCCAGCTTTACAGGAACCGTACTAGGAGATAGGGTCAATGTCCGTTCGGAGCCCAATACAAAATCCGGAGTTCTGATGCAATTCAATAAGAATGCCGCAGTAATTGTGATTGGTCGTTTCTGCCAAGCTACAAGTAAGTTTTATTGGTATCAGGTCGTAACAGATAAAGGTATTGGCTGGATATACGGTGAATTTTTGAGTGTTAGTGAAAATTAATTTTCAAAAGGAGCCTCCAAAATGTTAAGTTTTAAATGCCCTGATTGCAAAGCAAAAGTGTCAACAGATGCGGATTCTTGTCTAAAGTGTGGTCGCCAAATCACTGATGTCGAGAAAAAGGATGCGATGACAAAGCATCGTAAGTCATGGTACAAGAAATGGTGGGGGAAATTAGCTTTATTCGTGATTACTTTGTTCTCCATGACTATCGTGATTGGCGTGATAGCCGTCTTACACGAGGATGCGATCGGGCAGCGCGTAAAACTCTCGCCGCAAGCTACGGAAGAACAGCTTGCACTAGCGGCGCAGCGATATGCGGATGCAATGGCGGCTCGGAAAGAATTGGATTTTGTGGCAGCATCTGCCTCTTTTGGAGATACGGCGGATAGCTATGAGAAAGTTGCCGATAGCTATTATTATGCCGAAAAAAAATATGAGGATGCCGCCGCCATGTATGAAAAAGCGCAGGAAGCTCTTTCAAAAAGGAAGGCGGTACTGCCGTACGAGAGTCAGGAAGAAAGGGCGGTTGTTGAACGAAGGGAAATCGTCACATTGGGAAGAAAGAAGTCCTATGCTTATACATCTGCCGCAAATCTACTAAACGAAGCCGGAGAATATGAAAAAGCTGCAGAATCATATCATAATGCTTATTTGTCATATCCTTCATATTCCGATATCATAAGATTGCAAAAAGGGTCTGAATATACAAAAGAAGAGGAAGAGAAAATTGAAACAGAATGGCAAAATAAGAGAATTGACATGCGTTTACAAACAGCATCTATGTATGAAAAGGCAGCTGATATATACTTTAATACAAAAGATTATGGAAAGGCTGGAGATATGTATATAAATGCAGCATATAATAAATATAATGCAGCAATTTCACAAGAGTATTTGCTATTTTTTAAAAAGGAGGAAAAAGAGAAAGCAAGAAATAAAAATAAATTGATTTTGGAAGAACTGCATGAAAAAGCAGCCATGGCTTTTAGTCATGCAGAGGATGTGCAAAAAAAAGCAAGCGCTTATAAGAGTTTGGGATCGCGCTTAGAACGGGCAGAAGATAAAAATGCGGCATCAGGTGCATATAAAACAGCGATAGCGCTCTATGAAGATGCAATTAGAAACGGACACAAGTACAGCAATGAGATGAAATACACGTTAACTGAATACTACAAAAAGGGATTGGGGGTGCCAAAAGATGAGGCAAGAGTCGTACAATTATTGACCGAAGCTGCAAATGCCGGCTATGATCGAGCGTTTATATCTCTTGCCGAAATGTATCGAACAGGAGATGGTGTGAGAAAAAGCGAGGAGATGTACTTCAGGATTATGCAGGAAGCGATGGCTCGCGGTTATCCGAGTGCATTTGAAGCGATGGGCGGCTACTATTTTACCAGTTACGTGTTAGAACACTACGAGAATGGATGGTCAAATCGAGCGCACCTCTACCTTGAAAAATCCAAGGCATATTACACAGAAGCAAAAGCGCGAGGGTCTAAGTCCCCAGTGGTACAATGGCGTCTTGATGATCTCACAACTCTTGCAGATTATAATGAAACGATGGACTCACTTACAGAAGCGTATGAACGACACAGATCTGAGGCAAATCAAAAATACCAGGGGAAAATCGTTTATGTTCGTGATGTGCGGCTAATGACAATGACAAAGGATAAATCAGGCGATGTCTACGCAATCTTCAAAAGTACAGAAGCAGATGCCCCAAGTTCGGCAATCACAATCCGCTTTTATTTCAGTGATGAGAAAGAAATTGAAAAATTACTAGATGCCGGTATAGGATCATCAAACTGCAGGCCCCAAGGAATTGTAGAAACGTATGACAATAATATCTTATCCTTCAGAAATTGTCGTGTGAAATAGATTTAATCAGATGAGGGCAGATTAAATGAAGAAGAATATAACAGGTAAAAAGAGCGATGCCTCATTGAAGGCCGAAATGATTGCAACAATCAAAGCGCTTCCGCCCGAAAAGCAGGGGGCATCCGGCGCTGTCAGTAATATTACTCTTATGAGAACCCTGAAATGGGATTCCAAAAATAACGACCAGCTTTATTGGCGTATCCGTAATCAGTTAATCGATGAAGGGGTTCTGATCAAAGGGCGAGGGATGGGAGGCTCTGTTTACCTAAAAACTCACGAGAAAGACGATATAGAGGAGCTCCCACAGAAAGAACGTACAGGGAAGCAGAAAAACGCTGATATGGCAGAAAGAGACCTTTATGAGCCGATCGCAGGAGAGCTACGAAATGTCTGGGTGCAGGAACAGGGGTTTTATGCTGCCGAGGTGGAAATAACGGCGGAACAAGGCCAGAGAGATACCGGTGGAAAATGGTCGCGCCCCGATATCTCTGTGGTGGCTATAAGGAATTATCTGCATATACCAGGAAAATTCTTGGATGTCATTACATTTGAAGTGAAGATACTTAATACGGCTAATGTTACATCTGTATATGAGGCCCTTGCTCACAGGCGGGCCGCAACGATTTCATATCTATGGCTGTTTTGCCCTGATTGTGGCGAAACAAAGGGCTCTGGCCTTCAAACAATGGTTCCCGATGTAATCAAGGATGAGGCGGAAAAACATGGAATAGGGATCATTGTCGCAAAAAGTGCAGGAGACTTTGCTACGTGGGAAACGATTGTAGAGCCCGAGCGTATTGCACCGAACCCGCAGAAATTGGATGAATTTATTCGGTATCAGATCAGTGAGATATCAAAAAAAGCGATTATAAGTAATATTAAGTAATATTAAGTAATTGGCACATATTGCCTAAAACTTGAGATTTGCATTATATTTAATATAGTCGTAGTTAAAATAAGGGCTTGGGTTGGAGTTATATTCCCGAGCCATCTGTTTTACCGGACGGTGTTTGGTGGTCATGGTATTTCATGTTTTTCAAATTTCATATATAATTTAACGGGTGTTGTTTGGGTTACATTTTTATGTTCGTCACTTCACCTGTATAGCTACGGGGCAGTAATTTTGCTACTACGCCTGTCGTTGAAAAAAGTATGAGGCCGGAAGAAAGCACAAAGGGAGCAATAAAATGGCGGGGAAATTCTTTGTATCCGCCTAGAGGTGTTATTAAGTGAAGGGAGAGGTAATAGATTGGATAAAAGAATAGAAGAATTTCCGAGCCATATATTTAAAGACCTAGGCCACTATGTGTATAGATTGATAGATCCGCGTACTAAAAAAACATTTTATGTAGGTAAGGGGCAGGGCAATCGCGTATTCAAGCATATGGAGGATGAATTGAAGTTCGCCTCTGGCGCAATGGATATCGATGCGGACGTAGAAGTAAACGGAGCAAAAGAGATTGAAGATGAGCAGACCGCAAAAATGACGCAGATCAGGGAAATTCGTGCTGCTGGTATGGAAGTGATTCACATCATTCACAGGCATGGGATGGATAAAGATACGGCCTTCCAAGTAGAAGCTGCACTGATTGACGCTTATCCTGGTTTGTCAAATGCACAAGGTGGGCATGGTAGTGCCGTTTACGGACCAATGTCTGCAAAGCAGATTAAAGAAAAGTATGAATGCCCCAAAATAGAGGTAAAGGATATCACGGATAAATGCTTGATTATAAAAGTCAATCAACAAACAGTGTCCGATAAGGGCACTATATACGAAGCGGTGCGCTCGGCTTGGAGACTTAGTCTTGATCGCGCAAAGAAAGCAGAGTATGTATTAGCTGCTATAGATGGGGTAATCAGGGAAGTATATCATGATGCTTGTTGGACGCCGATAGACGGGAGAATTGAGTTTGTAAAAGGCGAAACCCTCGTAAGTGAAGAAATTGCCCTTCGCTATTGCAATCATCGGTTACCTGATGAATATACAAAAAAAGGTTCAGCCAATCCCTGCCAATATGTTAACTGTTAAAGAAAAGTGCTATATCTCGGAATCCACCCTGAGATTTGTGTAAAAATCGCTTAGGATGCAAAGAGGCTTGGTTGGCAGAGAATGCCCCAAGCCTTTTTGCCTTTTCTAATCCGCCGTTTTCATTCGCAAAACCAATAAAAACCCGAGAACGTAAAAACCCCTGTTCTAATCATTACTTTTGTGGTACTTTTAATGTAAGCAGCGGAAAAGGCAGGTGACTGCGGATGTTCGAATTGTTTCGCGAAATGAATTGGACTTTGATTGGAACGCTGATCGCAGTCAGCGCCCTTGTTGCGTGGGCCGGCGATATTGTCGGTATGAAGCTTGGAAAGAAGCGCATCACGTTCATGAAGCTGCGCCCGAAATATACGTCGCGCATTATTTCCGTCCTGACCGGTGTTGGGATCGCGCTTGCCACGATGCTGGTGATTAGTATGACGTCGGAGACGGTGCGGACCGCGCTGTTCAGCATGCGGTATGTGCAAAGTCAGATTACCAGTTTGACGGCGGAGCTGCAGAAAAACAGGCAGAGCCTGCAGGGGATGGAGTTCGAACTGTTCCAGAACCGCGGCGACCTGCAATTGAAGCAAAACGAACTGCTGGCGGTCGAAAAGGAACTTGCGGAGGGCGCCGCCAATTTGGATGAGGCGCGCCGCGAGCTTTCGGAAATGCGGGTTTTGCGTGACCGTGCCGCAGAGGAGCAGACGAAGCTGGACGCGGAAAATAAGCGTCTTTTGAAGGAGAGCGGCGAACTCCAGACTTCGGTGCAGGCGCTTAGAAAAGAATCGGAAGAACTGAAAGAGGGCATACAAAAGCTGCGCGAAGGGCGTATCACGGTCTTTACGGGCGAAGTCCTGTCACAGGGCGTAACGAATGAGACAATGACGCGT
>JAJDJB010000004.1 GCA_030266985.1 Synergistaceae bacterium OttesenSCG-928-D05
CCGTTCTCATGCACATCGTCGGCAAGTTTTTTTCTGATATTTTTAATATAGCTGTCGATGGAACGCTCGAAGCCGTCATATTCATAGCCGAGCGCGTAGGTGATTAGATCGTCACGGCTCCATGTTTTTTCAGGTCTGGCTGCCATCGTTGAGAGAATTAGAAATTCGTTGCGCGTCATTGGAATTTCCTCGCCGTTTTTGCGCACCATAACACTGTTAGGGTCGATCTCGAGCACGGAACCGACGGTGATGATCTGCTTCGGTTCGTCACCGGGCGCATCAAACTTGCGCAGGTTCGCACGAATACGCGCCATAAGGACGCGCGGGCTAAAGGGTTTCACGATGTAGTCGTCCGCGCCGGCATCAAGTCCGGCAATCACGTCGTCCTCCGCACTCTTCGCCGTCACCATCAGGATTGGGACGCTGGAAATCTTTCGAATCTCACGGCAAACATCGTCGCCCTGGAGTCCGGGGAGCATGATGTCAAGCAACACCAAGTCAAAAGTATCCCTGCGAAAAACCTCGAGCGCCTGAATGCCGTCGCTCGCGATTACAGCGCTATAACCTTCGCGCTCCATATACGCACGTTCTACGTCGGCGATTGCTCTTTCGTCTTCCACTATTAGTATCTTCATAGCTTATGCCCCCTTCCTCGCTCTATTTTATATGTTAATCATACGCGATATAACGCATTTCGGCTGGTTTTGAGGCGGGGCAGATTACCGGCCCCGCCTCTTCCTGTGGGTATTACTATGGTTTCACGTCCGTCTTCAGCATCTCTTCAAATCTTGAGTCACTGAATTCGTTGCGCATATCCTGTAATTTCTTGTGCAATTCGCGCAGTTTCGTCTCGTTGCGCGGCGTTTTCAGCATTTCGCTTCTGATTTCAACATGCAGATTCCTCAGCTGCTCGTACTTCGCCCTATCTACTTCAGAGAACTGGCGCTGTCCCGACCATCCCCCGCGCACCCCGTCATTGTAAAAACCGTGATGTTGACGATTCAAGAATTCAGACGGCGATTTCAGAATCTCTTCAAAACGCTCGCGTGACTGTGCTGCAGTCAGTGTGCGAATCTTGCCGTTGATTTCGCGTACTTTTGCCGTGTCCGTTTTTTCTTTCTTTAGTTCTTCAAACATCTGCGTACGCAACGTATGTATCTCGCTGCTCGTGCGCGCTGCCCAACCACCCATCCGCTCGGGCATGCCCCGCATGCTTCCAGCGTTTTTCAGCAGTTCTTCAAGCCTATAATCTGCGATTTCTCCCCGTAATCTGAGGATGTTCTCATGCAAACCCCGCGCTTTTGCACTGTCCGGCTTCTCCTTCGCAAGTTCCGTCCTTATTTCTGCATAAGTAGAACGAATCTGATCCAATTTTGCCTTAATCTCCGAGGGCATATTTCCAAACCTATCATGCCCTTTCATATGCATACCATACCCTGGACCTTCCATTTCTAACACTGGCCTCGCCATGTGTCTCGGCATCGCGAGCGCGCTGCCGGAAGCGATCAATACCAGAACAAATGCTGATAATATTTTATTTCCTCTCATCTGCAAATCCCTCCAAATGGATGTTTCGATTGTGATGTGCCGTGCATTTACGGCCTCGATGGGTCAAATGATAACGACAGTCTGTGGTGATTTTATGAATCATTTGTGTGGATTTTATGGAATCTCAAATGATAATTCCCCGATCGCAAAGTAAAAAACATCCTATTATGATGCTACGAGCAATCTTGACACAGGCTAGCCATACCGCTATACTCTCCTTTGCGGCGGCATAGCCAAGTGGTAAGGCAGAGGACTGCAAATCCTTTATCCCCCAGTTCGAATCTGGGTGCCGCCTCCATTCCTTAAAATACACTCCTACAGACTCTCATATACTTACATAACAAAATCAATCACAGACAGGAAATATCTCCTTGCTCTTATGTACTTTTATATGCTCAAATGTGCTTATATAAATGAAAACTGGTAACCAACTGGTAACCAGAAACGGCTTTCCGAAAAATCACACGTAACCCAACTTATAGCCTCTGAAAGCATGGCTAGATGTTACTTCTCCCCTCTAAATATCGAATATTTTAGTTTTTTTGAAATAAGATAAAATGTTATACTACTCGTGTCCCTTTTCAAACCAAGATTAATTTTTAATCTTGGTTTCATCCATCTTTATAGAGGATTATTTTTGATTGAGCGGGTTCAATGACAACGATTCGAACCGATTGGTCTCGCCGTCACATTTATTTCGCACCCCTAAAAGCTGGCAAAGTACAAACTTTTGCGAAATGGACCAAATCAGACAGGGGGAACATTCAATGCCATATGAAAATTCGAAATACACAATATATCTTCACCGCCTTCTCGGAGGCGGCAAATCTCAACTTGTCCCCTGTACGATGGAGATCCTGGCACCGGAGCACGTAGAGCAGTCGGTAGCTCTGCACGACAGAGTGGCCAGAGGTTTGAGCGGCGACATCTACCTGCCTAGCGACAGAGAGGATATCGTTCGCTATCTGACCGATGATGGAATAACGATCGGCGTTTGGTTTGAAGACCGACTCATTTGTGCAAGGACGGTAAAGACGGGAGCCGCATGGGTCGAGAAATCACTCGCCGCAATAGAGGAACCTCTCGATCCTACGCATAAGACAGCCGTGACAGGCTACACTATAGTGGACAGAGAATTCCGCGGCAACAACGTACAATTCCTGAGTTATTTTTTGTCCGAGAATTTGCTCGCACAGGATTTCGATACAATTCTAACCACCGTAGCGCCGAAAAATATCTTCAGCCTTCAAAACGTAATGCATTGCGGTTTTTACATCACAGATTTGCGAGATTTGTACGGGAGCTACCTGCGCTATATTCTGCGAAAAAAACTTAAAACGGGCGTGCCGATCTGGACGAGCTGGCACCACGCTATACCGATTCGCAACGTAGAAGCACAGCAAGGCGCACTTTCGGAAGGCAAGGTAGGTTACAAAATCGTGCACAAGATGAGGGGTCTTTTTATTTTATATGGGCATCTGGGAGACGCTCCGCCGGAAGACCGAAGGCACTTTCATCCGCGCCCGCCAATCCGGTTGCTGTAAGAAACAAAAAAACAGAAACAAATCTTTTTCGAAATTTCACCGGGCGATTTTGAAATTTGAAATAGGCATTCGGCAAATCAAAACGTGCGATAAGGGGTAGGTAAACGATGGATAAAGTTTTCTGGCAAAATCCCTATCAAACGGAATTGAAAACTTGTGTCACGCAAGTAAATGGCCAAAATATCCAGCTTCAAGAAACTATTTTTTACGCTTTTTCAGGCGGCCAGCACTCGGACTGCGGAACAATAGGAGGATATCCGGTCGTCAATGCAGAGAAACATGGCTGCGATATCGTTTATTCCTTGCCACGAGACCATCACCTTCAGACAGGGGACGAAGTCCTCATCACAATTGATTGGAAAACGCGTTACGCGCTGATGAAACTTCATTTTGCGGCAGAATTGGTTTTGGAATATGTTTATCAGAACTATGGGCATCCGCGTAAAATAGGCGCCGATATAACAACGGAAAAAGCCCGTGTCGATTTCGAATGGAACGGCAGTATTGCTTCTCATCTGGACGAAATTCATCGGGGCGTGTTTTGTTTGATATCAGCCGACCATCCCATTGTCAGCGAATTTGAGTACGAGGAAAAAGAGCTTCGCTATTGGGAGATTTCCGGTTTTGCCCGTGTTCATTGCGGAGGCACGCATATAAAATCTACAGGCGAAATTGGAGATATCACGCTCAAAAGAGTAAATATTGGAAAAGGGAAGGAGCGCATCGAAATATATTTAAAGCCATAAAAACCGAAACTCTAGATCGAGCCAACAATTTCCAAAAAACACTTAAAAAAACAAAAAAGAGGATGTGCCGTAATCGGCGCGTCCTCTTCTTACCATCTACTGTCTTCTCTTCTACAATAGCCTTCTCACGATCTCATAAGCAATGGAAGGGTGAAAAATCGTTTTCCGCAGCAGGCGAAGGCCGGCGTAACCCATAAAGATTCCCACCGCAACTGTCGCACCCAGCGTTAGGAGCGGACGTTCCTTCGCAGTCCTTAACGGATCAATCCCGTCAACCGAAGCTGCAAAATTCGCCTTTGCCTCCGCGAGAGTCGGCTTGTTGCCATTACTCAGCCTGCTCAAGAAGCTCGCCTCCGTCATCCTGCAACGCTATCTGCGTTTCTGCGTGTGATTCTTCATCGCCGCCAAGTAGAGATTTTCCCTCTAACGCACCGCTGTGCCCCTTCAAAAGAAGGATTGCGCCCAGAACAAAAAGCGCAGCGCCCACGGCGGAGGCCGCACCGGCCCTGCCGATCAGCGTGCTAAGCCACAAGTAGAGCGAAATGCCTCCAACGACTACGCCGAAAAACATTAATGCAAAGCCGAAGAAAATGACTAACATATTTTCAACGACTGCTACGCTTGATTTTCGAAGCGCTCTTCCCTCAGCTTCGACAAGTTCGAAAAATCGCAAGATCGCTTCCGAAATACTGCGCATTCCGCTCACCTCACGCCTACGTTTATAACGTTTAGCGCCTTCCGTTGTCAAGCAATCTGCCGATAATAAGCCCCGCGCCAAATGCGACTGCCAGTGAGAGCAACGGATTGTCGCAAACCTTATTCTCTACGCGTTCGACTACTTCACGGCCCGACCCCTGGTACTTCTCAATGATCGGCATGAGTTCATCCAAAAGTTCTTCTGACCTTCTGCCGATATGTTTCTTCATTTTGCGCATACACCCACGGCCATCCTCCGCCGCATCTTCCGCGTAATCCTCGGCAAGTTCCCGAATTTCCTGAAATTCCTCTTTCAACTCCTCGATATCCTTCTTGATCTTCTGTTCGTCGGACATTGTTCCGATCCCTCCTATTTTTTCATGCTCATGATTTGCTAATAGCAACGTGCATATATCCCAGGTTCTCTCCAGGATGTTTCTATTGTCCTCCTGCTCGTGTAAAATCATATCGTGAAAGCTACTGAATCCTAAGACGGTAAAGAGGAGGATATTGCCTTGCGAAAAGACAACGAACAAATCGACCTGATTAAACAGAGGGAAATCGAAATCAAAGTGCTTGGCCCGGTGATTCGCGCATTTGCCAAGGAATTCGGGGAAGAAAAAACGTTCGACGTCGTGCGCCGAACGATGCAGGATCTCTCACGCAAACAAGGCGCTGAAAAAGCAGCCTCGGGTGGCGGTGGGCTTGAAAGCCTAAAGAAAAACTGCATCTCCGCGTGGAACAAAAACGGAGAACTGGCAAGCACCACGCTCGAAGACACATCCGAAACGCTGCGTTTTGACGTCTCGCGTTGTGACTTTGCAAGCCTCTATAAAGAACTTGGATTCGGTGATATCGGCGCGCTGATTTCGTGCGATAGGGATGCGGCTTTTCTCGAAGGCTTCGACAACTCGTTTGAACTCCTACGCGAAAAAACAATCATGGCGGGCGATGACCTCTGCGATTTCTGTTATAGAAAGAAGTCCTAAAAACAGGGCGATGATATTATTAGCGTTGCATACTCGCCCGGAAACTTAGTTATGACGTATCAGTGACGACAAAAAGCAAAGTGGCAGCCCTTCAGCTTTATGCGCCTGAAGGGCTGCCACAAGTTTTTCTAAATCATTGATGCGTAAGTACTGCGATTCTCATTACATTTGGACAGAGATGAACAACGTAGCTCCTCCGCGCGAAACCAGAAAACCAAGCGCTTTGTTATCCTTGCCCATTACGCGGTCCCAGTCCGAAACACGATTCATCTTTTCTTTATTCACTTCCAGAATCACATCGCCGGGCTGAAGGCCGAGACGCTGCCCCTGAGAACCACGCTCTACGTCTGTGACGATGAGTCCGTCTCCGCTTTTGAGTTTATTGCTTTCCTGCGTCTCTTTCGTTATTTCGCTGACCGTGATCCCGATATGAGTCGAACTCTTAGGCGTTACTGATGAATCAGAGCTTGATGACTTCTGCTTCGATTCGTTTTTCCCGCCCTCGATTTCGCCGAGCGTTACGTTGATCGTGCGTTTTTTTCCGTCGCGATATAGCTCGACCGATACTTTTTCACCCTGCATTTTGTTGCGAATCAGGAAAACGACATCCTGCGAATTTTTGACTTTCTGCCCGCCGATTCCAACAATCACATCACCACGCTCGATACCCGCTTTTTCAGCCGGACCGCCCACGCTGACATCTGCGATGATCGCGCCCTCTTTGACGGGGATCTTATACGCTTCCACGAGGGACGGCGTAAGCTGCTGAACCGTCACGCCGAGCCAACCGCGGCGTACTTCTCCGTGGCGAATCAAGTCGTCCATGACCTGTTTCGCCATGTTGATCGGAACCGCGAATCCAATACCCTGCGCATAAGGAACGATTGCCGTGTTGATGCCGACGACTTTCCCGTTCAGGTCGATCAGCGGACCGCCGCTGTTGCCGGGGTTGATGGACGCGTCGGTCTGCAGGAAACCCTGGAAGTTGATCCCCGGAGCCTGCAGTGTACGGTTTTTAGCAGAGATAACGCCCGCCGTCACCGAATTTTCAAAACCAAGGGGGTTACCGATCGCGACCACCCACTCCCCGACTTCTGTTGCATCGGAATCCCCCAGCTCTAGAATCGGGAGCGCGGAAGCTTTGATTTTTATCACGGCAAGGTCAAAGGTCGGATCTTGTCCTACCTTTTCCGCGTCAAAACTGCGGCCGTCCATCAGCGTTACCTTGATATTATCGGCGCCGTCAATCACGTGGTTATTGGTGAGTACATAGCCCTCTTTGCTGACGATAAACCCGGAACCCTTGCCGCGGCGCGGAACTTGCTGCTGCATCGGTTCACGCGGCATAATCTGACCGAAGAATTCTTCAAAGAACGGATCGCCTTCAAACGGGAAACCGCCGAAGCGTGAGCGCGTCACCATCGTTTCCGTATCGATGTTCACAACCGCCGGAGAGCTGTCTTTTACGATCTTCACGATCGGATTGCCCGTGTAAACGTCCAGTGCGTGCGCATTCCCCGCCGAAAGCGAAAACGTTTGTTTTTCCGGGGCCTGCGTGTACGCCATCCCCCCCGCAAATAAAAGCGTTGCAAACAGCATTACTACCGTGATTTTTTTGATTATTGCATTCTTTTTCTGCCTATCCATGATGGCACCTCCAGAGTTACGTCACATAAAATTGAAACATAGTCCGACTGAGACTCTCTAACGAAAGATCGAATACAGCATCGCAATTCTGACGCCCGATCTTTTTTCGTTAACAGAACACAGCCCGCCTCACAATTAGGTTTACTCCCGCGTAAAGGAGAAAGTCCGAAGCGCAAAAGGGGTCGTATTTCGGCTAACCCTGCTAAAAAGTCTGCGATTATTTTATAAAGCAAATATGTGAATTTTGTGGAGATTTTTAAAAAAAGCAATCGGGCATTTCTATGCTTTTACAGCATAATAGTGCCCGATTGAAAATCTACGATATTTTCTCTGTGCTTTTATATGCCGTTTTCTGCAACAACAGGGACGTATCTGCCTACATCCCGAAAATGTCTGCAGCCCGCTGCATATTCTTCATGATCAGCACATCAAATGGGCAGCGCGTTTCACAGGCGCCGCAACGAATGCACTCTCCCGCATGATGATCCAGAATAGCATAATGTACCCGAACGGTTTCAGGGATTTCGCCTTGCGCAACAACGAGATTCAAAAATTTGGTCACGTTTGCCACATCAATTCCTTTTGGACAGGGTGCACAATGCCCGCAGTACATACAATGCCCCTGCCAACTGATTTTCGGCAGGGAAGCGAACGCTTCAGCATAGTCCTTTTCGCTTTCGGATGCGTATTCGTAGGCGATACTGTTTTTCAGGTCGTCAAGAGAACGCGCACCTACCATTACAGACGCCACGCCCGGCCGGGTCAGCGCATAATGAATGCATTGAAATGCAGTTAAGGCCTTGCCTGCCGGTGAAAGTTCTGCATCAAGCAAATCCCCGCCGCCAAATGCCTTCATCACCGTGATACCTACACCTAGCCGATAACAAGCTTCATACAGCTCCTGCCGTTGTGGATCCATATTTACGAGCTGCTTTTCGTAATTTTTATCATCCCACAGGGATTCCACATCCTCATTAGCAGGCAAGAGGTCGTAACACGGATTAACGCTGAACATCAGCACGTCGATCAGCCCGCTGTTTACGGCAGCCAACGCCGCCTGAGGATTGTGACTGGACAAGCCTACGGCCCCAATCACGCCATTTCGCTTCAACGATTGGGCATACTCTATCACCGCGCCATTTTTACAGGCTTCCCAATCCGTCAAAGAATCGACATAATGGATCATACCAATCTCAGCATAGTCTGTTTCCAGCCGCTGGAGTTGATCAGCAAAGCCCCGCTTTACTTCCTCAAGGTTGCGTGTTCGTTCGTACTGCCCGTCCTTCCAAATAGTGCATAAATGAGTCTGAAGTACAAATTTGTCGCGCCGACCGCGTAACGCACGCCCAAGGTTGGAACGCACATCGGGGTTGGCCGTATACAGATCGACGCAATTAACACCTTCCGCTTCCATGAAATCCACAAAAGCGTTTACTTGTTCAAAGGACTTCTCAACAAACCCTTCGCAGCCCATGCCAATTTCACTTACGTTCAAGCCGGTCCGCCCCAACGCACGGTATCGCATTTATATTTCCTCCACCTTAGATTAATTGATCTACAAAAAGTTCCAGCAAAAATGCAAAGACAATTACCATATTATTCCCATCATGCTTTTCAATCGCCAACAGAAAATGAAATTTCTACACCGCCATTTCCAAGCGCATCTTTCAAACCGGATGGATCAATGATATACCCAACCGGGACATAATTATAATTATTTGGAAACGTAGCGTAAAAAAGTACCAGATTATTGCCTGACCAAAGGTATATATCACCAATATTAATGACAGACGGCGTTTCGGCAGGCACATGCGGCAGCTCAAATGGCAATCTGGCTACCTTTTCCTGCGCGGCATAGTCATCCATCGCCAACACAAACGGCATTTGAGCGATAATTGCCCGGGTCGATGCACTGCGAAAGAGCCTTGCGTGAAAAACCTGATCGTTTATGGTCATTTTTATTTTCATCATATCATCTTGATTCGATGCCGGTTCAGCTATTATCGTATCATCCGCAAAGGCAGCTGCAACTTCAATAGAGAATCGACCGCCGGGAACAACACCGTAACATGACAGAAGAACAACCAGAAGCGATACGAGAAAAATGCAATCGTCATCCGTTGGCAAATCATTATCTCCCCCCTCACATACTTTGCTTGAGGATTTCGATAATCTCATCACACGATAAAACCCTGTAGCCACCCTTCATGGCAGGTGAACCCTTTGCAATACCGTCAAGCATTTCTTCGGTAACACCCAATTTGCGAAGGTTCATTACCAATCCCATTTCCTTCATCCATGCCGCCATGCGGTCAAGCCCTTCCGCTGCAATTTGCTCATCCGCTTTCCCTGCGAAATCGACATTCCATACATTCACTGCGTATTTCTTGAATTTTGCAAGACCGAAAGGCATAATGTGACGGTAATAAGCCATGGATACGGCGGAGAGCGTCATGCCATGGGCGGCGTCTGTATAAGCACCGACAGACTGTCCGATCATGTGTACCATCCAGTCGCTGGTTTTTCCTTTGGCAATCAAAGTGTTCAGCGCC
Source organism: Synergistaceae bacterium OttesenSCG-928-D05 (assembly GCA_030266985.1). Lineage (GTDB taxonomy): Bacteria > Synergistota > Synergistia > Synergistales > Synergistaceae > JAJDJB01. The sequence goes on from JAJDJB010000004.1 coordinate 9,723, forward strand.
CAGGTTGCCGTCCACATAATATTGCTTCGCGCTTCATAATCCCCAGGATTTTCCAACGCAATCCGGGAGGAATGGATCAACGAGCGCAACAAACCCTCGCTAATATAGTCGGAGGTATTATCATCCTCGCCGGAAAAATACTGTTCCAAAATATGCGACATGATGTCAAAGAAACCGGCCACCATTTGATACTGAGGTACTGAGAAGGTATATACCGGATTCAAAATAGAGAATTTTGGGAACACATTGTCGCCAAATACATGACCAATCTTCAGCTTGTTTACTGGGTCGGAGATCACAGCGCCGCCGTTCATTTCGGAGCCGGTGCCCACCATCGTCAAAACGCTGCCGACCGGGATAATTCTGTTATCGACATCTTCCATACGCAGGTAATACTTTTCCCACGGGTCCTCTTCACACCATGCAGAAACCGAAACAGCCTTAGCATAATCGCACACCGAGCCTCCGCCCACGGCGAGAATTAAATCCACATTATTTTCTTTGGCCAACTCACAGCCTTCATACAGCTTCTGTACCGTAGGATTGGGCATCACGCCGGCATCGTCAAAAATCACTTTACCGTTAGATTTCAGTATTTCAACAACCTGATCGTATATGCCGTTTTTCTTAATGGAACCGCCTCCGTACACCAACAGCACATTGGGTCCGTATTTCGGCAGTTCTTTATTCAGATAATTCAGAGAATCTTCCCCAAAGTACAGTTTTGTGGGATTCGAATAACTAAAATTTCCAAGCATGTTTTTATCCTCCTGTGGCCTCGTTGTATTCCGTATCTGTTACACGCACAATTCATTGGGTTCCGCCTTTTTGTGTATTGGGACTGATACCGATATGGCTGAACGCACTATTTGGCGCAGCACCATGCCAATGTTCTACATGCGGTGGTATCTCTACAACATCCCCTTTTTCCAGCCTGCGCGCCAGTTTCCCCTCTTCCTGATAATAACCAATACCATGCGTACAGAGCAGTAACTGGCCGCCTTCATGAGTATGCCAATCGTTTCGGCAACCCGGCTCAAAGAAGACATCATAGACTTGGCAGTTATAGACGCCTTTCTTATCGGGCACTAGCATTTTGACGTAGGCTGTACCAGTAAAGTTTTCAGATGCTTTACCGCCTTTTTCGAAGATTTGATTTGACTCCATTCTCAACATTCCCTTCATGCGTGACACATAAATAACTTGACAGCTGGAATCATGACAAGCTATCATTAGTGTAGAACCTAAAGTTAGGTTTAGGTCAATAGGCTTTGTAAATTTATTAGAAAAGATTGGAGTGCCGCAGATATGCCGTATTCTATAGGCGAAGCAGCTCGCATGACGGGCGTCAACATATCAACCCTACGCTACTATGACCGGGAAGGGTTATTCCCGAAAATTTCACGCACTGACGGAGGTATTCGCATATTTTCCGATGTGGAAATGGAAACGCTCCAGATAATTGAATGCCTGAAAATGACAGATATGCCTATCAAGGACATCAAACAGTTTCTGGATTGGTGTCAAGCTGGCGACAGCACTTTGCAGCAACGTCGGGATATGTTCTATGAAAGGCTTGATTGCATGAATCGAAAAATGCAGGAATTGCAGCAGACTATCAATACCGTCAAGTATAAGTGCTGGTACTACGACACAGCACTAAGCGCCGGTACCGAAGAAGTATCAAAGAATATGTCTGAGAAGGATATGCCCGAAGAAATTCAAATATACAAGCGTGAAATGATGAGAAAGAAGTAACCTGCTACCATGCCACCTGCAACACTGGACAAGGAGGAACGAAAGATAAGTAAAAAGCTGATTGCATACTTTGCAGGTTATAAGAGAGCTTCGTTCTCCCGCTTGCGTGTTCTGTACGTCCAGTAAAGCCAGGCAATTCCGAGAAGGAGCGATACAAGCCCCAGGAAATGGCCCATGCGAAACGCCATCCCAGGCGCAAGCTCGCGAAAACCGTCAAAAATCAGTCGGTATGCGCCATAGAGGATATTGAAAAGCGGCCACAAAATCGCAGTCCCGCCACCAATCTTTATCCCGCGTTTTGGGGCATATTTTTCTATTATGAAAAGCAATATTCCGATCAAGAGCGCAGCGATGGACTCGGACATCTGCGCAGGGAAACGGTAGAACCCCGGCGAGTCGAACGGGAAATGCACACTGCAGGCGGATGGATTTACGGAAAAAGCGCCAAATCCAAGACAACAGCCCTCGAGGAAACAGCCAATGCGTCCGACAGAAAGCATAAACGCCATCGGCAACGAAGCTGCCTCTGCAAAATCGTTCAAAGAAACACCTAGCTTCCGCGTACGATAGATACCGCCAAGACCTCCGCATAGGATGCCGCCCCCCGAAGAAAGCCCGCCTCTTGAGATATCTCCCGCGAAGACTTCCGGATGTCTGATCAGAGTTGGAAGTTTTTCAAAAAATCCAAAGACCATCGCACCGATGATCGCCGAAAAATAGACCCACAGCAACACCGACGCCACATCATCCGCATCTATCCCGTACCTTTTGACCGCGCGCCGTTTCGTCCAAACAAGGAACAGTAATAAAGCAAAAGCCCACAGCGTGTAATAGCTGCGGACCTCTATCGGACCAATTTGAAAAAGTGCGGGGTACATCAGCGCCTCCGCGGGCGCCGGTCGAACTTACCGCCGCGCTGATTTCTTGCGCCGTGTTTCGGGGCGACCAGGACGCGGCGCGCTGGTTCTTCGCCGATGGAGCGGGTTTCAACATCCCGGCTCTCCTTGAGGGCGAGGTGTACGATGCGGCGTTCCCAGCTCGACATTGGTTCCAAGCTCACAGCTTCTCCCTTATGCGCGACTTCTCTGGCGATAGATTCCGCCAGACGCGACAGAGTTTTTTCACGGTGTTTGCGGTAGCCGCCGCAGTCAAAGCGAACGCGGCGTGTGCTCATATCTTCGTGGCACGCAAGGTTCGTCAGGTACTCAAGGGCGCGCAGCGTTTCACCGAACCTGCCGATGACGACGCCCGTGTCTTCTCCCACAAGGTTAATGATGCCATCCTCCGTAAGTTCAGGGATCAGGTCAAGTTCCATCTGTTCCATAACTTCATTGACAAAATAACAGGATTTAATATAGGAAACCGGCGCACAGGGGCGCACCTCCACGCGATAGGAACTGCCAAGCAGGCCAAAAAGTTTTTTGTCCTCTTCAAGCACCTCGACGTCGATGTCTTCGATGTTTATTCCCCAGAGGTTCGCCGCTTTCTGCCGCGCCTCGTCCAGGGATTTCGCCTCCAGGATGATCGTCTCAACTTCGGGCATCGGAGCCTGTTCCATGCGTTCCATCATTTATCGTCCTCGTCTTCATCGACATAGATATATTCATATTCGTCGTCATTCGGATCGATTTGATCTTCCGTCACGTATTCGTATTCGCCGTCTTCCTCTTTTTTCGCCTTTTTATCTTTCTTGGAGCCTTTGTTTTCTTTCTTATTTTCCTTCGCGCCGAGCACGTACTGTTCCGCGTTCTCCGCGGGTTTATTTTTGTAAAGTGTTGGCTTCTGCTGCATTTCCACCTGCGTCTTTTTCGTCACCCAGTACTGCTGCGCTACACCAATCAGAGAGGAAAGTCCCCAATAGATCATGACGCCGCCCGGCATCGAAAGACAGATGAACGCCATAAAGAAGGGCATAATCGTGTTCATCGTTGCCATTTGCGGGTTATTGCCTGCGCCGGAGAATTTCTGCTGCGCCCACGTCAGGACGGAGATACCAATGAGCAACAGGAGGCTTGGGCCGTAGACTCCAAAATGCGCAAGACCGCCGGGATTTTTAAGCACCGCCGAGAGAACCGACATGATACCGATCGTTCCGGCTTCGTTCGGCAGAACACCCAGCACATTCGCCAAGCCGTCGATCGTCGACGCATCAAGGGGTACGCCAATAAACGTTGCACCGCCAAAACCGTGTGTACGAAGAACGTTAAACAGCAGGATCAGGATTGGCAGCTGCACCAGAAGGGGGAAGCAACCCGCGGCGGGGTTGACTTTGTTTTCTTTGTAAAGCTTCATCATTTCCTGATTCAGCTTTTCTTTGTCATCCGCATATTTTTCCTGCAGCACTTTTATGCGAGGCTGTATCTTCTGCATGTGCTGCATGCTCGTCATCTGTTTTTGGTTGAGCGGGTAAAGCAACACCCTTACCAAAATTGTCAGTAGAACGATCGCCAATCCATAGGAGTTTGTCAAACCATAGAAAAATTCAAGTAACCTGAGCAGGAGTTCACCCGCGCTGCTCCAAATTGCGCCCAACACCTTCACCTATCCTTTCGGAAATAAAAACGCGTCAAAATTTACCGATCCAAATCCACCTTTTCATTTCTTCGGGCCCGGGAACGGGGTCGTACCCGCCCGGACTCCACGGCCCGCAACGCAGAAACCTGCGCAAGCCGAGCTGTGCACCGTAAAAAAATCCATATTCCCGGAACGCTTCCGTCGCGTAATCCGAACAAGTCGGATAAAAACGACATTTACCGCCACCCAGGACGGGCGAAATGGCTGTCTGGTAAAACCTTACGAAAAAAACACCAAATTTAGATGCTAGTGACATGCCCCTGTGCCTTATCGACTTCCCAGTCGGATCCCGGCCAGCCATCCTTCATCAATCCGCGGCGCTCCATGGATCGTGCTAAGTCGAAATAAACGTCCTGCGCCGAAGCCCGAAGCGCACCTTCGCGCAGAGAACCTACGACCCAAACTCCGTCTTTCATCCATGGCAGAAGTCTTCGAAAAGACTCCCGCAGCATCCGCCTGCCCCGCGCTCGCTCCACCGCGTTTGCGATTTTTTTACCAACCGCTGCGCCTACAAGCGGCGCGCCTTCCTGCGCCTGTACATAGAACAACCGCACCAGCTCGCCGGTTTCGCGACGTCCGGTGCGGAATACTAAATCAAACTGCCAGCCGCATTTAAGTCTGACGTCAGACGAGAAACCAAAACCCACGACTGGTTAAACGGCAAGACGTGCTCGACCCTTGCGGCGACGATTTCTCAAAATGCGGCGTCCGCTCGGGGAGGCAGAACGTACAAGAAAACCCATTGACCGCTTGCGTCTCGTATTGTGCGGTTGATATGTTCTTTTCACAGACTACACCTCCAGTGGTTCTTATATCATAAGCTTGATATCATAATATCTATCATTTTCGCAACCGGATAAATATAACACACGATGGCCTGCAGGGCAAGAACGAACTTTATACCCTGCGCGAACTACGATCAATTTTATCGAAAAAACGAAGAAAATACAAACGGGTATTGCAGATTTGGTACAAAGTGTGCTAATATGACCTCTGTCTTTTGAGAAGGAGGTGACGGCATTGCCAAACAAGAAGTCAGCGAAGAAACGAGTTCTGGTCTCTGAGAGAAACCGCATCTACAACCGCTTCTGGAAAACGCGCTGCAAAAATGCGGTGAAGAAGGTTCTGGAGGCTGTGGAGCAGAAAGACACCGAGCTTGCAACGAAAAGACTAAATGTGGCTCAGGGTGTTCTGGATAAGGCGGTAGTAAAGGGCGTCGTCCACCGGAATACGGCGGCACGGCGCAAGTCGAGCATGGCCGCTAAGGTGAAATCCCTCTCTGCGTAGGTTGTAGATTTTCATCGTTCCGATAAAATGATCGAGGTCCCTTTCGGGCGCCTCGATTTTTTTGTTTTTTCGAAAATTTGCGATTATTGATATGGATTTTTTGCAGCCCTAAAATCTTAGCGTTGCCAGCAGCAATTGTTTTTACCGATTATCTCGCTGGCGACGTCAGTTCCAGGATCAGCAGCTCCAGACTGAACCATCCGGCGCCCCTTCCGCTTTTTTCCTCTACGTTTATGAGAATGAGCCCCTTCACAAAATCAGACAACGCCTGCGGGCCATACTTACGCGCCGCCTGCCCCGCCATACGCCACGCATAATCGCGCGCACCAAGCGCTTTCGCAAAAGCGGCGCCGTTGTGCGGATATGCGGCTGCATAGGCCGCGAGCCGCATGCGATTATGCAGCGCGGATAGCAGCGGGAAGAGATCGCCGTGTTTCGCGATCTCGCGCAAACTCCGAACCGCAGTAACGCCATCGCCGTTACAAAGGGAGTCGAGCAATTTCAATAAATTCCGACTACCGTCGTCGAGGCACAGTTCCTCCACGTCTTCTTTCGTGACGCCGCCCTGCCTGCTCAGCATTAAGAGGCTCAAAAGCTGCCCCCGTATCTCTTCAGGATCTTCCAGCAGTTCGACGAGCATCGCGACTGCGTCGCGATCAATTGTGACGTTCATTTTCTGCGCAAGCGCGCTCACCCAGTTTTGACGCTCACGCGGCCAGCGCGGATATTCTTCCGCCTTCAGCACTTCGCATTTTTGAAAAACTTCTTTGGGGAATAATTTCGATGGGTCGGCATCGTAGACAAGCAGGATAATCGTATCGCTTTCCCGTTCGACCATCGCGCCGCAGTTCTCGGGCATCGGCCCCAGAAGCGCCGCGGACTCCACGATAATCAGCCTGTTTTCGTCAAAGAGGCCGCCTGACAGGTTGTCGGCAAGCAAGGAGCTCCATTCGCCGCCCTCCTGCCTGCCGCCCTGAACATAGCCTTTTTTTTCGCACTCTTTTACCGTCTCCTCCAGAAGGCGCCGCTGGCCCGTGCCGGAGGCGACAATCAGGCGGAGTTTCGGCATCAGCCTTTCACCACGATGTTGACGAGTCTTCCGGGCACAGCGATTACTTTGACGATCTCTTTGCCTTCGATGCGCGCTTTCGTTTCGCTGCGTGAGAGCACTTCTTTTTCAAGTTCCACCTTCGAAAGACCGGACTGCACAGTAAATTGCTCGCGCACCTTGCCGTTAATCTGGAGCACGATTGTTTCTTCCTCTGCGGCAAGGGCATCCTCATCGACAGCAAACCACGGTGCGACCGAAAGGCAGTCCGTGTTGCCAATCATCTGCCAGAGTTCCTCCGTCATATGCGGCGCATAGGGAGAGAGACAGGAAAGCAGAGTTTCCACGCCCTCACGTTTAATACTGTTGCCAACTGCGGTTTCCGGTTTATAAGAGAGCAGCGCGTTTGTCAGTTCCATAAGCCGCGCAACAGCGGTGTTGAACTGCCGCTCGTAGCGAATATCCCTCGTAACGCGCTCAAGCGTACTGTGGATGATGCGCTTGATTTCCTTGTCCGACGCCTCCGCGATCTCCTTCACTGCCACACGTTCACGCGGTGCGTTTTTGATATTTTCCAAATCTGTTTCGACGAGTCGCCAAACGCGGTTCAGGAAACGGTTTGCTCCTTCTACGCCGCGGTCGGACCAGTCGAGATCCTTATCTGGCGGCGAGGCAAACAGAATAAAGAGCCTTGCCGTATCGGCGCCGTATTTGCTCATGATTTCGTCCGGGTCGACGACGTTGCCGATAGACTTCGACATTTTCGCGCCATCTTTAATGACCATCCCCTGCGTGAGCAGGTTCTTGAACGGTTCGCGTACGTCCTTCGGCAGCAGGCCTAGATCCGAGCAGACTTTCGTGAAGAAACGTGCGTAGATTAAATGCAGGCACGCATGCTCAATGCCGCCGATGTACTGATCAACGGGCATCCAGTATTTCGCGTCGTGTGCGTCAAACGGTGTATCTGTTGTCCAGGGCGACGTATATCGGTCGAAATACCATGACGAGCAGAAGAAGGTATCCATCGTGTCCGTCTCTCGTTTTGCGGGCTTGCCGCAAACGGGACAGGTCGTATTAACGAAGTCCGCGCGGTTCACCAGCGGATTGCCGCCCGTCGGCGGAATCTCCACGTCGAGCGGAAGTTCGACAGGAAGCTGATCTTCCGGTACTGGAACAACACCGCAGTCTTCGCAGTAAATCATCGGAATCGGCGTACCCCAATAACGCTGACGCGAGATTAACCAGTCGCGCAGACGGTACTGGACTTCGCGTTCACCAAGTCCTTGTTTTTCAAACCAATTGGAAATCTTTTCGATCGCTTCCTGCGTGGGCAGGCCGTCGAACTCGCCAGAGTTGCAGGCAACGCCGTCGGCCGGCGTGGCCTCCGTCATTTCGTCGCCGTTTGGAATCGGACCGTCCGCAGGGCGAACGACGGGAATCACGGGGATATCGTACTTACGCACGAAATCAAAGTCGCGCTGGTCGTGCGCGGGCACGCCCATGATCGCGCCTGTGCCGTAATCTGTAAGGATATAGTCCGCGATCCAAATGGGAACTTTTTTGCCGTTCACCGGATTGATCGCGAAGAATCCCGTATTCATGCCTTCTTTATCGCCGCCGACGGCTGTCCGCTCAATCGCACTGCGCGACGCGATGCGCTTTGCAAACGCGCGAAGTTCGTCCGCTTTCGCGCCGCCCGCAATTTCGGCGAACGCTTCAACAAACGGATGCTCCGCCGCAATCGCAACAAAGGTCATCCCAAACGTCGTGTCGATACGCGTCGTAAACGCCTCTATCGTCAGATCCGTATCCGCAATATCCATCTTAAAATGAACACCTTCGGATCGCCCAATCCAATTGCGCTGCATCGTAACAACACGCTCCGGCCAGCCGGTCAGATCGTCCAGGCAGACGAGCAGTTCTTCCGCGTAGTCCGTGATGCGGATGAACCACTGATCAAGGTCGCGTTTTACAACAGGCGTTCCGCAGCGCCAGCACACGCCTTCATCAACGACCTGTTCGTTCGCGAGAACGGTCTGACAGTCTTCACACCAGTTCACAGGCGCATGCTTACGATACACAAGACCCTTTTTATAGAATTGGAGGAAAAGCCACTGGTTCCATTTGTAGTAATTAACGTTACAGGTCTCTACCCTGCGCCGCCAGTCGTAGCTGTATCCGGCGCGCTTGAGCTGCTCAGTCATATGCTCGATGTTTGAGAATGTCCATTTTGCGGGAGAAAGTTTCATTTTGATCGCCGCGTTCTCCGCGGGCATGCCAAACGCATCGAAGCCCATCGGATACAGCACGTTATATCCCTGTTTGCGGAGGAAACGCGCCAGCAGGTCGCCGATCGAATAATTTCTGAGGTGCCCCATATGGAGCGCGCCGCTCGGGTACGGGAACATCTCGAGGCAATAGAATTTTTCCTTGCTGTCGTCCGCCTCGACCTCGAAAACTTTCTGTTCGGCCCAAATTTTCTGCCATTTTGGTTCAATCGCGGCAAAGTCGTAAGCCATGTGAATCTCTCTCCTGTCGTTAAAGTTCTCTATATTTATAAAAGCGTATTATATACGCCTTACCATATACATGCAAAATTTATCCCGCGGCAAAATCGCTTTGCGTTTGTGCTGCCGGATTTTTCCACGTATCGGCTATTATCGCAAAAGAACACGCAAAAAGGCAAGCATTTTCTTTTATATAAATCGCATAATCACAAACGCGCTCCAAAGTTCGAACGCGTCCCGGAAATTCCACGGATCTTTCCCCGTTAAACTTCTGATTTTTTTTAGCCTGTACTGAAGACTGTTTCGGTGCATTGATAATTTTGCCGCCGTTTCCGCCATTGCAAACGGCGATTCACACCATGCCATGAACGTATCGCACAGTTCGCCATAATCGGCGCGCTCGGGCAGCGTGCCTAGCACCTGCCGCGCAAAATTCCGGCGATCTTCCGCAGGCAGCGAATCTAGTATAATCTCGCCGCCGTAATACCGGGCCGAAAAGACGCCCCCCGCACCCAGCCTCGGCGCCATACGCGCCAGCTTGCGCGCTGTCGCCAGAGAACGCCCTAACGCGGGCAGTGCTCCCCCGTCAAGGCCGCAAGCGCAATAAAGGTTCATGCCCTTTTCGCGCGCGGCATGGTACAGATCGCGTAGCAGCCCTTCAGCCTGCTCTTCCGGAAGCATACCCGATACGGAGCGCGGTGCAAACAGCAAGGATATCCGGTAATCCCCCTGCGCGGCAATCACGTTTCTTGGATTTGAAAAAAGCGCTTTCGTTTCGCGCAAAAGCGTTTGAAACGACGATTCCACAGCGGCGTTCCCCCGCGGGTCCAGCACAATTTCGACTCCGACGCGACAGTGTGACAGGTTAAAGCCCAAGTCCCTGCCCTGCAGGTCTATCAGATCGCACATATCCTTGCCGCCGTCGCAGGACACAACATTTTCTACAAGATCGCGCAGCGCGCGTTCGCGCAAAAGACTCGATTCTAGATAAGCCTGCTCTCGCAGCATAATCTCTGACTGCTTCTGCACGAGCGTGCCGTACCGCGCAACCTCCTCCGGCGCGCCGGTGATTGAAACCGATCCGACCACACGCTCCATAAGACGGATCGGAAGCGTGTATCCCGGAAAAACGCCCGCTATCTTCTCTGCTTCTTGTGCTGTGGTCGACAGAGGCTGGTTCTCAGCCATGACTTTGATCGAAGGTTCGTGAAAGGTGCCGATTCGGCTTTCGTCGTCGCAGCCGACGATCATGCCGTGTTCGTCCGTAACGAGCACTCCGCAGCCTATGACCTCACTAGTGCTTTTCGCGATATTCTGCGCCATTTTTTTGAACATGTTCAACACCTCTATTTTATTCAATCGCATAATTTTTTACTAATTATATCATTATTTTATGTTCAAAATAATAATGTTTTTTTACTTCCAACGGGCTAGAATGAAGGTGTCATAACGTAAGTAAAGGAGGATGAAAAATGCGGCTGGAACTTCACAAAGTAAAAATTGAGAAGCTGGCCTTCGCGGAAAAAACGTACGTCCAAAAGAGGACACTCTACATCGGACGCGCAGAGGCGGAGCAGCTCATACTGGAGGACACGCGTTTCATCAGCGCGAAGATCGATCTGGCAATGCCCGGAGAAAAAACAAGGATCATCCCTGTAAAAGATGTCGTCGAACCGCGCGTGAAGTTGGACGGCGAAGGTTATTTCCCCGGTTTCTTCGCCCCGATGAAAAAAACAGGCGAAGGACAGACGCTTGTGCTTGACGGCGCCGCAGTGGTTACATGCGGCCCAATTGTCGCGTTCCAAGAGGGCTTTATCGACATGAGCGGCCCAGGCGCGCCCTATTCTCCATTCTCTCAGACGTGCAACGTCGTACTCTCGGTTGAACCGAGAGAAGGGCTCGAAAAACACCAATACGAAACCGCGCTGCGCGAAGCGGGGCTCAAACTCGCGCTTTTCATCGCAACGGCATGCCGCGACGGTGGAGCCGCTTCTCAGGTAGAAGAAGTACAGGTTTTTGAAAAGGAAGACACCTACAAGGAAAACGCAAAATATCCGGACCTGCCGAAAATTATTTATGTCTGTATGAATATCACGCAAGGACTTTTACACGATACCTACCTTTACGCAGCGGACCTCCGTCCCGCACTCCCCACCCTCCTGCACCCAAACGAAGTGCTGGACGGAGCGATGGTTTCTGGCAACTGCGTTTCCGCATGCGATAAAAACACCACGTGGCATCACCTTCACAACCCGATCGTACAAGAACTTTACAAACGTCACGGCAAGGAGCTTAATTTCCTAGGCGTGATCCCAACGCAGGAAAGCACAATTTTGGACGGCAAACTGCGCGCCGCGGCACTCAACCTCTCTATCGCGCAGCAACTGGGCGCTGACGGCGTAATCGTCTCCGAAGAGGGTTACGGCAACCCTGATACGGACCTGTGCCTCAACGCGAAATTTTTCGAAAACGCGGGCATCAAATCGGTCGTCGTCTCCGACGAATCGGCGGGCACAGACGGCGCGAGCCAAAGCCTTGCAGACGCTACGCCCGAAATGACTGCCTTCATCTCAACGGGCAACGTCAATGAAATGATCGAAGTACCCGCAATGGAACGCATAATCGGCTACCCGGCGGCAATCGCAGAACTCTCGGGCGGCTCGACGGAAAGCCTGCGCGAAGACGGTTCCATGTACGTCGAGCTGCAATCCGTCATCGCGTCCACAGCCGAGATCGGATTTAACAAACTCGGCTGCGAGTGGATTTAGGAGGTGCGGTCATGACATATCGTATCGTACATTACATCAACCAGTTTTATGCAGGAATCGGCGGCGAAGAAAAAGCGGACTACGCGCCCGAAGTGCGTGAAGGCGTTGTCGGACCGGGCATGCAGATACAGAAACTCCTTGAAAACGACGCCGTCGTCGTAGGCACCGTGATCTGCGGAGACGGTTTCTACGGAGAGAACACCGAAGAGGCGCGCGCGAAGTGTTTGGAGATGATCGCGGCGCTCAAACCCGACGCTTTTGTCGCGGGCCCCGCCTTCAACGCGGGACGCTACGGTTTTGCGTGCGGCGATATCGCCGCCGCAGTCGGCGAAAAACTCGGCATTCCAACCGTGACGGCAATGTATCACGAAAACCCAGGCGTTGAACTTTTCTCCAAGAAAACTTACATTGTAGCGACGGGAGACAGCGCCCGCGCAATGGGGCAGGCGCTGCCCGCGATGACAAAACTTTTACATAAGCTTGTCATGAAGGAAGAAATGGGCCCCGCACGGCTTGAGGGTTATATCCACCGCGGCATGCGCAAATCTTTCTTCCACGAAAAAAGCGGCGCGGAGCGTGCAGTCGATATGTTGCTCGCGAAACTCCGGGGCGAACCATATCGTACCGAATACGAAATGCCGGTGTTCAACAAAATCCCACCCGCTCCGCCTGTTAAGGACCTCAAAAAAGCAAAAATTGCGCTGATCTCCTCCGGCGGCATCGTACCGAAGGGAAATCCAGACCACATCCGCGTCTCGTCCGCCGAAAGCTACGGTGCATACGACATATCGAAGCTCGAAGACATGACGCCGGAAAACTACGAATCCATCCACGGCGGCTACGACCGTGAATGGGCGAACATCGACCCCGACGTCGTACTGCCGCTTGACGTGATGCGCGAACTGGAAGCGGAGGGCGTCTTTGCGAAAATCCACCCCGTTTTCTACACCACCACCGGAACGGGAACCGCCGTTGCGCATGCGGAGCGTTTCGGTCAGGAAATCGGAGAATTACTCAAAAACGCGGAAGTCGATGCCGCGATCCTCACATCCACCTGAGGAACCTGCACGCGATGCGGTGCATCGATGACCAGAGAAATAGAGCGTGTGGCAGGAATTCCCGTCGTCCAGATCGCAACGATCGTACCGATCATGCTGACGGTCGGAACGAATAGGATAGTACCGGGCGTTGCAATTCCACACCCCACCGGTGACCCTGCGCAGGGACCTGAGGGGGACAAAAAAATACGGCGAGAGATCGTAATGCGTGCGTTCCGTGCGCTCACAACGCCCATCGACGAGCAGACCATCTTTGAAAAATAAAATATCAGGGCGGCCCATCTACTCGGGCCGCCCGCGTATGAGGTTCGCAATGACAAAAAAAATCCTTCAGATCGTTACCAATAACCCAGAAATTTACTGGACGCCGGAACATCCCTATGGCGTCGTCACTGTAGATGGTTCCCCGCTTGACGTGCTGGACAGGACGGAAGAATTGCTCCAGCAAAACTGGCGCTTACTGTCCGCGCCGCTGCCGCCGAACGTACCGATCATGCGCGGCCCCTACCGCTCACTTGTGATCGAAGAATCAGAGAACCAGTTCGATGCGGCGGGCATAATCGCCACCCAAAAAGCGCGCGAAAGATATAAAATGGAAAGGCAGAACGACGTAAAAGAACCAAACCCGGATTTCGCGGAAATCGACAGGCAAATGTTACTCCGCGCTTTGGATGCGATCACGCAGCTGATTTAATAAAAAAACAGCAGGACACTTTTATACTAGATTCCTGCGCACTGACCGTGATAAAATCGAAAACAGCACGAGGTTTCAGCTTTTTTGCGGTGAATATAATTCATCAAAATTATTAAAATTATATTCTACGCTCTTTTAGAAAAGTAAAGGACGTTGTATACTACGTATACAAAATAATGATTCTGGAGGCGAGCTACATGATCGAACTGACAAAAGAGAATGCGGACGCTGAAGTACGCGAAGAAAAAACGCTGCCCGTCGTCGTAGACTTCTGGGGCCCGCAGTGCGTGCCATGCATGGGACTCATGCCCCATTACACGGAAATGGCAAAAGAATACGAAGGCAAAGTGAAATTCACGAAAGTGGATTGCTCGGTGAATAAAAGGGTCGCGATGGGTTTCCGCGTTATGGGACTTCCAACCTTCCTCTTCTTCAAAAACGGCGAAGAAGTAAAGCGCCTTTCGAAAGAGGAATGCACCCCCGAAACGATCCGCGCGGAGATCGAGAACCTCATTAAGTAAGCAACGGAACCAAACGATATCAACGACAAAAAATACATTTTACAAGGAGGTGTTCAGTCATGGGCAAATTGGCAGGTAAAAAACTTCTTCTGCTCGGGGAAAGAGACGGCGTCCCCGGACCGGCCATGGAGGCATGTCTGAAGGACAGCGGCGCCGAAGCGGTATTCTCGGCGACCGAATGTTTTGTCTGAACCGCGGCAGGAGCAATGGACCTGCAAAATCAGCAGCGTATTATCGACGCGGCTGAGAAGTACGGGGCCGAGAACTGTGTAGTGATACTCGGTTCTTCGGACGCAGAAGGCGCAGAAATTTACGCCGAAACCGTCACGAATGGCGACCCGACTTTCGCAGGACCACTTGCAGGAGTCCCGTTGGGACTCGCAGTGTACCACGTTTTCGACGAAGCAATCCGTGAAGAGTGCGACCCGGCGCAATGGGAAGAGCAGATCTCTATGATGGAGATGGTGCTTGATCCGGAAGCGCTTGCAGCAGCAGTTAAGGGAATGCGCGACGAATTCAGCAAATATAAACTGTAGGACGCGCGCTTGCGCGCTATTGACCAAGAAACACAAAGCCCCGTGATCCTCAGCGTAGTGAAAATACGCTTTCGGTTCCGGGGCTTCACTTTTCGTCGTCACCAGCACACCATCGCGCGTTCTACATTTGATCGCGTGTGGAGCTCAGTTTAGTTTTATCCTTCGCGTGCGGCAGCATGCCGAGCGCAACGTTGAACATGTGAACGTTTTTCGTCCAGAGGAAAGAAGTTCCCGCGAGGATTTTTTCGGGATCATCGTGCGTCGCGAAACTCAGGTATCCGCTGATTGTGCCCCAGCGCAGATCGGCCCAGGGATAAAACTTCGATTCTGTTGAAAACATCTGTTTGTTCGTGATCGTAACGCCCTTATCTTCAACGGCAATCGCATCGAACTGATAAACTTTCCCCGCGGCGAGGCCGTCCAGCATTTCGGAGAGCAGACGCCTGCCGACCGCTTTCCAAAATCGCTGCGTCAGGTGGTCGTAGAAATCCTGATCCCGCGTTTTGATCACGTGCTCGTTTGTATCCGTGCTAAAGGCGGCGACGTAGACGCGTTTTTTGAAAATCCCGCCCCGGACGAGGTCCACACCCCAGCGAAGTCCCGTAATCTGTTTTAGGGGAATCAACTCCCCGCACCATTCAAAACCTTTGGGAGAGATATTCAGCGTTCTTTTAAAAAGCGGCAGGCCGAAGCTGCATTGAAAATCGATATCGTGCTGCCAGGAAGTCGTTTTGTTTGCCATCGCAAAGCCTCCGTTTATAGCGTTCCTACCGAGACATAGCCCAATCCGGAAAGAGAGACCGGGATCCCGGGCGCGTTACTTCCGTCTTTTGAAAGAATACGGAACGTGACTGCCGGCGTCACTGTGTGCCATTCGCCGCTGTACGTGAAATTCCATGATGCGTTCTGGTTGGCAAGCCGCACTTTCTGCGTTTTATAAACTTCAACTTTGTTTGATCCATCAAGCCAGCGCAGGCGAATTTCATAGTTATAGGGCTGCCACTGCGAAAGCTGCACGCTGAAGCCGCAGTTTTGCATCTGCGCCTGCGTTATTTTATTCGACAGCCATATCGCAAGCCCATCCGCCTCTCTTTTCAGAAGTTCGGACTCCCTTTCCCCGCCGCTGCCGATGAGAAAAATGCAGGAAAGCAGCGCACCCATTACCGCAACGACGAAAAACGTCTCGACGAGCGTAAAACCTTTTTTACGCGTCCGACGCATCTTTTTCCCCGCACGATTTCATCCACAGATAAAAGGGATGTTCTTTTTTGTAGAGTTTCCCCGCCGCGTCGGTGCATCCGTGCTTTGTCCAGCCCTCGGCGATCAGCTTGCCGTCTTCTTCTCGCAATAACCTGTATTCGAAGGTCACGCTGTGCACTTTAAGCTCCGCCACGCGGCACCAGAGCCCAATCCTGTCGTCGTAAAAAGCCGGGTGCTTGTAGCGGCAATGGCTCTCAACCACGGGCAGGAGCAGGCCGTCCTTTTCCCATTCCGTATAGGAGACGCCCCACGCGCGGCACATTTCGGTGCGCGCGACTTCAAACCAGTCGAAATAGTTGGCGTTGTAGACAATCCCCATTTTGTCCGTCTCGCTGTAGCGCACGCGGATCGTCGTGGCCAATTCATAATTTTTCTGCGTCATTAAAAAACCTCCGTTGCTGAGAACATTGCGCCCATATTATAACGGTTGGGGCCGTAACGCGCATTCGTCTAAATCGCGCCGCGTTTATATAGGATATATTTCGCGCGGTCAAGAGGGCTCACGCCGACGTAGGGCGTTTCTTTCCCCTCGCCCGGAGGACAGACTTCGTAGCCGTGGAAGCGGGCATTCAGCGCCGCGCGCCCGCCAGTGAGGGACGCGAGGCGAATCGGGAAATCCATCGACGTCGCGGCGGGAAAGAAGCCCTCCATCGTAACGGACGCGCCCTTTATGACGGGCGAATCAAAACGCCCGCGCATGGACAGGATCTCCCCCACGATTTTGCCGCTGTATTCTTCGGGAAAGGTGAGACGGTATTTCATAACGGGCTCCAGCAATTCCGTTCCCGTGTTCACAAGTGCGTCCATGACGCCCATCGGCGTCGCGAGCGCGAAGTCGAGCGGGTGCGTGTGCACGGTGTGGTGCTCGCCGTCGATCAGCGTGATTTTAATGTCCGTCACTTCCCAGCCCTTCGGTCCCTGCCGCAGCGCTTCTGGAATCGTCTGCGCAACCTGCGACTGGTAACGCTTATAAATTTTGTCGTTGTGTACCGTGCTTTCAAAAATGACGCCAGCCCCAAGCGGCAGCGGCTCGATCAGAAAACGCATCACGGCCCAGCAGGGTTTCGGCATCGTGTATTCGACGAAGCCTTCTCCTTTTTTTACAGGACGTTCCTTATATATGATCTGTGGGTCACCGGTCGTAATCTCGAGCGAAAAACGGTCGCGCAAGAGCGCTTTCAATACTTCGATCTGGATCAGCCCTGTCACATGCACGGAAAGTTCGCGCGTCTCCTTTTCCCAGACGACTCCGAGCAGCGGATCTTCCGCCGAGAGTTTCTCCAGCGCCTCCGCCAGAACGGGAAGGTCTTTTGCGTCCGTCGGTACGCAGGATATGCGAAGCATCGGCGCGGCCAGCGCAATGCCGCCCGGCACGCCCTCTCCTGTGCCGATCACGTCCCCGCTGCGAACGGTAGAAAGCCCGTAGACAGCGCCAATATCGCCCGCCGCAAGCGTTCCCTGATCGACGTCCTTCTGCCCGCGCACTTTCCGGATCTGGACGACCTTGTCCTGCGCATCCCTACACGGATAACGCACGGCGTCGCGATTGTTGAGCGTTCCGCGGTAAAGCCGCACATAGGCGACCTTACCAAGCGCATCGTCATGCTCCAGTTTGAACACAACGCCCGAAACCGGGTCGGCGGCGAGTGCGTTCCCATCACGCGCAAACGAGGCGATCAGGTCGAGCAGTTCGCGCACGCCTTCGCCTTTGAGCGCAGCGCCGCATAAAACGGGCTGAATTTTGCTCGCGTAAAAATTTTCGAGAAACGCGGACGCGATTTCTTTCGGAGAAATATTTTCCGCGTCGCCCGCGAGATATTTTTCCAAAAGCACATCGTCTGTCTCGACGAAGGATTCAAAATCCGAAAAATTTACTGAAGAAAGATTGTTCAGAGAAGATACCGCGGACACCATGACGGGGCGCGCGCCGGGAAGCGCCCGCACTTCCGCCAGGACTTTCTGCACGTCCGCGCCCGTGCGGTCCGTTTTATTTATGAAAAGGATCGCTGGAATGCCGAGCGCACGAAGCGCATCCCAAATGACCTCCGTCTGCGCCTGCACGCCTTCGACGGCGGAAAGAACGAGCACCGCAATATCCAGCGCGCGAAGCGCGCGCTCCACTTCGCCGGAGAAATCGTTGTGTCCCGGCGTGTCGATCAGGTTCACTTGCCGGTCGTTCCATATAAAGTAGGTCGAGGCCGCGCGTACGGATATGCCGCGCGCGCGTTCCACGCCCATAAAGTCCGTATGCGCGGTGCCGTCGTCGACGCGGCCCGGCGACCGGATTGCGCCTGAGAGATAGAGCATCTGCTCGGTCAGCGTCGTTTTCCCCGCGTCAACGTGCGCAAGAATCCCGACGTTGACCGGGGCGCCTTCTTTGCTCATTTGACCCAATCGACTGTGATATTCTTCCTCGGCGGAAACTGTCTCGTCGGCAGAAGCGCGGGATAACCGATCATTTGCGCGCCGCAGACATGCTCCTCTTCCGTAATGCCGAAAAACTCGCGCAGCGGCTCGAAGTTCCGCGTCGCATGCGTTAAAAACCCGCCCCAGCAACAGCCAAGTCCCGAAGCATGCGCTGCCAGTTCAAGATAAGTCAGCGCGATTGCGCCGTCCTCCGGCCACATATAAGATTTCGGCGTAACGGCGACTATCACGTGGGGCGCGCCCCGCAAAACGCCGTCCCCGCCTTCCTTTGCCTTGGCAATGAGCCGCGCGCCGGTCAGCGCGTTCCGGCTGGTCGGGTCCTTGAAAATCTCCTCGCGCATCCAGCAGAGCACCAGATTCGCGGCCTCTGCCGTCTTTTCCCTCGTCTGCGTGACAATCCAGCGCACATTCTGCGAATTTACCGCGGTCGGCGCCATCTTCACAGCATCAAGAAGCGCCGCGATCTCCTCTTTTTTCAACGTCTGATCCTTATACTTTCGCGTTGAACGCCGCGTTTTCAGTAAATTCAGCGCATCTTCCTTCCCCGGCATCGCGAGGTCGCCCGCGCGGACAAGCTCGTTCTCATTCTGAAAGGCGAGCGTATTGGCACAGGTCGGACAATAAAGCACGCACTGCCCGCACTTGATACACATATTCGCGGCGAGCGACGCCACCTCGGGCAGCCCCTGATCCCCGAAAGAAACAATCTCCGCCGGACATATCGCGGCACATATCCCGCATTGCGTACATTTCGATTCATCAACCTTTAAGAAAGACATCGATTCCCCTCCCATTCGAATAAATCAATTTTACACTAAGCCCGTGTATACATGAAAGGGACTTGCGAAAAAGAGGCGGATGTTCGTCTGTTTTAGAATGAATCGTTTATAATATGCGCAGTTACTCGAATCCGGAGGCGAAAAAATGAAAAATGTTATATGTACTGTCTTGCTCTTCACACTAATGTTCTCCGCCACTGCGTTTGCGGCGGAACCGGGCAGACTGATCCCTCCCTACCACTGGTCCTATCATGATTTGGAAACGCTGGCGAACAGAGGGCTTATCAACGAAACGATAACCCCCGGAAAAACCGCGCTGACGGCGGAACAGGTGGTCGGTTACGTCATCTTCGCGCTAAACCGCGTCGAAGCCAACCCGAGAAAACTCGGCGAAGAAGAACTCGCGAGCCTGCGGCAGCTAATCAACGGCTTTGACAAAGACTTTGAAAGGTTGGGCTTTCGCGTGCTGAGACTGAAGACAGACCTTGAAAACTGCGCCGCCGCCGCGGGAATCTCGCAACACGGCACATCCGAGCCAGGCACTTTCGGCGTACCGCTCAGCGCAAGAGCGGCAACCGCCGTAAACGACTTCTCCTTCCGCCTCTTCAACGAAGTCGGAAAAGGCGAACGGGGCAACATCTTCCTCTCGCCCTACAGCGTCTCCTCGGCGCTCGCGCTCGCCTATGCCGGCGCACGCGGCGCGACGGAATCCGAAATGGACTATGTCCTGCGCTTCAACCCCGACATCCACCGCAGCATGTCCGCGCTCATCCGAGAGATTAACAACGTTCCCGCAGAGACAGCGGTCATCAGGACGGCAAACGCAATCTGGCCCTCAAAAGAAGAAAAACTGCTTGTAGATTACGTTTCAACGGTTGAGGAATTTTATCATGCGACAATCCAGCCGCAGAATTACAAAACCTCCTCAGAACGCGCCCGCAGAACCATCAACCAGTGGGTCGCCAAAAACACGGAAGGGAAAATAACCGACATCATCGCCGACGGCGTATTAAACCGTGACACGGCAATGGTGCTCACGAACGCAATCTATTTCAAATCCGAATGGCTCGAAAAATTCACGTCCAACAACACGCACGTGATGCCCTTCTGGGTCTCGCCGATCCAGTCCGTCGGCACGACCATGATGAACCGCACCGGCGAAGCAATCCGCCACGGCGCATTCGGCGAAGCCGACATGGTGGAACTGCCCTACCAAAACGAGCGTTTCTCCATGCTCGTCATCCTACCCGAACAGGGAAAACACATTGCGGACATCGAAAAGAAACTGGACAACGTGCTGCTCTCTGAATGGCTCGGCAAAATGGAGCCAAAACGCGTGGAACTCACAATCCCCAAATTCAAGACCGAAAGCGCCTATTCCCTCTCGAGCGCGCTGGAAGCGATGGGCATGAAAACAGCCTTCGACGCGGGCAACGCCGATTTCTCGGGCATCAACGGCGACTTCAATTTGTTCATCAGCGAAGTGGCGCATAAAACCTTCATCGACGTTGCCGAAGAAGGCACCGAAGCGGCAGCCGCAACCGCGGTCATCATGACGCGTACCTCCATGCCCATGCCGCAGGAAACCGTAATTTTCAAAGCGGACCGCCCCTTCATCTACCTGATCCGGGACAACCCATCCGGCGCAATCCTCTTCATCGGAAGGTACGCGAAGCCGTAAATAGCCTCGACACAAGAAAACAACGCCGCTGCCGGGAGAAAGCCTGCCCGGCAGCATTTTTATATACTTACAAAAGCCGATTCCTTAGACTCAGCGCGAAGACGATTCCGTACGCCTCCTCTATACCACTTATCTTGTCGCACCCTATTGCTACAATTGAAACCACCACGGCAATTGTTCTGCAAAACCATGCAACAGGAAGGCGGTACATACCATGCCCAAAGATATCAGTTCTATCAGGATCGCCCGGCTCAACACACTAATCAGAATCCTAATGAACGGTCCTGTCAGAAAAAGTGAGATCTTTGAAAAAATACAATACACGGGACAGCGCACCTTTGAAAGAGACATCGCATACCTTCGGGACGAATTCCGCGCAGGCATCGTCTACGACGCGAAAACAAGGTCTTACGAACTCGCGGATAAAGGCATCTTCTCCCTAAGCTTTACGGAAGAATGATTTCAGCACCGTCAGAATATGGCGGTGCTGTATCCATAATCTAATGTTACAATGGTGTTGAATGAAGCGGTTCATAATTCTATCAGTTCGAAGGGGCTCTCGACATTGCCAAGAGATCTTTCATCTGTCAGGCTGGAACGCCTCAACACTATGATCAATCTTCTGCGCAGCAAACGCGGATACTCCAAACAGGAACTCATGGACAGGCTCGAAATCGGGTGCAACAGAACCTTCGAGCGTGATATGGAATTGCTGCGCGACCGTTTCCACGTCGAAGTCCATTACGATACGTCAAAAAAGAAATATTACTGCACGGACACGGGCATGCTTGAACTTCACCTGAGCCTCACTCAGGAAGAAATGACCGCCGTCGCGGCAGGACTCAAAATGGCTGCGCACTTTCTCCCCCACCTCCAACATGGCTCGGATACTTCATGGGATAAAATCAAACAGTTCGTTCCTGCAGGGATCCTGCACGAAGGAGAAAAACTCAGCAGCGCGGCAGTCGTCTCACTGCCCGTCTCTCCTTTGGATTCACACGTATTCCAGCAGTTGATCGACTTCATCAACCTGAAACAACCGGCAAAAGTCACATATGCCTCCCCTTATAAAGGAAACGAACCGAAAAAACGAACCCTATTTCCCTGGGGCGTTTACTTCCAGTCACACGCATGGTATCTGTGGGCGGCATCACCGGAACATCCTGAAGGCGCGACATGGCGCGTATCAAGGGTTTTGAGCTGCGAACCCGCAAATGCGGAATGGCTCGCCCCGCCTCCGGACGTCACGGTCGAACAATACGCCGGCACCGCGTGGTTCGCAAGCCCCGGAGAATTAAAATACGACATTACTCTGCATCTCTTCCCTCCACTCTCCCACATCGTAGCAGAAACGCAATGGCATCCAACGCAGAAAATCGAAGAACAGGCAGATGGCTCCATCATCTACACAGCGAAAGTTCCTGATCTGGAAGAAGTCGCCCGCTGGGCGATGAGTTGCGCCCCGCATATTAAAGTGGTGGGGCCAAAGGAGTTGGTAACTCGTGTGGAAGGTTTGGCTACTTCGTTTTATAATAAGTAAGAGATTTTAAAACCAATCATAAAAAATTCTCGCTACGAAAGGATTTGAAATAAAATGTCCGACACTGTAATATCTATTAAGTACAATCCCTATACTATAAAAACTGAAGTCAAAATCAATGGTCAGACTCCGAAACCCAACAGCAAATTAAATTATGGGAACCATCGTCTGCAGGAATGGATCGAGGAATTGCCAGCAACCTTAGAAGCTGAGTACAATGGCAAGGAATTCGACATTTATTTTTGCGGTACGGAAGAAGATTACGAAGATTTGCTCGATGTTGTTGAGCACGCCAACAAAGATAGTTTTAAAATCCGTTGCGAGCATACAACCAAACCCAAAATGGCCATCTCAGAGCGAATTGCAACGCTAAATGATACTTTCGCGAAAATTCAACAGGGGCCAGTAGAAAAATTAAAAACAAAAGAAATCAAGGATGCTTTTAGCCAGGCGAGTAACGACATGCTTTCGATTTATGTTGTCGCCACCATGAGTGCGGGCAAAACAACCTTAATCAATGCATTGCTAGGTAACAAGCTAATACCCTCACAGCAGCAAGCGTGTACTTCGGGCGTTACAGAGATAACGAATCATGATGGACTGGAGAGCTTTGAAGGGACAGCATTAAACAAAGAAAACGAAGAAATTAAGGTAGAGAAAGATTTGGACCTAAAAACTCTAGAAAGCTGTGACAACGACCTCGATATTCACGCTATCGAAATACACGGAGAGATTCCCCTCGTGACATCCAAAAACATCGCACTCAGGCTTATTAGCTTGCCAAGCCCCAGTAGCTCAAAGAATAAAGATGCACAGGTACGCATCCTCAAGGAGGCGCTAAATTCACATAAACATATTATTCTATACGTCCTAGACACCTTTCAGCTAGGACCGGAGGATGACGAAAATCTATTGGGTTCAATTGCAAAACTAATAAAAAATGGTGGCAGGGAGGCTAACGAGCGCTTCCTTTTCGTCGTTAATAAACTGGATGAATTTAAGCCTGAAGAGGACATCCAAAGCGAGCTACAAAATCTGAAAGAAAATCTTAGGGCTATCGGCTTTCTTGACCCCAAGATTTTCCCGGTGTCTACGCAGACCGCCCTATCCCTTTGTACAACATTCAAGGACAAAACCCTAGACGATAAAAATTGCCATACGGATATAATCGACTTCCCCAGTGTAAGGACAATGATCGACAATGAACAATTACATTTGGAACAATATGCACCTCTTTCAGAAAAGCTAAAAAAAGAGATAGAAACAAAGGCCACTCAGATATTCCAATCCGACCATAAAATGCAAAATCTCCTTATAGCCTTCATGCATACAGGAATCCCTTCCTTAGAAACAGCGATCATGACCTATGTTACAAAATATGCGTACCCTATGAAAATTAAAAACATCTCCGATTCATTTTTGCCATTCTTAAACCATGAATTATCTACCAGAAGCATTAAGCAGAGCGTTATTGGTAGCGAGGCAGAGAAAATACATCTTCTTAGCAAAACAATTGATACAATCGAAAACACGCTTAGCCATGCTAAAGCAAACGATGAATTTAAGGCCACCCTAGATGCAAAAATTAACGATGTACAAAAAAAAGCAACAGAGGAAATAGAATCGTTTAAAAAAAATATACACAACCTCAAAACAATACTCATAAACAAGCATAGTGATAGTTTTTCAAAAAAGGAAATACAAAAAACTCAAGCAGAGGATATAGTTAATGAATTTAAAGAAATGGTAGAAAGAGTCGAAGCAGACACAGCACCCCATTTGCGTGAATCTCTCAAAAAGTATTACCAAGATACTTTTAAGAACATACCAGACGAGTTTGCACGCTGGACAGATACGCTCATGCCGGATTATCACAAGCGAGAGGACCAATTCTTAGCGCACTTCAAAAATGAAGCTGATTCAAAAGGTAAAACCATTTATTTTAGTGGGGTTATGTTGAGCACCCACTACGTAGGATCAGGATCAACGCAAAACGCCCGTAAGGACAATCTCTCAAAAGCACTAATGTCTGGCGCAATCCTAGGAACAGCACTTGGACTTGGAGCCCCCGTTGCTGTGGCAGCAACAGTTTCTTTAATGCGATTGATCGCGCCTGAAGCATCTACAGTAAAAACTTCGGATTTATACAAATATCTTACGCAAACCACAGAATCTCTCGAAAGCAAATTATGCAACGCTCTAAGTGAAAACATAAGATGCGCAACAGAAGGAATACAAAACTATGTCGCTGAATACTTTGATAATATCCATACGTACCTGGACGAACAGAGAAAAAGATTGCCGGAAGCACAGCTTGAGAAAAGCAAGCTTGAAGAAGACCTGAAACCTGCAAAATGGCTAATGGAAATAAAAGAACAGGTCGAATCTACAATAGCAATATAATCCCAAATTGCTGGGCACGATTATACCCGGTACCAATCTCGCCCAGTAATACATTGGTTCTTAGTTTTTTTTGAAAGGAAGCTGAGGATATGCAATCAGGAAACAACATTATGCCCGCGCAGCAGGATTTGCTCCAAATTATGCCCGCGCAGCAGGATTTGCTCCAAAAGTTCGGTGCCGCGCTTGAGAGCGTAAACGATATCTTGCTGAAAAACTATTTGCTGCATTTGAAGGAATTCGAAGTCCTCCCGTTCGAAAAAAAAGATATTGCCGCAATACCGAGCAAGGACGTTCGCTTATTCAAAATAACGAAAATGGTTTACGAAAAAGATGAATATGCCCTGCATAAATTCGAAAGCGTCTTCAGTTCCATTTCTGAAACCGCGTCCTCCTTGTTTGTCATTATCGACGGGAACAAAGATACGACTGATTTCTACATGGGGGTGCGAGGTGATGATCCTGTCCGTACAACCCATTCAATATATGACACCTTAAAAAAATCATTTCGAGGGCATTTTCCGGGAACATCTTTAGAAGAAGAATATGATGCTAAAAAAATTTCAACCCTTGTCCAGCGCATACAGCGACGCGATAAATCTATTGCGTCCGTTTCGTGTATACCAGGCCCTAAAGATGATAGTATTCGTGAAAACCGCACTTTCCTTCAGGGCCTTGAAAAATTGGCGATTGCTATGCAGGGCGAGGAATACACAGGCATTCTCCTTGCAAATACCTCCGACAGGGCGCAGCTTGCTATGCTGAGGCAGGAATATGAAAAACTCTATACTGATTTATGCCCTTTCGCATCTCTACAACTTAATCTAGGAAAAAATGAATCCCTTAGCTTTGCCTTCAGCGAAAGCGAAACGAAATCTCAAAGTACAACGATTTCTCAACCCCTAAAAAGTATATTTGCGCAAGCAGCAACAAGCGCTGTCGGTATAATAAGCAAAGTGCTTGCGCCAGCCACAGGAGGGATAAGCACTCAAGCTGGAATAGTAGTCTCAGCCATACTAGCACCAGCTATAAAACCGACAAAGACCGAGACGGACTCGCAGAGTGAAACAAAGACCAAAACACGGCAAAAAGGATCTTCACATGCAATGACGTTTACCCTAACAGATAAATATCTGCAAAACACATTGGAACGCTTGGAAGAACAAATTCAACGGCTACAGGAATTCGAAAGCTTAAGCATGTGGGAATTCGCCGCCTACTTCCTCGCCGACGACACCGCCTTAGCGGAGACAGCGGCCGCAACATATAAGGCCATGGTAACAGGAGAGCATTCCGGGGTTGAAATCTCGGCATTAAATACATGGCTTTCAAACGCGGAGCCGGATAAAACAAACATGCTGCGGACATATATTTCGAACTTTGAGCACCCTCTTTTCATCTACCGCCATTTTGGAGGGGCGGACAATGTCGCACCTGCCAATTATGTTAGCGGCAGAGAGCTTGCATTTGCGATGGGGCTCCCGCGTAATTCCGTAGCAGGCTTCCCTGTTGTTGAGCATTCCGCGTTCGGCAAAGAAATTGTTCAATATGCACCCGAGAAGACAGAAGGCCATTTAGAGTTGGGACATATTTTTAATATGGGAAGCGAACAGCGCAATACTGTAACACTAAACAAAGAGAGCCTGTCAATGCATACTTTTATAACAGGTTCCACGGGTTCCGGGAAAAGCAATACGGTGTATGAGATCTTGCATCAGTTGGATAAGTCGGGTGTGCGTTTTCTGATTGTCGAGCCCGCAAAGGGTGAATATAAGAACATTTTCTCTCACAACAAAAACGTTAATTTTTATGGAACGAACCCCAAACTTGCGCCGCTTTTACGAATCAACCCCTTTCGTTTTCCGCAAGGAATACATGTTTTGGAACACATAGACCGTTTGTCCGAGATCTTTAACGTTTGCTGGCCAATGTACGCCGCTATGCCTGCCATTCTAAAAGATGCACTTTTACAATCTTATGAATCCTGCGGGTGGAATCTTACCACTTCAAAAAACGAATATTCGGAAGACCTTTTCCCCACTTTCAGCGACCTTCTTGACGAGCTTGTTGCTGTCATCGAACAGTCGGCATATTCAGACGAACTAAAAAGCAACTACATTGGTTCTCTTGTGACACGCGTGAAATCGCTGACAAACGGTTTAAACGGACAATTGTTTTCCGCAGATGAGTTGGACAACAATATCCTATTCGACCAAAACACACTGATAGATTTAAGCCGTGTTTTCTCGACTGAAACTAAGGCGCTCATTATGGGTGTGCTCATTATGAGATTGAATGAACACAGGATTGCTTTTTCGGAGGGAATGAACGTGCCACTCCGCCATGTAACAGTTTTGGAAGAAGCGCACAACATTTTGAGACGCACGTCCGGCAATGAACAATCGGCGGAAAGCCCAAGTCTTGCTGCAAAATCTGTGGAATTGCTATCGAACTCTATCGCTGAAATGCGCACCTACGGGGAAGGATTTATCATCGCAGATCAGTCTCCTAGCGCGGTGGATTTCTCTGCGATTCGCAACACAAATACAAAAATCATAATGCGGCTACCGGACGAATCGGACCGGCGTTTCGCCGGAAAAGCAGCTGCTCTGAAAGACGAACAACTGGATGAAATCGCGAAACTGCCCCGTGGCGTAGCTGTCGTCTATCAAAACAACTGGCTGGAACCTGTGTTATGTAAAATCAAAAAATGTGGGCTCAAAGAGGAGCCATATCACTATAATCACGAGGAAGTTTCGAAAGAAACGCCCAGTCTCAATTTCAAGATTGAGTTTGTGAAACTGCTACTGAAAGGCCGTTCGCTGGAACCAATCACACCGGAGATTGATTTCCTTAGGCAGAATCTAACCGCAGCAGAACTTCCAACAAAATATAAGTTGGCTCTCGATGTGCTACTCAAAGAATACAAAGAAAAGCAAAGACTAGAGATATGGCAAAATTCCAACTTCCATACTTTGGCAAAGATGGTCACAGATTTGTTCTGCAACAGGAATCGAATCGTGAACTGTGTGACAGCGGCAGACGACTTCCTTGTCTTAAACGCTGAGATGAACGCGATCATTGATTCACAAGCAGCCGGCCTTTCAGATGAATTCAAGTTACATATCAGACACTGTTTTATGAGAGAATATTACAGAGACAAACCTGAGAACATCAAAATATACGCAGCTTGGCGCAAAAGCGTTGAAAGGGGGATGTAGTTGGATATGGACAAGGTTTTCGGCATGTTTTCAGAATGCTTAGAAACAGAAAGTGCGCTTTCCAAATTGGCAGAGAGCATGAAGGATTTGCCCCTTGATATAGCGAAGTTGGATGTGCCAATCCTTTATGGGGATACACACCGCGTGCCTGAGGACAAAGAAAGCGACGGCGACGATATTAACACCTCCCCCGAAACAAATGAGACACAAAATGAAGGACTAGCTGAGGAAGAAAAACAGCAAATTGAAAAAGAGTCTGGTTGGTCTAAAGAGATCATCGACGCCATCGGTTCTATGGCTGAGTATGAAATCTATAAAAATGCGGGACTACAAGAAGCAGAGATCAACGGAAAAAAGTGTCTGATTCGTTCAGATATTGATATGAATCAAAAAGATGCAGACGGTATGACCAATAAAGAACGCATGGAAAAAGGATTGTCCCCGTTAACAAAAAGCGGAGAGACTGTTGAATTACACCATATCGGTCAACGTTCCGATGGTCCTCTGGCCGAGCTTACTACGAAGGAACATCGAGGAACAGGGAACGATACCATCCTACACGATAAGACCAAGGAAAGCGAAATTGACAGGAATCAATTCGCGACAGAAAGACGCGAGCACTGGCAAAATCGTGCCGACCAGCAATAGGGAGGGATAAACATGTCTACAATAGTAGAAAAAATAGAAAAACTGCCAAATATGATCTCTTTTACAAATGCAACAGCGGATCAAATCAAAAATGCGGAGGCAGAGCTAAATCTCCGTTTTGCCGACGAATACAGAGACTATCTCGCTGCTTTTGGTGCGGTTGTGGCAGACGGCACAGAATTGACTGGTATAGCAAACTCTGAGCACAGGAAAGTAACTGCTGTCACAAAACGAGAATGGGAGCTCAATCCCCAAGTTCCCCATTCTATGTACGTCGTTGAGAACGTTGGCATAGATGGCATCATTATCTGGCAAGATGCCAGCGGTACAATTTATCAATCCTTGCCAAAAAAAGATCCGGAGAAAATTTTCGAAGACTTGGCCGACTACTTATCTTCAAAAGAAAAATAGTCTTCCTTAGAATAAATGCACCAAAAGCCTCCGACATCCAGGGGGCTTTTTTTTGCCTCAAACGCACCCACTTATCATGTCGTACCTCCGATGTAAGATGAATTTGTAAACGCGAAAAACAGAGTTTCTCGCGCATACAAATTCAAACGACATCGGAGGAGTTTTTTATGGCGTTACCTTGGCTAGTTATCAAAACGGTTGGCTATATTGGATTGGGAATATACGCATTAGGGGAATCATACAGTATGGGAAAATCGGCAGGAAATGAGGAAGGCAAGCAAAATATTCTGACAAAA
Organism: Synergistaceae bacterium OttesenSCG-928-D05; assembly: GCA_030266985.1. GTDB lineage: Bacteria > Synergistota > Synergistia > Synergistales > Synergistaceae > JAJDJB01. The sequence goes on from JAJDJB010000004.1 coordinate 39,137, forward strand.
TTCTCAAACGCTTATCGTGTAAAATTAAAAGAACAAGCCATGCAATTTATAAATGACTCGCATATATATATAGCAGAAGAAGCAAGAGTAAAAGAAAAATTTGAGGAATACGAAGAGCTAAAACAAAATTACATTGAATATATTGCAACGCTCGAAGAGATGCTAAAGATTGAGGACTCAGAATTGATAAAAGAAAGATTATCAGAGGCCTCGGCAATATTAAACCAGCTTGAGGGATTTACAAAAACATGTATCGCAATGCTGCGCCAGAAGCTAAACGCAGAGCTCGAAGATAACGGCGCGGTTTTGGAGTCATAAACAAAGACAATCTGATATTTTGAGTACCATACCTCACTCCTAGAAGCAGCGGGCGGCCGACCCTTACGGCCGCCCGCTACGTTTTGTGTAAAAAACGCGCTTCGTTTCTCGAACCCCACTTATCCTGACGCACCCGAATACTAGAATAATCGTAACAAATTTCTTCTTTAGAAGGGAAGACGAACAGAATGAGCGATACGTCAAAACAAGGTCAGTCCAGCAGCGTGAATCCGGTCATATGGATCTATGCGATTCTCTCACCCTGCGCGGTGGTTTATTTTGTGCTATGGGGCAACGGTCACGGTTTCTTCCGAAACTTACTGCCGTTTGTTTGTTTTTCGATTGTCGCGTTTATCGGCGCGCTGGTGGGCGATTTCATCAGAAGGCTGCTGATGCCCGCTTTTATTGTGGGGCGGGATACTTCGGACATGATCCTGTCTCAAATATTTTGGTGGATAGGCCCGCAGGCTATCGGAATGGCGTTGGGCGTCGGGTTTATTCGTAAATGGTTTTTCTGATTGCCAATCAGTTTTTTAAGCATCCCCGCATTCGCGGATATTTAACATAACAGTTCAAAGGAGGCGCGTAAGATGCCAGTAACATTTCATGTGTACGGTCAGAAAGTGGAAATCAACGACCGATATGTTCTGTATAACGAAATTCGCCGGAAATATGCGCAGCTGGCAAAGGAAGCTGCCGAGAAATTTATGGAAGCATATGACGATTACGGCGATATCGAGACCTTTGCCAAGGACGGCTACGGGGACGGCACGAAGATTATCATCGGAGTGGCGGAGGCCAATGTGATTAATCCGCTGGTGCAGGAACACGGCGTGCTTCATATCGATATCGATCTCTTTATAAGGACATATTATCATTCTCATTTTGTATGGGAAACGTACAGCGATAAGATCATCGACAAATATATGGAGATCAAGCTGGACCAGGAACAATTGGACGAGTACCGTACGCAGCGCCGCGAAAGCCGCGGACGCGTGATTGGCGGCGGTTTTGGCGTCGGCGGCGCGGTCCAGGGTATGATGACGGCGGGCGCGGTCAATATGGCGGCGGGCGCGGTCCACGGAGCGTTTAACCTGATCGGCAAGGGTTTCAGCATGCTTGGCGAAAGCTTTGAAAAATCCAGACTCTACTCGAGTGAGGAGACAAAAAACACACTTTACACCGGGATATATCAATCCGTCTTCAACATGCACTTTGCGCACTGGAAAGTATTCAACGACCTGAACCTCATACCCGTAAAGGACGGTATTATTCAATATCTCTCAGAAAGCGAGCGTGAAAACGCGAAATCCGTTCTAAAAAATTTGCCGAAAATGACGGCAGAAAAAGCCGCTTCTTTGGTGCCGGGAATTCTCCTTCAGAATCCTTATGACCTTCACACCTATCAGAGCATGCTGCAGTTCCTCGGCGACAGTGCGAACGAGCTGGAACAGGTCGGAAATTATTTCGGGAATGACATCGTGCACGTCAAGCGAGATATGCTCGAAGATGTCTTTGAAAAATACAGCCCGGAAGTGACGGACACGGAAGAAGAAGTTCTGCAGGCAAGAGAGGCTTATTTCGGCGAATACAAAAAACTCGGCGGCGGCAAGGATGGAGAAAAACGGCTCGAAGAGATTGACGCCATGCTTGCGGAGATTGACCTGGAAGCCCGAACTGTCGACTCATTTGTTTTCGATACGCGCGAAGAAGCCGATCAGGCGAAACGCCATTTATCGATTGTCCATAAAGCATTGGAAGACATAGACTATAAAAAATCTGAGGATCAGGCAAAGATGGCCTTTGCAAGGCTTTCCAAGCACGATCAATCATCCCCCATCATCCTAAAATATTTGGAAGATATACAAGCGAAATTGACCGCTTTCGATATCGAGGCCCGTACATCCAATAATATTCTCTTTGATACGAGAGGAGAAAAAAATGCGGCGGATACCGTTTTCACGACTTTAGCCAAAATCAAAAAGATGAACGGTATAAACGATGAAAATATTTTTGGTGTAATTCGTTCCGCGACATCACTTACTTTGTTGAAATCAGCACAGCACAATATCTTTCTGACACAATTCGTCGACGATCTTCTTGAATCGAACGACGAACGACTGGCACTGCAAACAAAGGATTTTATCGCAGCCGCTGAAGTGACGCCGGAAACAAGAAAAGCAATGGATACGCTCAAAAAACTTGTTGCAAAGAAACTAATTTCGATTGATACAGGACTGCGTTCAGTTGTATGCCACGACAACACTTTTGTTTTTGAGACACGCGAGGAAGCAGCCGTTGTAAGAGAAGAAGCGGAACGACTGGAAGACGCTTATACAAAATTCACAAAATCGCCCGAGGAAAAAAAGCTTTTTTCCGAACTTCTGGAAAAAACCAATCATCAGGGCGTAAAAGATACTTATGCAAGTTTGTCGGATACCTTCCTGCAGGAACAAGAGAAAATCGTAGCGGAATCCGAAGGCTTAATGGACCATATCGGAGGCATCGCTCTGGGGGCTGCGTTTACATTTATTCCGCTTTACTTTATGTTGAAAAGTTGGAGTACCTGGAGCTGGTTCGGCAAGAAAACAATCGTCGGGTTCCTGTTCTTGTCCGGAATTTTCGGCATGTACGATCAGACAATGACTTTGATAAAAACACGAAAAGCTATGAAATACCACGCTGACAAGTAAGGCATCTGCACTTTTCAAGATTTTGCCGGGGTGGGATTCCGCCCCGGTTTTTTGTGCCTGCGTACATGCAAAAAACACCGCCCGTTGCTGTGGACGGGCGATGTTTTTGTCATATTTGCGGGATAGGAAATCTGTTTTATTCTTCTTCGGCGGGGTCGCTTTCGGATTCCGCTTCCGGCGCGGCGAACTGGTCTTCCAGCTCGACGAGGGCGCCTTCGGGGAGCGGGCTTTTTTCTACGTTGCGCAGCCTGCGGTTGATTGCGCGCGTGCGCACTTCCGCCTGCTCCAGCTCTTTGCCTGCCTGTTCGATCTTCTGCTTTGTCTTCGCGAGCACCGCGCCGAACTTTTCAAACTCCGTGCGCACCTGCCCCAGCAAGATCCACACTTCGCTCGAGCGCTTTTCCAGCGCCAGCGTACGGAAGCCCATCTGCAAACTGTTGAGCAGGGCGGTGAACGTGGTCGGTCCCGCCAGCGTCACGCGGAATTCGCGGGAAAGGCGCTCGCAGAGTCCGTCGATCTGGAGCACTTCCGCGTAAAGCCCCTCGATCGGCAGATACAAGATGCCAAAATCCGTCGTGTAAGGGGGCTCGATATATTTTGTCTTGATCGTCTTCGCTTCTTCCAGCACGCGCGCCGAAAGCTCCTTGCGCGCCCGCTCCACCGCTTCTTTATCCGCGTTCGCCGACGCTTCCACAAGCCGCTGATAATCCTCGAGCGGGAATTTCGAATCCACCGGCAGATAAACGTTCCCCATGCCCTCGTCCTTGCCGGGCAGGATGATCGCGAATTCGACGTTCTCCTTGGAATCGGGCTTCGTGCGCACGTTCTGCGCGTACTGCTCGCGCGTCAGCATCTGCTCAAGAATCGAGCCGAGCTGCATTTCGCCCCACGTGCCGCGCACCTTGACGTTCGACAGCACTTTTTTCAGGTCGCCGACGTCGGACGTGAGCGCCTTCATCTCGCCGAGCCCCTTATGTACCTGCTCAAGCCGTTCCGAAACCGACGAGAACGCCTCGCCGAGCCGTTTCTCAAGCGTCTCGTGCAGTTGTTCATCTACCGTCTTGCGCATTTTTTCCAGCTTTTCCTCGTTGCCCTTCTGGAGCGCAAGAATCTTTTCCTCCACCGTCGCGCGCATCGCCTCAAGCTTCTCCTCATTCAGACGGCTGATGTTCGTAAGCTGCTGCGAGAAAGATTCCAGACTCTCACGCTGCATATCGCCAATCTCCTTGATCCGCTTCGCCTGCGTGTCGCCGAGCGCGGCGACGCCCTTCGTCTGCTCCTCGCGCCCCGAACGCGCGTCCTCGCGCTGCTCCCGGCGCATCGCAGTCAGATTTTCGCGCACCGTTTCTTCCGTCTGCCCTACGCGCTCTTCCAGCGCCTGCAAACGCTGCAAAAGCTCACGCGAAATCTGGCCGAACGCCCCGGCCTGTTCCTTCAATTTTGAAACCGCGAGGACGATCGCAAGAACCGCCGCAAGCGCGGCAATGACGACAATGTAAATGACCGGCATAAATAAAACTCCCTTCTTTCATCTTTATTATATTCCATTTGCGGGCGTTGGGTGCGGCGGGACATATTCGAACAAAAAAAGAATAAAGGAATGAAAGTACTGCGAAAAAACATTTGTAAAAGTTTTTTGCCCAATAAAAGAAAAACTCACGAAAGCTTATAATCAGAGAATTTTAGAAGCGTCCGGCGATAAAAATTTTACCTAGACAAAGCGATTGAACATTGATAAAATGCAGTTTAATGTGATGTAAAGAAATACAAGAAGAATTCGGGAGGTATGGAATCCGGCGTTTTTATTTCGGTTCGGTCATTCGGGCAAAAGCGGGGGAAAACAGTATTTGGCGCGGCGCATTCAGGCCGTAGATCAGAACATAAAGGGGAATTTGTCATGAGAAAAAAGAGTTTATTGTTTTTCACTGTTTTAGCGCTATCCATGCTGCTGGCGCTGCCCGCGTTCGCGGCGCCGCCGCTGACGGGTCTGACGTTCAGCGTTGGAACGCTCGATAAGGCGTTTGTGTCTGCGGATACGGTTTACACGCTCTCGGTGCCTGCGGGCACGACCGAGGTCGACGTGACGGCGACGTGGGACATTGCCACCGTCGAGGCTTACTGGCAAGTCATGATTGAAAACGGCGGGAATGGACCTCTTTTCAACGGAACGCCTCAGAGGCTTGCCGAAAACAGCTTCGTGCTGCCGTTTGAATTGCAAATCGTCACCACCGATATCGGCAACAACAACGAAACGACGACCTATTCCATCTGGATTAAGGAACAGAGCGACGCCGAAGACATCCTACCGGAAGAAATCACACTGGATAGGACAGAGCTTTCCATAGATGTCCTCGATACGGCAACCCTGACTGCTACGATTCTTCCTGAGGACACGACAGATAAACGCGTCATATGGTCTTCTGATGTCTCTTTTATCGCCAACGTCGATGCGAACGGTAAAATTACCGCGCGCCAGCCGGGTACGGCGACAATCACCGTGCGCGCCGTATCGTCTCCGGATGTTAAAGCCGCTTGCACGGTGAATGTAACAGGGGATCCGGTCGGGCCGCTCCTCAAATCCCTTGAATTCCGGCATGGAAATTCCGACAATCCTTTTCTTGGCGGCTCCACAATGACCCCCACCTTCCAGAGCAACGTCTTCATGTATGTTCTACAGATGTTGCTCCCAGGGCATAGCGCTTTTAAAGTCCTGCCGGTTGCGATGAACGAGGGCGACGTGATCACCGTAAACGGCAAAGTCGTAGAAAGCGGCGAACTGAGCGAACGCATGGACGTACCCTTCACAACAGACGCCGCGCAAGGCGCGCAAGTGTTGATTACGGTCTCCGACGGCGCAATGGCGAATACCTATCTTGCGGTTGTATATAACCCGATCGATCGAGACGACCCTGCATGGGCTAGGTCCGATGCTTTTCCCTGCAACAACAACATCGGCGTCGGAACGCTCTTCACATTTACGCTGATCGGCGCGAGCATCCCCTTCCTCGGCAAACGGCGTAAAAAGAAATAAATCAAAGAACACAAAAAAATCGTAAAAACGATTGCCCATAAGCCGGCCCCGCAATTTCCGCGGGGCCGGCTTTTTCCGTCTGCAGGGAAAATCATCGCCGCTCCTGCAACGATCATCGCCGCTTGTAGCACTGGCGCCTTTACATTGGCATTACGGGCAAACGCAAAAAACGATGCGATGCACACAATGTTACACGCCGCGAAATTTTTCGCGTTCGAAATTGCAAACATAATGACCGAAACATAATTTTTTCTCCTTTCTCCCCCATTTCCCTAAAAACTGTTACATTCCCCGGGTTGCCAAATCACCCGCTTTTTGATAGCATTGAAGTTTGCGAAAGCTGTAATAGTAACGTTTCATAATTTACTTTTACTATTTTTCCAAATCATAGATAAACGTCCGGTTCGCAGGTGATGAATCAGGATAGAAATGTAATTCATGGAAGCGACACAGCTCTTTTTCGCTTCGCCGGTTCGTTTGTTGTCTTTAAAAATTACGCTTCTTCGGAAGCGATATATATAGAAAGAATCCAATCTTAAAGGAGAGCGGTATATGGGTACGATAACAACAACGGCAAGACTTGCGATGCAGATGGAGGTCGGCTTGACGCCGAAGGGAAAGGTCGCGCACAGGACGACGAGTTTCAGTGTGCGGCCGGATCTTTCAACGGAGGATGCGCGTGAAGTGGTGGCGGCGTTTCAATTGCTTGTGGAGTTTCCGATCACGAGCGCGCGCCTGATTGTGAAGGATGTAAACCGTATCTGGGACCCTGAGATGCGGAAAGAGAAACTGGAAGAGGAAGAGACGAACAGCGCGCAGATGCAGCGCATGCAGCAGCGGCATGCGACACAGATGGGCGTTTCGGCTTCCGGTTCCTCCGGTTCGGGCGTTACGGCGTCCGCTTCCGTTCCTGTTTCGGGCAGCGCGCCCGTTCAGCAGAGCGCGCCGGTTCAGACGGCGCCGTCGGTTTTGGCGGAAGAGGCCATGCCGATGAAGGCGATGCCCGCTGCGCCCGATAAGCCGCGCTGCTTTGAAGCGGTTCCCTACGAATATGAAGAAACAGGGAACGGCGATTCGGAGCCGCTGGCGCTAGAAGGCGGCGTTTCCCTTGCGGAACGCGCGGCGGCGCTCTTCACGCAGGAAAAAATCGCGCAGTCGCAGAACTTCATGACGCGGATGCGGGCAAACGGCTATCAGGTACATATAGACGAGCTCACGCGCAATCCCTTCATGCATACCATCGCGCAAAAAGGGACGGAGCAGCGGATTGAAACGCTCGAGCCGCCGATCTACGGCGATGGCAATCAGGTGCAATAAAAGTTAAAATCTAACACAGTTTCCTTTTCCTTTCTCCGCGCGTAATAATTAGCGGATCATAAAGCGCGCGTAAAAAGACGCGTAAACGCACCGCGTAAACCGGTGCGCTGGATGGCCAATTACCGTTTCACGGAAAGCGGGTGCGCGGACGAAAAGCGGGCGCAGAGATTTTTACGAAATGTGCGCGAAAATCCCCGCGCGGAAAAATTCTCGGAAATTTACGGAAATTTTTCTAAATTTCGACGCGATGAAACGCGAAAAATTTCGGGGCGTGTAACAATGTGTGCGTTTTAAGAAAACGTAAAAAGGCATAGCCGGCGCGGCGAGCCTCCCCTGGCGTTTTTTTCTTATAAATTAAACCCTATTCGGTAAAAATAAACTCCTTTCATCTCTTCTCTTTTCTACAGATAAATCTTCTCTACAAGCGATAAAATTAAACGTCATACCTTCTCGTTTTCCACAAAAAAATGAACCGTTTTCGACATAAATCCCTGAACCGTTTTCGTTTTTCGAAAAAACGAAAAATCTTGCGCGGAACGACGGCGTATATGCATTAGCGTTACGGAAAATTTTATTTTTCGCTTTTTTTCTGCAATGCACACGTTGTTACACGCACCTATGAAAGAGGGAAACTGCAAAAAAATAATCTGTTACGGTTTGCAAACAGAATCACGGGGCTTTCGAGAAAAACCGAAAGCCCCGTGATTTTATTTATGTTTGCGTTATCCGGCTATTTGTCCCGCTTCCTTGTATAGATGAGGGGAAGCAGAGCAAAGGCAAGCAGCCCTGCGCCTGCCGCATTACAGCCGCTGCTCTTCGAGCATTCTGGCGTTGGCGGCGTTTCTTTGTTCAGGATGGAGAGCAGAATCTGCACGTCTTCCACGGGCACGCCGTTTACTGTGAGCTGTACGTCGATCACGTAGTCCCCCGGCCTTTTTGCAGTGCCGCCGATGTGGACGGACCCGTCCGGGCCGACGGTGACTTCAAGCCCGCTCAGTTCCCAGCCTTCCCGGCCTGCCGCTCCGGCGACTTCGATGAGCACGTCGGGGATGTCGGAGCCGAAGCCGTATGTGATGTCTACGGGGTCATCTTCCCGGATATTGTCGGGGTCCGTATCGCCTTCTGTCTGTTTGACGGTGATGTCTTCCGCTTTTGCGGCGATGGCGACGGGGATTGTGATTTCTTCCACGGGCACGCCGTTCACTGCAAGCAGTACGGAGATTTCATATTCACCTGGAATGTTTGCCTCGCCCATAATGTGGAGTGCTCTTCTGTTATTGGCAAGTGCGTTGTCGGCGTCGTTTGCTGTGAATGTTTCGACTATTATGATGATGGGCTCGATTGTGAGTCCGCTTTTCTCCCAGCCGTCCGCGCCTTTCGCTCTGATGATTTTCATTTCAGCATCGGGGAATTCTTCGAGTACGAAGGCGAACCCGATGTCTACGATGTCGCCGTGCAGGATGTCTTCGGCGTCGCCGTCCGATATTACGGTGATGTCTTCTTCTTTCGCGTGTATCGTGTAGGTAAGGGATTCTGTGGCAACTTTGTAATCGCCGAGTTTGAGGTCGACGGAGAGACCGTAAATGCCGGGAGCTGCCGCGGTTCCGGTGAGCGTAAAGGCGTCCTTGCTCTCGGGTACGGGTTCGGCGATGAAGCCGCAGTCGTCCCAGTTAGCGGATTTTGTGATGTCGCCGATGCTTGCTTCAAGTTCCGAGAGGTCGGACGCGATTTTTACGGCGGTGTAGGTTGCGTCCGCGACGGTGCCGATGTAGATGTCCGGCTGCGGGGCATTCTCCGCGATAAGCCGCACGTCGGACGAGTCCGCGGCGCGCAGTACGTCAATCGAAACGCCGATTGGGCCGAGCCACATGCCGCCCGCTATCACGTCGAATTGGGCGGTGTAGTTTTTCCCTTCTACCGCCGAGGCCGCCTGCAGAACGGCTTCGTTGTCCCCGCTGATGGCTGCGGTGAAGCCGCTGCCCGCCAGACCGCTGTCATCCGCGATGGTGACGGAGGTAACGGGGTATTCTTCGTTCGCAAAGGTGTAGGTGATTTTGGGGCTGTCGCCCGCGCGAATCGGCACAGGAAGGTTATGCGCCGTGACGCTGATGTCTTCTTTCGTAACGTCAGGGATTTTGGCGGCAGCTGTGTTCGAGTAGATATCGCCCGAAAAAGCGTTATCGCCATAGGTGAGAGTGCCTTTCGCACGGTAGGTATAGGATCCGCCGGGGACGATCCCGTCGGTCAGGAGCGCCGAACCGGAGGAAATGTCGCCGGTGGCAAGGACGCTGTCTCCGCTGACCCGCTGCCAGACAAGGGGCGAAGCGGCGCCGGTGACGGTGGCCGTCAGCTGCACGCCGGGGGTGTTGTACGCCGCAGAGACGACGTCTGCTGAGAGCGAGATAGAGCCTTCCGCTTCCGGAGGGGTAATCCCCTCGGGCAGCCAGATGTACGCTTTATCGTCCGATTGAACGCGGAAGCTGTATTGGTATGATTCGCCGGCTGTCGGAACGACTGTAAAGGCAAGTGTCTGCTCCGCCAGGTACGGGTAGTTTTCGCTTGTGAGGAATAATTTCGTGTTTGCGGCGTTCACGGGCTCGGCTTTGATATGTTCCGCTCGCGCGTTGACAGAACCGCCGGTGATTATCACGTCCGCCGGGGCTCCGTCGGAGACTTCGCCGTGCGTGCCTTTTCCGGGACCGATGTCGTATCCGGATTCGGAGTATGCGTATACTGTGCCGCCGGTGATTGTGACTGTGCCGCCGTCGCCGCCGGGTATTTCACTGGCCCATCCGCCGCCGATCGCCGCGGCGTCTCCTTCCACAGAGGCGATTACGACTGCACTGTCGGAAATCACTACGGTGCCGCCGTCGCCGCCCAGAAGTCCCGCGCCGCCGCCGATTGCGGCGCTGCCTTCCGCCGCGGTTATGGTGACCAATGCGTTGCCGGAGACTGTAACGCTGCCGCCCGCACCGCCGGTGCTCTCAGCTTCGCCTTCACCGCCGACTTCTCCGCTGCGTGTGCTGTGTCCGCCGCCGATTGCCGCAGCGCCCCCTGTCGCAGAGAGCGCAACGGTTGCATAATCCGTGATCGTGACAATGCCGCCTGCGCCGCCTACGCCGGTGATGTTTCCGCCGCCGCCGATCGCAGCGCCCAATCCCGACGCGGAAGCAGTCACAGCTGCGTTGCCTGTGATTGTGATTGTTCCTGCGTCTTCAGCGTGCATTCCGCCTATCGCCGCGCCAAATCCGCCAAACGCAGTGAGCGTTCCCCTGGTGCCGGACGTGATTTCGATACCGGCCGCAGACGGCACGCGGACAGCGGCTGTGTTCGAATCGCCCAGCAGGTCGTTTGAAGCTTCAAGGGTAAGCGATGCGCCTGTGCTTTCCACGTCCACCGGATGCCAGGTGTCCCCCTGATCCGTGTTGTCGATCTTCAGGCTTTGGATCGTGAGGTCCGCGCTCTGCAAAAGCACGAACTTCAGTCCCTGATATGCGACTTCGGAGCTGCCGATTACTTTTACTTTCGCGCTTGCGGGAATTGTAATCGTCTTTCCGCCCGCCGCCGCCTGCAAGCCGCTCAAATCGAGCGTGTCGCCGTCTGCGAGCGTGTATTCATCTGGTACGTCGTCCCACGTGTCAGGGACAATCGGCTCCGCCGCAAACAGCGGCGCGCCTACGATCAGAACAGAGAGAAAAATCGTAAATAAAAAGACCTGTCTCCATTTTGAACAGAACACTTTCATTGATTGTTTCGTTTGCATCTGCTTTCCCTCCTTAATGTTTCCATACCCATTGAAATGAGCGCTGCGAGCGCTTATCATGACCTTCGCCCTCCGTTTTCGCACCCGCCGGTTACCGCTGTAAATTGACCGAAAGACAGCCCGGGCAACCCAGACAAGTTTTATACATAAATCATATCGATTTATTTTATTAAGTACAATGGTATTAATATTTTCTTTGAAAAGTTATTACGTACTTTTTACATTTATTTTTGAATGGGGTGGTTATCGATGTATTTATTTCAAATGTAAGAGTTGATAAGTATTTTAGACTTTACATTATATTGGAAACAACTTATTTATGTTTTTAATCTTACACTTTACAAAGTTTATATTTTTTAGTTTCTTCACCAGCAGCGACGCAATGCGAAGCCCCGGGATCGAAAGCGTATTTTCAACTACGCTGAGGATCACGGGGCTTTGTGTTGCTATGCTAATGGCGCGTTAGCGCCGCGTTCTTTATCTTTATCCGAGGATGGTGTGCAGGTCCTCGTCCGCTGTGGTCGTCGGTGCGATGCCAAAGTTCTCCACCAGCACGTTCAATACTTCCGGTCCGATGAACGACGGCAGGCTCGGCCCGAGGCGGATATTTTTGATGCCCAGGTGCAGCAGCGTCAGGAGGATGCAGACTGCTTTCTGTTCGTACCAGGAGAGTACAAGAGAGAGCGGCAGACCGTTGACGTCCGTCTTGAACGCTTCGGCGAGCGCCACCGCGATGCGGATCGCGGAGTACGCGTCGTTGCACTGTCCGCAGTCAAGCAGGCGGGGAATACCTTCGATGTCGCCGAATTCCATTTTGTTGAAGCGGAATTTGCCGCAGGCGAGCGTCAGGATGACGGTGTCTTTCGGTGCTTTTTCGGCGAATTCGGTGTAGTAGTTGCGTCCCGGTTTCGCGCCGTCGCAGCCGCCGACGAGGAAGAAGTGGCGGATTTTGCCGGCCTGTACGAGTTCGATTACCTTCCCGGCCGCACCCATAACCGCATTGTGCGCAAAGCCGATCATGATTTTCTGCTCGGGTGCGTCTTCCGCAAAGCCGGGCGCCGCGAGCGCCGATTCGATCACGGGCGCGAAGTCCCTGTTTTCGATGTGTTTCACGCCGGGCCATTCAACGAGTCCGCAGGTAAAGATGCGGTCCATGTAGCTCGGTTTCGGACGCTGGATGCAGTTTGTGGTCATGAGGATCGCGCCGGGGAATTCGTCGAATTCCTTCTGCTGGTCCTGCCACGCGCCGCCGTAGTTGCCGACGAGGTGCTTGTATTTTTTGAGTCCCGGGTAAGCGTTGCAGGGCAGCATTTCGCCGTGCGTGTAGATGTTGACGCCTTTGCCTTCGGTCTGTTTCAGGAGCGCTTCAAGGTCGGCAAGGTCGTGTCCGGAGACGAGAATCGCTTTGCCTTTGATTGGCGTCACGCGAACCATCGTGGGTTCGGGATGGCCGTAGGTGCCCGTGTTGCCTGCGTCGAGCAGTTCCATGACGCGCAGGTTGACTTCGCCGATTTTCAGGTTGAGCGCGAGCATTGAGTCGACAGTGATGTTTTCATCGAGCAGGGCCGCCATAGATTCAACGAAGAAGTGGTTGACCGCGTCGTCCTGCTGGCCAAGGACGCGCGCATGGTGCGCATAGGCCGCCGTGCCTTTGAGTCCGTAGATCGCAAGCCATTTGAGTCCGCCCAGATCCGCGCCGTATTTTTCGATGTCGTGCATCGGAGAAAGTTCTTTTGCCGAGGCGACCATTTCATCGAGCGTCATTGCGTTGCCGCATTGGCAGGCGTCGTTGCAGCCTTCGCCGTTTTCAAGAAAGCTGCGCAGTTCGCGCGTTTCTTTGATGTCGCGTACGATCGTTTCCGCGTCGAAGTTGACGTTTGTGACGGTCGTGAAAAGGTTGTCGACCACCGTTTTCGCGGCTTCCTTCACCTTATCTTTCCCCAACGCCGTCTTCGAGAGCAGCATCGTCTCATGGACGAGCAGGTCCTGCAGGTCCGAGGTTTTTTCGTCTTTGCCGCATACGCCGGCTACTGTACATCCGGTTCCTTTTGCGCGCTGTTCACACTGATAACAAAACATCTTCTAATTCCTCCCTGTTTTCTTGCGCTTATGAAAAGATTTCGCGCGTTTCTAATTTTTTTCCGTTTAACGACAATTTTATTAATTTAAGGGTAACCGATGCACCCGATCTTGTAACCGCGTCTTCTACCAGTCTGACGAGTCCGCCACAACACGGAACTTCCATATAGGCAACGTCGACTTTCCTGATGCCGTTTTTCGTAATAATCTCGCTCAGCTTCTGGATGTAAGGCTCCGTTTCGTCCAATTTCGGACAGCCGACGAGGCAGATTTTCCCCGGCAGAAGATCCGGGTGGAATCCCGGGTACGCAAACGCCGTGCAGTCCGCGGCGATGAGCAGGTGCGCGTCTTTCAGGTAGGGCGCTTCGGTCGGCACCAGCCTGAGCTGTACGGGCCAGTTAATGAGTTCCGATTCCTGCGCGCTGCAGCACCCTGTTTTTTCCGCGTGCGCGGCGGGCGCTGCGCCTTTAAGTTCCTGCACCATCGATCCGGAGCATCCGCAGGGCAAAGGTCCGTCATGCGCTCCGGCGGCTTTTTCAGCATGCGCGGCTGGCGCGGTTTTTTTGAGTTCCTTGGCCATCGAGCCCGGGCATCCGCAGGGCAGAGGCCCGTCGTGCCCTTCCGCTGCTTTTTTCGCGGCCATACGCGCTTTTACCGCAGCTTCGTCGTAGGGCGCCGCCTCACGCATTTCAAAAGAGATCGCGCCGCGCGGGCACTCGCCGATGCAGTCCCCCAAGCCGTCGCAGTAGCTGTCGCTCACGAGTTTTGCCTTGCCGTTTTCCATGATGATCGCGCCTTCGTGGCATGCCTGTGCACAAAGTCCGCATCCGTCACATTTGTCTTCGTCGATTGTTATGATTTTTCTCATTTCCCGTTTCTCCTATCCGCGCTATTCGCCAAAATTTGCAAAATCCGCCAATGTATTTGCCTTGAGCCATGCTCTCGTTTCTTCCGTCATTTTCGAGATGAAATCGCCGAAAATGCACTTTTCGCACGCGCACTCGTCGCGCCCGAACACACATCCCGCCGGTTTGAGCGGTCCTTCGATCGCTTCGAAAATTTCAAGGTAGGTCGTTTCGTCGGGTTTTTTCGCCAGAACAACGCCGCCTTTGGGACCGCGCGTCGTTTGTACTAAACCGGAGCGTGAGAGGCGCTGAATGACCTTCGCAAGATGCGCTTCCGACGCCTGCAGCGTTTCCGCCATACCGTGAATCGAGAGAGGCGTTTCTCCCGATGCCGCAGCCAATGCCATCGCATGCAGCGCAAGATATGTCGCTTCTGTAAAATTGACCGGTCTTGACATGATGTGCCCCTTTCGTATTGAGGTATTTAAATACCTTAATTCGCTAATCAAGATTCTATTCCCCTTTGAGCTCAAAAGCAATAGGTAAAATTACTGATTGGGAAAATTAAAAACGCAGGCGTTTTTGCCGCCGTTTCGCGGGCGTTATTTTTCCTTGCCGCTTCAATCCTTGCCACAACGTGCGCCGTGACGCCCGGGATCACGCCAACGCGTGCCGGGGCCACTCAGTTTTTCAATATCCTTCTTTGTATATATGGAATTTACAGGGCGATTATCACTTTATAAGTTCTATTGCTCTATTTGTTTTTCCCAATATGGATACATCTGTCAAAAATTACGATATAATGAACGGGTCGCGTGCATCGTTAAAGCGTTATCGGCGACGCATTCTAAAATGAGAAAAGAAGGTGCATTACAGTGAGATTGGGCAAAAAACTTTTACTGGCATTTTGTATCGTTCTTGTAACAGCCGGATTCGCCATGGCGGCGGACGTCGTGAAGATTGGCGTTTATCTTCCGGTTACGGGCGGCAATGCGGTTGGCGGACAGTTGGAGCTTGATGGCGTAAAACTCGCGCATCAGGAAATGCCGGAGATCCTCGGCAAAAAAGTGGAACTTATCGTTATTGACAACAAGAGCGACAAGGTTGAGGCCGCAAACGCGGTTAAGCGCCTTGTGGAGAGAGACAAGGTCAACGCAATCATCGGAACCTACGGTTCTTCCCTCGCGATGGCGGGCGGAGAGATCGCCGAGCAGGCAAAGATCCCGATGGTGGGAACTTCCTGCACAAACCCCCTCGTAACGCAGGGCAAGAAATACGTTTTCCGCGTCTGCTTCATCGACCCCTTCCAGGGAGCCGGTGCGGCGGCGTTCGCGCTTGGTGACCTGAAAGCGAAGACCGCGGCTATTCTGATCGAAGTCACGGAAGACTACAGCGTCGGCCTCGCGTCTTTCTTCGAGCGCAGCTTCAAAAAGGACGGCGGCCAAGTCGTCGCGAAGCTGAACTACCAGAAGGGCGACCAGGACTTCACGGCGCAGCTGACGGAAATCATCAGCAAGAACCCCGACGTTCTTTACATCCCCGCGAACTTTGCGGAGGGCGCAATCATCATGCGTCAGGCAAGCGAGCTCGGCGCGAAGTTTAAGGTCCTCGGCGGCGACGCGATGGACAACCCCGAGATCGTAAGCATCGGCGGAAAATCGGTCGAAGGATTCAGCTTCACGACATTCGCGTACGCGCCTGAAATGCCGAACATGAACGCGATCGCGAAGAAATTCACGGATAACTGGGCGAAAGCGTTCCCCGGCAAACAGCCGAACGCACTGTCCGCAGTCGCTTACGACAGCTATATGCTGATCATGGACGCAATCAAACGCGCGAACAGCGACGATCCCGAGAAAATCACGGCAGCGCTCGCAGCCACGAAGGATTTCCCGGGCGTGACGGGCAATACGACGATCAACGCGACGCACGACGCGGAGAAGTCCGTCGGTATCATGCAGATTAAAGACGGCAAACGTATCTTCCTTACGATCGTTGACCCGAAATAAAATTTTTTCTTCTCGCACAATAATCATGGGGGCGGGCGGCGCGCCGTCCGCCCCCATTCAGGAATGAGGGGCTTCCCATGAATTCTGATATGTTTATCCAGCATTTTTTCAACGCGCTGATGCTGGGCAGCCTTTATGGTTTGATCGCGATCGGCTACACTATGGTGTACGGTATATTGCGGCTGATTAACTTCGCACACGGCGACATCTTCATGCTCGGTTCCTATTTTGTCTTTTTCGGCGTAACGGCCTTCCACATGCCGTGGTGGGCAGCTGCACTTTTTTCAATTGTCGCAACGGCTGCAACCGGCATTATGGTAGACAGGGTCGCATATAGACCGCTGCGTGAGGCGCCCAGAATCTCCGCACTGATCAGCGCGATCGGCGTTTCTTTCTTTATAGAAAATATGTGTCTCGTTCTTTTCACCGGCGTTCCGAAGCCGATGCCGCGCCTTGAGGCGCTTGTGCAGGTCCTTCAGTTCGGGAATATCAGAATTCTTCCGCTCACGCTGATTGTTCCCGTCGTCTCCTTCCTTCTGGTTGCGGGTCTTTTATGGATGCTCTACCGCACGAAACCGGGGCTCGCGATGCGGGCGATTTCAAAAGATATCGAAACGACGCGCCTGATGGGCGTCAAGGTAAACAGAATCATCGCGCTGACTTTTGCGATCGGCTCGGCCCTTGCGGCGGCCGCGGGCATCATGTGGGCGCTCCGCTATCCGCAGATCAACCCCTTTATGGGCGTCATGCCGGGCTTTAAGGCGTTTATCGCAGCAGTCTTCGGCGGAATCGGTTCCGTGCAGGGCGCGATGATCGGCGGACTCATCCTCGGTTTTATGGAGATTATGATCGTCGCATTTTTCCCGGCGCTTTCCGGGTATCGCGACGCGTTCGCCTTCATCCTGCTGATCCTGATCCTCTTCGTGAAACCGACCGGGCTGATGGGCGAGAAACTGGAGGATAAGATCTAATGAAGCATTCAACGAAGATCATCCTCAATATCGCGCTTATCGCCTGTTTCGGCGTGTTTCTTTTCTGGGCGCAGGGCAACCTCGACGGTTACAAAGTCCAGATTCTTAACCTGATCGCGGTGAATACGATCCTTGCGTTAAGCCTGAACCTGATCTACGGCTACACGGGCATGTTCTCGCTTGGGCACGCGGGGTTCATGGCGATTGGCGCCTACGTCTGCGCGATTCTGATTTTGCCCGCCGCGCAGAAAGAAATGATGTATATCCTGGAACCGGTTATCTGGCCATTCTCCGTGATGCACGCGCCTTTCTTCGCGGCTGTGCTGGCCGCGGGGCTGGTTGCGGCTCTTCTGGGACTTTTGATTGCGCTGCCCGTACTGCGTCTGGGCGGCGACTATCTGGGCATCGCGACGCTGGGCTTCGCGGAAATTATCCGCATCGTGTTCACGAATATCACCCCGATCACGAACGGCGCGCTGGGCCTGAAAGGGATTCCCGCGTACGCGAACCTTCCGTGGAACTTTTTCTGGTGCATTCTCACAATCTACGTGATTGTAAAACTGCTGTCGAGCAACTTCGGAAACTGCCTGCGCGCGATTCGCGACGACGAGGTCGCGGCGAAGGCGATGGGCATCAATACGTTCCGGTGCAAAGCGATCTCCTTCGCGGTCGGCGCGTTTTTCGCGGGCGTCGGCGGCGCGCTTATGGGGAGTTTGATCACGACGATCGACCCGAAAATGTTCAACTTCCAGCTGACGTTTAATATCCTCATGATCGTCGTCGTGGGCGGGCTCGGCTCTATTACCGGCTCCGTCATCGGCGCGGTCGTTATCACAATCCTGCTTGAGTGGCTGCGGTTCGTAGAATACACCGTCGAGATCGGCTCGTTCGTAATCCCCGGCGTTCCGGGCATGCGAATGGTCATTTTCTCGCTCGTGCTTCTTCTAATTATCCTTTACCGCAGAGAGGGAATCATCGGCGGGTATGAATTCAGCTGGGATGATCTCGTTAAAAGAGTAAACGCGAGGAGGGGCCGCAAATGAAAGATCCTGTCCTGAAGACGACGGGCGTCACGATGAAGTTCGGCGGCCTCACCGCAGTGGAAAAATTCGACATCGCGGTCGAAGAGGGCACCATCTCCAGTCTCATCGGCCCGAACGGCGCGGGAAAGACAACCTGCTTCAATATCATAACGGGTTTTTACCGTCCGACATTGGGCAGCGTTATTTTCATGGGGCGCGATATCACCGGCATGAAACCGCATCAGGTCTGCGAGGCAGGGATCGCGCGAACCTTCCAGAATATTCGCCTCTTTGCCGGCGGCACCGTACTGCAGAACGTCATGACCGCCTGCTGGGTGCGCCAGAAATCGCCGTGGTGGTCCGCGCCGCTTTTGCTGCCGGGCGCACTGCGCGAAGAGCGTGAAATGCGCGATAAGTCGATGGAACTGCTCGAGGCGGTGGACCTTGCACACCTTGCGAAAGAAATCGCGACGGGACTCCCCTACGGCGCGCAGCGGCGTCTTGAAATCGCGCGCGCGCTCGCAACGCAACCGAAATTCCTCCTGCTCGACGAGCCTGCCGCTGGAATGAACCCGCAGGAAAGCAGCGAGCTCATGGATTTCATCAGAAAGATACGCGAGCAGTTCAAAATCACGATTCTGCTAATCGAACATGACATGAAGGTCGTCATGGGGATTTCCGAATGGATCCGCGTGCTGGACTACGGCGCTTTGATCGCGGAGGGAACGCCGGACGAAATCCGCGCGAATCCAAAAGTAATCGAGGCCTACCTGGGCAAGGAGGCGGCCGTTTATGTTAAAAATTGAGAATCTAAAGGTCCGCTACGGCGGCATTCAGGCAATCCGCGGCATTTCCCTGGAAGTCCCGCTTGGAAAGATCGTCACCCTGATCGGCGCGAACGGCGCGGGCAAGAGCAGCACGCTGCGCTCGATTGCGGGTTTGGTCAAGTCCAAGTCTGGAACGATCTCCTGGAAAGAAAAAAACATCACGACGATGCTGCCCGAAGAGATCTTAGCGCAGGGCGTGGCGCTCTGCCCCGAGGGCAGGCGGATATTCCCGCAGCTGACCGTGCTCGAGAATCTGAAGCTCGGCGCTTACATCCGCAGCGACAAGAACGCGGTCGAGGAATCGATCGAACGTGCGTTCAAACTTTTCCCCAGGCTAAAAGAACGTTCGTGGCAGAAGGGCGGCACACTCTCCGGCGGCGAACAGCAGATGCTGGCGCTTGCGCGCGCGCTGATGAGCGATCCTGAACTCCTCATGATGGACGAGCCTTCGCTCGGCCTGGCGCCGCTTTTGGTGGAGGAAGTCTTCCGCGTCATCCGCGAGATCAACAAAGAGGGCAAGACGGTCCTGCTGGTCGAGCAAAACGCTTTCGGCGCGCTGCAGATTGCCGATTACGCATACGTGCTTGAAGTCGGCGAGATCACGCTGGAGGGAAAGGGCGAGGACCTGCTCAGAGACGAACGCGTCATCAGCGCTTATCTCGGCGGCTAGCGCTGCCGCACAAAACAAGCAAAAATGGGAGACGTTTCTTATCTCCCATTTTTTATTTGCTTTTTCGCATGTTCAGTGGTAATCTCCGAATATCTAAAACGAAGTGAAAGGAAGCGCATGGAATGGTTCTTTGCTATCACAACAACACGTTCGGCCCCGTAGAGGAGTGCCGCCTGCCGGTCACGGACCTCATCATTCAGAGGGGGGTCGGCGTTTTTGAATCGATTCGAACATACGATAAACACACGTTCGCGATGGGACCGCACTTGGATCGTCTCGCGGAAAGCGCGCGGCTTTCCGGCATCGCAGCCGATAAAATTCTGTCTCAGCTTCCCGATATTATTAACGAAGGACTCCGGCACCCTGACGCGCCCGAGGGTGACATGCTTATAAAGCCCTTCGTCACGGGCGGACTCATTAACAACAGAGGCCATTTCCCCGCGCCCGATTTCTTCGTTATTTTTGAAGAGATGCATCCGATCGCTCCGGAAACAATCAAAAACGGAATCACGCTGCAGCCTAGCTATCTGGAGCGTCCTTTTCCGCTGATCAAAACAACGTCGTACCTGACCGGTTTGATTCCAATGCGGGATGCGCCGTCAAATGTTTACGAAACGCTCTACTGCTGCGGGGGCGAGATTACCGAATCCCTGCGGAGCAGTTTTTATCTTTGTATAGACGGGAAACTCATTACAGCGCCCGTGGGGAAAGTTCTGCGCGGCGTCACGCGTGAAATCATCCTCACGCTCGCCTCGGAGAACGGCTTCCAGATCGAAGAACGCTGCCCGCACATGGATGAACTTCCAAACGCTCAGGAGGCGTTTATTTCTGGCTCCGCCAAAGAGGTGCTGTCCGTTGTGAAAGTCGGTACGCAGAAAATCGGACTTGGCCGCCCCGGCCCTGTCGCAAAACACATTCACAAGCTCTTTCTTTCCAACATCAGCCGCTGGCTGGACAAGTAAAAATCGCAGGATACAAACGGCCGCCTTTGCGCGGCCGTTTTGCTTTATCAAAGTTTTACGTAAGGCACGGTGCAAAAAGCATACTTTTACGGTACAATCTTGCATGCAAAAAATAGTACCGGCAGAGGTGTAAAAAATTATGAAATTCATGATCTTTTTCGACATGATCCAAACGGTCGCTTTCGCGGCATTCCTGCTGTTCATCGGAACCCTCCTGTGCAGGAAAATTTCCTTTCTCAACAAATACAACATTCCCGCGCCCGTCGTCGGCGGTCTGATTTTCGCGTTCCTCAACTGGGGACTGCAATCCGCGCTGATCGGAATGCGTTTCGATACGACGCTCCAGGACCCCTTCATGATCGCCTTCTTCACGACAATCGGACTCGGCGCAAGTATGAAACTCCTGAAAGAAGGCGGGAAGCATCTTGTTGTGTTTCTCGCAATCGCATCGACTCTGCTTGTTCTGCAGAACGCCGTAGCGTGGGGACTCTCCATCGTGACCGGCATCAACCCGCTGCTCGGTTTGCTCGCGGGCTCGATCACGATGAGCGGCGGACACGGAACAGGCGCGACTTTCGCGCGCTTTTTTACGCAGGAATATCATTTGGCGGGCGCAATGGAGCTTGCGATGGCGGCGGCGACGTTCGGCCTCGTATCGGGCTCGCTGATTGGCGGACCGATCGCGCGGCGGCTGATCCTCAAAAAACAACTGCGCTCCGGGATAGCGGCGCAGGATGAGCAGGCCAAAGCGGTCGAAGAAACGATCCTTGAAGCGGAACAAGCGCCGGTGACAAAGGAAGATATCCTGTCCGCGATTTTCCAGATCACGTTCTGCATGGGCGTAGGCTCTGTCGTCTACGGCTTTTTCCTGCAAATGAACATTAAAGTGCCGACTTATCTCTTCGCGCTCTTTGTGGGAATCATCGTGCGCAACCTCGCGGACTTCACGGGGATTTACAAAGTCAGCACGAGACTAATCGACCTCATGGGAAGCGTCTCGCTCTCGCTCTTCCTCGCGATGGCGCTGATGTCGCTCAAACTGTGGGAGCTCGTGGATCTCGCGCTGCCCATGTTCGTCATCCTCCTGGGGCAGGTCGTGCTCATGGCGTGCTTCGCAACCTTTGTCACGTTTAAATTGAACGGCGCGGATTACGACGCGGCGGTGCTCGCGGGCGGACACTGCGGATTTGGGCTCGGGGCAACGCCGAACGCAATTGCGAACATGCAGGCAATCACCAACAAATACGGCCCTGCGCCGCGCGCCTTTTTCCTCGTCTCCATCGTGGGCGCTTTCTTCATCGACGTCGTCAACGCCTTCGTGATTCAAGGTTTTGTCTCGTTGATGATGATGTAAAAAACAGAAAAATATTTGTAAAAAAGAAAGGCCTTCGCGATCCCTTTGGGGAAACGAAGGCCTTTTTTATTCTTTCTTTTTTATTTTAGAAACAGCGTCAAAACTTCGTGGAGCGAAGCTACCTTAATCGTTTCAAGCGGCCAGTCATCCTTCGGGGTTCGTTTGCTGATGACCGCGCGTTTGAATCCCAACCGCGCGGCTTCCTTCAGGCGCATCAAAGTCCGCCCAGCAGGACGCACTTCGCCGGCTAGCCCGACTTCTCCGATAAAGCAAACGTCCGCGGGCAGCGGAAGGTCTTTCAGCGCGGAGGCCAGCGACACGCAGATACCAAGGTCCGCGGATGGATCGCGCAGCGAAAGTCCGCCCGTTACGTTCAAATAGACGTCGCTCGTGCGCGAAGAGAGACCGCAGCGCCGTTCCAGTACGGCGAGCAGCAGCTGCAGACGGTTCGTTTCGATTCCGCGCGCGGTTCTTCTCGGGTAGGGAAAGGGCGTCGTACAGGAAAGCGCCTGTATTTCCGCCGCAAGCGAACGGGAACCTTCCAGCACCATCGCAATCGAAACGCCGGAGCTGCCAAGGTCGGTGCCGTTCCAATAAAGTCGACTGGGATCCATGACTGCGGACAGTCCTTTGTCCGACATCTCGAAGATGCCAAGTTCTTCCGTGCTGCCATATCTGTTTTTTTCAGCGCGCAGCAACCGGTTCGGCGAGTTTTGTTCGCCGGAGAATAACAGGACGACGTCGACAAGGTGTTCCAGAAGTTTTGGCCCTGCGATCTGTCCCTGCTTCGTGATATGTCCGACCAGCACGGCCGGAATCTGGCAGCGCTTCGCGACTTCGACCGCCATGGAGGCGACGCCCCGCACCTGATTCGGAGAACCCGCCCAGCCTTGCTCCTCGTCTGCGCGAAAAGCCTGCACGCTGTCAACGACCATGAATTCGTATCCCTCGGCCGCTTCCAGCGAGGATACCAAATCGCTCTCGCACAAAAGGTCGAGCCCGTCTACCATGAGGCCAAGTCTACGTCCGCGCAGCGCAAGCTGCCCGGATGATTCTTCGCCGGAAATATATAAAACCTTATGTCCCTTTTTCGCCATTTCCGCGCAAACCTGAAGCAGCAGCGTCGATTTCCCGACGCCGGGTTCGCCGCCAAGCAGCGTAACGCCGCCCGCAACCCAGCCGCCGCCAAGCACGCGGTCAAGTTCTTCAATCCCAGATGGAATGCGACTCTGCTCTTGTACGTCGAGCCCGCGAATCGGCGAAACTTTTTTATGCGCCGTAACCGCTCCTTTTTTGGAGAGCGGCAGAGGCGCTTCTGGTTCCATCGTTCCCCATTCGCCGCACGAGGGGCATTTGCCTACCATCGTGAGGCTGATGTGCCCGCAGTCTGCGCACTTATATCGTGAAATGTCTTTTTTCGCCATTAATCTCTACCCCCACGGCCACGAAATCCGCCGGCCGTCTTCGCCGCGAATTGCCTTTTTTACTTCCTCGAACGTCGGCTCTTCCAGCATCATCTTCGTGCAGTTTGCGCGCGAAAGGCTTTCAAGCATGTGCGAGTCGGAGGATCGGATAAACGTACGCCCGGGATACTGCTCGCGCCATTCGTTCGCCTCAACGGAATCGACGCGGCGCGAAAGTTCGAACGCGTCCGCGGGATAATCAAGCGGCATCGGCCCGAGTGCAGCCGGGAAAGAAAACGCGGGGCGGTCGACATGCGCCAGAATCGCAAGCCCGCCCATCTCGTGCACTTTTTCCACGATCTGGTCAATTTCATAGCCCGCGCCTTGAATCAGCAGCACGTCTTCCTCTTTTACGATGTTGTTGTTTTCGTCGACGACGACCTGATAGCCGAAGTAGTCGACGTCATTCGGAATTTTTCTGACGCGCTCCCAGAGCCACGCTTTATAGGCAAGCGCGACGTCATAATCCGGAAAAACGCACAATGTATGAATGTCTTCCGCGCTTTGCGTTTCGACGCAGGGAAGAACGACGGGGTTTCCGGCCGCGGCCGCCGCAACGCCCGGATAATTTTCACAGGTGTTGTGGTCCGCGATCCCGATGATGTCAATCTCGGCTTCGCGCACTTTCCGCACGATGTCGGGCGCGCCCATTTCCAACTCTCCGCAGGGCGAAAGTGCGGTATGGATGTGAAGATCCACCCAGAAAGGCTTCAGCAAAACGGCCCGTTACTCTCCCAGCCCGAGTTCGGCAAGTTTCCCGCAAATTCCGTAGATCGTTTCGCCAACGGTGGCGATGCAGATTTTTTCTTCCTCGCAGCGCAGCTTGAGTTCCGGGGTCGCTTTTCTGCCCGCAGCGATGAGGATCAGCGGGAGATCTTTCAAAACGGCGACTGCTGCCACGTTCAGATGTGTCTGAATCGTTACCCATGCGGCGCCCTCAGGTGCGGTGCCCATCACAAAACTCAGCAGGTCACCCGCCGTAACTTGCGTGACTTCGCGCTCCCCGTCTCCGGGGGTCTGCACGTCGGCGCCAAGCGCCTTACATAATTCATTTATTTTCATTCTATTGATCCTTCCTCTTAGAGGTGTGCGGCTGCGATTCCGAGAGGAATACGATTCTGTTCGCGAGAGACGCGATCCCTTCCCGGAGTTTAAAAATGCAATCCGTAATAGAACCGTGCCCGCGCACAATCTCTTCCGCCATAGCCTGGCAGGAAGGGCGTCCGCAAGCGCCGCAGTCGATGTGCGGCAGCCCGGCATAGACTTCTTTCATCTGCTGGAGCTTCAACATTGCGTCCGCCACGTTATCGGACAACGGCATACGCGGACGCGGCTGGTATTCGCTCGTGATGGACCAGAAGTCCATGGAATAAAGATCTTCCGCCCGCGCAAGCTCACGCGGCGTGATTTCCCAGTCCGCCTCGATATTATTCAGGCGCAGGTTCGCGAGGAAACGGGATTCCGCCGTGCCAATGCCGCCGACGCAGCCTGTGTCGCAAACGCGGCACTCGACAAAATCGACGCCGCGCAGACGCCCGAGTTCCAGTTCCTGCAACAAATCCAGCGTGTTGCGCATGCCGGAGACCGCGAGGATCGTTAATTTCTTTTCCGAATATGCCTGCACATGCCGCGACTCGCCTGCGCGGCGCGCCCACGTGATCCAGCGGTTATTGCGTTTTTTTATCTTCGGTGCTTCACCGTTTTCAACGGACAGGTTGCCGGCGGCCATAATGCTGCGCGCCACACGGCGCAGTGTAACCGCATAATCGATCGGCGATTTTTTGCGCCCCTGCGGGTCGCGTATCATGGTGATTTTCGCTGGGCAGGGGGCAAGCAGCGTGAGCGGAATATCGCTGTTAGTACGCATCTTCCAGAGGTCCGCCATCAGTTCGAGCGGCGTGTGCAGCGGGATGACGCGCGATAAAAGTTCCGGAAACCTGAATTGGATCAATCGCAGGACAGAAGGGCAATAGACCGAAATCAGCGGCAGCGTCTCCTTCGGCGCGCGGTTCAAAAGCTGCGCCGTCGCATATGCGGAGAGGTCGAACGCATCTTCCGCTTCATCGATCATAACGTTTATTTCCAGAGATTTCAGGACTTCTTCAAGCTGCCCCGGCTGCGCGTAATGGCTGAATTGCGCAAAGAAAACCGGATCCGCGATAATCGTCGCGCGCGTCGATTCCTTGATCCTGTTCCAGTCGTCTTCATAAATACCAAGCGCTTTCCTGCCGCAGGAACGGAGACATTCCCCACAGTCGATACACAGTTCCGGGATGATGCTGATTTGCCCGTCTACAACGCGGATCGCCTCGGTCGGGCAGTCCCGTATACAGTTTACACAGCCTTCGCAGGCTTCTTTTGTTATCTTTATGCTGTTGATCAAGCGCGTCCCTCCCCTCCGGCTTTGGTGATTTCTTCACATATGCCGCAAAAGCTATTTTTGAAAGAGGATCGTGCTTTTCAGCTGTGTGCCCACCCCGGGCGTCGATTCAATCTCAAAAACATCGCTGTTACGTTTTATGTTCGGCAACCCCATGCCTGCGCCAAACCCCATTTCCCGTGCGTGGTCCGACGCCGTCGTATATCCTTCTGTCATCGCTTTTCCGATGTCAGGGATGCCGGGGCCTTCATCAACCGTACACAGCTCAATTTTGTCTTCGGAAATGAGCGCTTTTAGGATACCGCCGCCTGCGTGGATTACAAGATTCATCTCCGCCTCATAGGTCACGACGGCAGCGCGCCTGCAAACGTCCGACTCGATCCCGAGCATTTTGAGCGTATTTTTTATGTTATTCGAGGCCGCCCCGGCCACCATATAGTCGTTTCCCTCTATCTTATATTCAAGAGAGACCGGCTCCGCCATGAGCTACGCCTCTTTGGTCGGTGCGTAGCCAGGCTCCAGTCCTTTTGCGAAAAGCTTGCCGCACGTCTCGTAGAGGCTGAGCTTCGTCATAAGTACAGGAATACCGTTCTCTTTCGCGAGCGCGAGCGTCTCTTCGAGCGGCTTTTTCCCGCGCACGAAAACGACCGCGGGCAAATCGAGCATCTGCGCCGTGCGTACGATCTGGACGTTTGTGAGACCCGTCAAAAGCAGTGCGCCCGGAGGGCAGAACGCGAGTACGTCGCTCATAAGATCGCAGGCGTATGCGTTCGGAATATCCACTGTCGCCAGGTCTGCACCGGACACAGCTTCTGCGTCAAGAATCTCCGCGATTTCCTTCAAGTTCATTTTTATCTTCCTCCTAGAGTTGTAACAATACGCTTATGGCATTAGTATAGCCTACCTCGTCGCTTGCGTAAAGAATAACAAACTATAGTTACAAAGGCAAGGGGAAGCATGCGGAAGATCGAACAACGCCTTGCATCAGTCTGAAAAAGGAGTAATATAAGACAACGGTTCAAGCGGCCGCTTGCAATAATAGACAAGGAACGTGATCACGTGATTGGATTTTACCTTTCAGCCATCCTGACTGTCGGCGCTTTCGTCACAGCCGGTATCATTATCGGACGCCGTGCCGTCTCGGGGGAAGATTTCAGCCTTGGCGGGCGCAAGTCCTCCGCTGCGGGCGTGACCGGCATCCTGCTTGGCGCGCTCGTGGGCGGGGCGTCTACGGTTGGAACCGTGCAAATGGCGTACAGTTACGGCATGTCTGCCATTTGGTTCACCACGGGCGGCGGCGTTGGCTGCTTACTGCTCGGCATTTATTTCGCAAGGCCAATGCGCGATTCCGGAATCACAACGATTGCGGACTATCTGGAAAACGGCTATCCCGAAAAGGGAAAAGCGATCTCACTTACGGCTACGGTCTCTTCCTCGATCGGTACTTTTATCTCCGTGAGCGCGCAATTTCTATCTTGCATCGCGCTGCTGCGCGGGATTTTTCCCCTTCCCGCCCCCGTCGCGTCGCTGCTTTCCGCAGTTTTCATCATCGGCTTCATCGCTTCCGGCGGGCTGAAAAGTTTCAGCAAACTTGGCGCGGCAAAAATCGTCCTGCTCTACGGTGCGCTCATCGTCTGCGCCGCTGCGGCGGTACGAGGCGGCGGCACGTTCAATGCAGTTTTTTCCACGCTGCCCGCCCAACCCTGGTTTAACCCGTTCGGACGCGGCCTCGCCATTGATTTCGGTGCTCTTATATCGATGGTGACCGGCATATTCACTACGCAGATTTATATTCAGGCGCTTGCCGCCGCAAAAGACGCGAAAACCGCAAGACATGGTGCGTTTGCATCCGCGATCCTAATGCCCCCGATGGGATTTCTCGGAACATGGATCGGTCTTTCCGTCCGCGCGCGCGGGGTTGAAATGGCCCCGAACAACGTGCTGTCGTGGTTCATTATGGACTCTTTCCCGCCCCTGCTGGCGGGTGTCATCTGGGCAGGGATTCTGATTACGACGATTGGCTGCGCGGCAGGACTGCTGCTCGGCGTATCGACTAACATATATAAAAACCTCTTGCCCGCGAGCATTCGCGGCAACACCGAGGCACAGGCGACACTTGCACAACGTGTCGTTATTCTCGCACTCGTTATGACCGCAACGATATTCGGCGCCTTTGGCGCCAATACGCTGATCCTTGAATTGAGTTACTTGAGTATGGGGCTGCGCGGTGCGGGGACTTTCCTGCCGTTCCTTCTGGCTGTTCTGCGGCCCGGCTGGCTCGACGCGAAGTGGGCGCTCGCCTCTAGCGTCTGCGGTCTCACAGGCGCGGTACTTTGGGCCTTCGCGGGCATGCCGGGAGACCCGCTCTTTGCGGGATTGGCCGTTTCCGCTTTATGCGTCGCGCTGGGAACGACGAAACGCAAGAGGGATAATTTTTTGGACCTTCCATAAAACGCGTTTTTTAAAAAAGATAAGTTAGAGACCTGCGGTTCCAAAATACTTTTCTTTGAGAGTACAAATCATAGGCCGCCAGCTTTCAAGCAATAACAGGCCGCGCCGTAAAGGCGCGGCGCTATTGTCAATTACAAATTCAGCGTTTGTATCCGATGATCTTGCGCAGCAAATTGATCCGCCACGCTTTGCCTTCCTCGTCTTCAATGCCTTTTGTCGGAAAACCGTCAATCACGCCGATCACGCCGCGCCCCTGTTCCGATTCGGCGACAAGAATCTGCAGCGGGTTGGCCGTCGCCGCAAAAACGCGGCAAACTTCCTGCACACCCTTAATACGATCCAACACGTTGATTGGATAACCATTGCGCAGCATAACGATAAAGACATGTCCCGCGTTGACCATGCGTGCGTTTTCGACGGCTATTTTTTCAAGGTCTTCCTTATTGCCGTCATGACGCACAAGGCAGTCACCCGAAGCTTCGCAAAAAGCGATGCCGAATTCCAGCCCCGGCGCGGAGGTTACAAGCGCCTCGTACAGGTCCTCGACGGTTTTTATAAAATGACTCTGGCCGACAACGATATTGCACCCTTCGGGGATATTTACCTGAACGATTTCCGTTTTAAAAGCAGCCATAACGATACCTCCCAATTTGCAAAATCTCTTGTGAGAGTATAGCAGTTGAGACACACGCAGACAACGGAC
Organism: Synergistaceae bacterium OttesenSCG-928-D05; assembly: GCA_030266985.1. Taxonomy (GTDB): domain Bacteria; phylum Synergistota; class Synergistia; order Synergistales; family Synergistaceae; genus JAJDJB01. Next base: position 67,995 of record JAJDJB010000004.1, read on the forward strand.
CGCATCGCAGTAAACATAGGCACACCTGCACGAAGTGCGAATCATATTGCAATGATTTTCCATCAGCCGTAATGCTTTATGCACAAAAAACACTTCTCCACCGATAACGCGCAAAAAACGACGAAATACGAAGCGGGAGACCCCGAAGGCGTATGCCTTGTTGAGGGGTCTCCCGCAAGTATTTCTAAGTTGTTTGTGCGTTATCGCCGCGTTTTAGCCTTTTTTCTTCAGCTCAAGGATTACATCTTCCGTAATGTCAAGACCGCCGAAGAGGACCGCGCCCTTATCAACGACAACTGTGATTTTCTTCGCGTTTGCAACGGTACGGATCGCGAGGTCCGCGTCTTTCAGAAGGGGCTCCATGAGTCTTCTTTCCTCATTTGCAGCTTCCATACGCTTCGCGTTGAAGATCTCCTGTTTTTTTCTGTCATCAGGCTCTTTCTCAACTGCCGCACGCATTTCATTTTCTTTCGCTTCCACCGCAGCCTTAACCTGCTGCAGCGTCTGTTCCATTTTCGGGTGCTGGAACATGATCTTATCCATGTCGATGCAGCCGATCACATCCTGCGCAAATGCCGTTCCCGCCGCAAAAACGGAGATTGCAAAGACAAGCAGGAATATTTTTGTCATTTTCTTTACCTGAACCATGTGCACAACACTTCCTTCTTAAACTTGTAAGCTACATTGAGCGTACTTGAATTTCGTTAATTTTACCTGTCAATAAACCCGGAGTCCACGTATAATTGCGGAGTCGGGGGGACTACTGTTATAGAAATGAGGCGTACCACCATGAAATGTCTCGCAACGTTCGACACGACCCATATGGCTCTCATGTTCGAGAATATCTGCCGCACCGCCGGCTATGCATCGCGCGTTATCCCTGTACCACGGGAGGTTTCCGCCAGTTGCGGCCTCGCCTGCAGTTATCCCTGCGGGGACGAGGATGCGATTCGGAAACTCGCGGGCGACCGGAATATCGACGTCGCCGGCTATTATAAATTCCCTGAGTGATTTTATCACATCGGTTCGTCCGGCGGAGGATTATCGCCAAAATATTTTCGCCAAAACAGCCAGCAGAGAAAACGCCAGAGTAAATATCCGGCGCATGCGATTGCCATGCCGATCCAGAAAAGCTCCCAAAGTGTGGAGCCAAAGCTGATTGCGCGCATTTTTCCAATGTTGCGCGCGACCGGCTCTCCCGGGCCAAACCACTTCCACGCCCAGACGCCAAGATAAAGCAAAGCGGCGACGATCAGTATTTTATTTAACTTTTCCCAGGGCGATCGCTCAAAATTCATACCTACCCCCCTTTGTCGCGATCATTTTATCACTTCTGCAGATCGAAATGGAGTTATATAATGTAATACGGCAAGTAACTTTTTGGAGGGGCTTATGCGAAAAAACGACAAGCTTTCCACGGGACAAAAAATCGCAGCCTGCACGTTCGCTCTCATATTGATTGCGGCGGGATGCATGGTTGGCCTGCGCATTGCACAGAAACCTGCATACGAAGCACACGAGCAGTTGCAATGCGACTTGCTGGCCGTATCGCTGCTGGAAACGCTGGCGGAGATCACGAAAACACACCCCGAAATATGGGTGCAATTCGACCCGGCAACGACGCTTATGATTGATCACAGGCGCATGCCCGGCGCATGGAACGTTCTTTTTGAGGCACGGACAGATTCCGGTTATGTCAATGTCGAAGTGCTCGCAGCTTCCGGCTGGAATTCGAGAAGCCCGAAAGAAACGCGATTCAGCGCCTCCATTTCTCTGCAAGACGGCACAATCGCATATATGGAAGAAGCCGCGGCGAAACTCGCACACGGCCTTCCCGGTCAAAAAATCGAAGCAAAGAAAAAGATTCTGCCTCTTATGTTCCGCGATGAAAAGGAGCCGGGCACACCAATGCGCGTGCACGTCTCCGAAGTCCAAGTTGAGGGCGACAAAGCGCCCTATCTCGTAATATTTCCCGAAAACTAACCGCTGGCTGCCATCGGGTAAATCGTAACTTCGTCGTTTTCCTCAAACCGATAGTCGAAGGATTTTGCACGCCCACCCACAACGGGCAAGATATCTTCTTCTTTCCCGAGCCCCGCGCGCACTATATATTCCCGTACGCTCTCTCCGGACAATGGTGCGGGAAGGGCGCTTTCGCGGACGCCGTACAGTTCGCTGAAATGCGGCGTAATTACAATGCGCACACTCATTGCGGCAAAAACTTTTTCAAATCGCCAAGACCGAGCCGGTCCAGCGTTTCAGGTTTCGGGATGCCGTTTTGATCCCATCCCCTGCATTTATAATACGCATCAAGCATCGGCTCGAAGTCCGGCGTATAATTTCCCGTACCCGTATCGTTACGCGGATTTTTCAGGATTCGTTCCGGCAGCATGTCGTCAGTACGGGTTACGCCATGCCGCACATTGTACATACGTTTGACGTTAAAAATACGTTCGCCGGCTTCCGCGATTTCGTCGACACTTTTTTCAATGCCGGTCACGAGACCATACCATTCGCTGATCGTTGCATAACTGATGCCGCCATAGATCGCAAACTTGCAAATCTTGAGCGAGTCGAGAATCCCCATAAGATTCTGCGCGCGCACGTTGAGCTCCGCTTCACCGCCCGTTGTATAACGCGGGCGCGGTTTGTCGTAACCGTACTCGGGCATGACCGCCGTTTTTTCATAAAAATAGGACGCGCCCGCCAAATGGCACGCGCCGCGATTGCTGGTCGCATATCCCACCGCCATCGTATTAAAACAGCGGGGATCGTGTGCCGGAAGCGCCAGTCCTTTTACGTGGATCGCCATTTCATCCGCGTCTTTCAGGATCGTCGTCATTGCGGCGACGCCGCGCCCCAAAAGTCGGCCTATGCCTTCCGCCTCGCATATTTTCCGCGTAAGCGCAACCATAGCGTCCGCACTGCCCCATTCCGCTTCTATTCCGTCAAGATCGGCCGACGAAAGCAGGCCTTTCTCGTAACATTCCATCGTCATTGCGATCGCGCTGCCGGTTTCGATCGTATCGATACCGTAGCGGTTGCAGAGGTCCGCCGCATAAGTAATCGCTTCGAGGTCTTCCACCATGCAGCTGCCGCCAAGCATTCCAAGCGTCTCATACTCCGGCCCGGCCCCTTTAACGCCGGCCCATTTACCCTCGTTTATTTCAACGTCGCGTCCGCAGCCGATCGGACACGATCCGCAATAGTAATTCTTTTTGAGGATTGTTTCCGCCATCTGCTGCCCGGATATTTTCTCCGCCTGCGGCCAGTCGCCGCGGCGCCAGTTCTGGATTGGCATGTCGCCCATTTTTTCTGCTGCGGCCGCGCCGCCCGCAGTCCCTAGCAAATTCATGCCCTTCATTTTTTCAACCATCTGCGGAACGATTTTTTTCTGCAGTTGCATCAGACCGTCGGCATCGGATATTTCGGGCGTTTTGCCGCCGACAACAGCCAGGCATTTCAGCCGTTTGGAGCCCATGACCGCGCCAAGGCCGCACCGTCCGACCATACGGGCGTTTTCGCCATCGTGCACAATACATGAGATGGGAACAAGTTTTTCGCCGGCAGGTCCGATACACGAGGTCTCACAATTTTTACCGAAACGTTCCTTCATATATCCGTCTACATAAAAAGCGTCTTTTCCCCACAAATCATGCGCCGGTTCAATAGAAGCCTCTCCGTCGATAAGCAGGATGTTTACGGGCGTTTTCGACTGTCCTGTAACGACAATCCCGTCAAACCCCGATTTTTTGAGCGCTATACCGAATCGCCCGCCCGCATCGCCTTCGCCGTATATTCCGGTAAGCGGCGATTTAGATACGATTTCATGACGGCCAGAAGTCGGGATTCGCGTTGCGGTAAAAGGTCCCGTCATCCAGATCAGCGGGTTATCGGGGCCAAGCGGATCGGTCTCCGGTCCCGTCATGTCGAACAAAAGACGCGCCCCTACCCCGCTGCCGCCGATATAATCGGCGAACAGCGAGATGTCGGGCTCTAAAACAGAAATTCTTCCTTCTCTCAGATCGATGCAAAGGATTTTTTGCCAATAGCTCATCATGCGGGTTAATAACCCAAATCTTCCCCCACCACGATGACGTGACATTCTCTGCCGATCGGGCAGCGTTCAATAATTGTAAAAACGTTGCAGATCCGACCAGGACTGTCGCAGTCGATGCAATGGCCGAGCTTCGTGCAGGGCGTTTGCGCACCCGTACGAATCGCGTTGGCCGGAGAGGCGATGTTGCGCGCGCGGTCCATTGCGCTCTCGAGGTCTCCGGTAATTTTATTGACGCCTATGACGTAAATAATTTTGCCAAGCGCCCAGGACATAACGGCAACCCGGTTTCCCGTGCCGTCTATGTTAACAAGCGATCCGTCCATCGACACAGCGTTGCTGCTCGTGACATACCAGTCCGTGTTCATCTCGTCCATGAGAACCTTCAGGCGCGCTTCTCGCGTCAAAGCGGGATCCCAGTGGTGAACTACCTTACAACCCTTCGCCGCGAGCGCTTCCATGAGACCAATCTGCCTGACTGTGACCGTTCCGGGCACGCCCACCGATGCGCCGTCTTCGATCAGCGCCGCGATTATATTCTTCGCGTCCTCTGCTGTGGCGGCGTACTGCGCCTTAAATCCCCGTTTTTCGAGCGTTTTGCACAGGGATGCTCCCATATGCGCGTAATTTTTTTTCTTCGATTCGTACATCCCGCTGCCTCCAGTTTTTACAATATTGATGCACTTCAAATGATACAATTTTTGCACGTTATGGTCTATACTTATTCATCACAAAGCAATTCACTTATTTCCAGATGCAAGGAGGGCTTCTCCTGACAAGACGCGAAAAAATCAAAGCGATCAATAAGGAAACATGCGTCGTTCTTCTGCTCTACGCGATCTTTTTTGCGTGGTGGTATCTGACTGCATACGGACTTGGAGGCGGTGACCCCGCCGAATATAAGTTCGTGTTCGGTTTTCCCGCGTGGTTTTTTTACAGCTGCATTGTCGGCTACATCGGCATTTCTCTGCTTTTGTGGATTGTCATAAAGCTTTTCTTTAAGGACATCCCCTTTGACGAGGAGGAAGAAAACGATGCTTGACAGAGCCGGAATGCTGTTGCCGCTTGTCCTGTACCTAGGCCTGATTATGGGGATCGCGGTATGGGGCAGTAAAGTCGCGCAAAAAGAGAGCGGAACAAAAGGATTTATGGAGGAATATTTCCTAGGCAGCCGCTCCATGGGCGGTTTTGTGCTCGCGATGACGATCATCGCAACCTATACCAGCGCAAGCAGTTTCATCGGTGGTCCGGGCGTCGCCTACAACCTGGGACTGGGCTGGATATTGTTGTCCATGATACAGGTACCCACCGCATTTTTGACGCTCGGTGTGATCGGCAAACGCTTTGCCCTCGTTTCGCGCCGCGCCAACACAGTCACGTTTTCGGATTTCCTGCGCGCACGCTACAAAAGCGATTTTGTCGTAGTTCTCGCCTCGCTCGCAATCATCGTCTTCTTCATGGCGTCAATGCTGGCGCAGTTCATCGGCGGAGCCAGGCTGTTTGAATCCATCACCGGATATTCTTACCAGAGCGGACTTTTGATCTTTGGGCTGGCCGTCATCATTTACACAACGATCGGCGGATTCCGCGCTGTCGTCCTGACCGATGCCGTTCAGGGCGTCATGATGATCATCGCCTCCATCGCCATACTCGGCGCGGTCGTTGCCGCGGGAGGCGGCGTCGCGAATATCATGGAATCATTGCGCGCCGTTGACCCGGCACTGCTCTCCCCCCAGGGTCCGAATAACGCAATCCCGAAACCATTCATCCTCTCTTTCTGGGTTTTGGTTGGATTCGCAATCCTCGGGCTTCCGCAGACGACACAGAAGGCGCTTGGCTATCGCGATTCGAAATCCCTGCACAACGCAATGATCATCGGAACGTTCGTCGTCGGATTCACGATGCTCACGATGCACCTCGTGGGCGCAATGGGACGCGCGGTTGTCCCCGGAATCAAAATCGGAGACCTCGCAGTTCCGACGCTAACGATCGAACTACTCTCGCCCTTTTGGGCAGGGATTTTTATAGCGGGACCGCTCGCGGCAATCATGTCAACCGTCGACTCGATGCTGATTATGGTTTCCGCCGCAATCGTTAAGGATCTTTACTTTCACTATGTAGCGAAAAACAAAGCGGAACTCTTGCCCCCGAGAAAAGTGAAAATCATGAGTACGCTCGTGACCGGGGTCGTCGGCATCCTCGTCTTCCTCGCGGCGCTGAAACCGCCCGCGCTGCTCGTTTGGATTAACCTTTTTGCGTTCGGCGGACTTGAGGCGGTGTTTTTCTGCCCGACGCTGTTCGGACTTTTCTGGCGGCGGGCGAATTCCACCGGTGCAATTTGCTCGATGCTGTTCGGGTGCGGAGCGTTTTTCTGGTTCAACATCACGAAGACAAGCATCGCTGGAACGACCGCAATCGTTCCGACTCTGGCATTGACAACAATAGTATTTGTGCTCGGCAGTTATTTCGGAAAGCCGGAGTCCGAGGAAAAATTACGGGTTTTTGACCTGTAGAAAAATATTACGCCATAGTAAAACCGCACATCGCCGGTGTGCGGTTTTTTTATACTCAATACGCAAATTGAGAAAATATAGTTTTTTAGATATAAAGCAGAACGGAGCAGCCTCGACTCATGCGAGATAAAAGCGCTCCGTTTTTAACTGGCGTCCGGCATGCGTTTCGGCAGCGCCATACGGAAGGAACAACCGCCGAATTCCGCGTCTTCTAAAAGTTCGAGTTTACCGCCGTGCCGTTCCGCGATTCGCCGCGAAATAGAGAGTCCAAGACCATAACCGCCCGGCGCGATACCTCTGCGCGCACGGTGGCTTTCACCGCGCCGGAAGCGGTGGAATATAAATTCACGCTCCGCCCGCGGGATACCGGGCCCGTTGTCATCCACATTGATTACCCAGCGTTCGGGGCTGTCGGTGATTGTCATTTTCACCTTGCCGCCTTCGCTGCGGAATGCGGAGACATATTTGCACGCGTTTTCAAGCAGGTTGAATACAGCGCGGCGAATGTCCTCGGCACGGCCAAAGATATACGCCTCTCCTTCGCCCGGAACTTCGTAGGAAATATCGACATCCCTCGCGTAAGACACTTCCTTCATATCAGCGATGAGTTCTTTTGTGATCGCGAACGCGTCGATCTTTTCATACTGGATTCTTAGCGGGCCGGAATCAAGCCTGACCAAAAACAACAGATCTTCAACGAGTTTTGACACGCGTTCCTGTTGTGTGATGAGACGGTTGATCATGTCCCTGTCTTCCTGATTTTTGAGCGAAGATCCGCTCTTCAGTAGATCCAGTCCCATTCGGATGACTGCGAGCGGTGTTTGGAACTCATGTCCGGCATCGATAAAGAAATCCCGTCTTGCTTCATCCAAATGAATCTTCTCTGTATGGTCCTGAATGACGATCATTTGCTCGTTTGCCAGCGTAGCTGTCGAAATTTCCAGATGCATTCCACCGTTGTATGCTGTTCTCAGCAATCTTTTAGAATCCGCCTCGTACACCATTTGACACATTTCAACGGACGGCAGCACGATCTCAATCGAAGTTCCGGGCGCTGGACGGTCCTGTTCATCAAGGCCGCAAAGGTACACGGCGGTCTTATTTATGAACGTGATCTTTTTATCCGCGTCCAGAATAATCACACCAAGCGGCAGCGTTTCGAACACAATTTCCAGACTCTCTCTGCCCTCTTCTTCATATTGAAGGTTTTTCTGCAGCGCATCGTACATTGTGTTTAAGACATCGGACAGTTTTCGCAGCTCACTGGAGTTCGTGACCGGAAACCGGGCCGGCCTCCCATCGGCGATTGCCTCTGCGGTTTTGTTCAGCTCCGACAGGGGGCGCAGAGCCATGCGGAGCATCCAGTAGCAAACGGACCAAAGCAACAGAAGCGCAAGGACAAGCGTTATGGCAAAGCGTTTGCCTACGGACTTTACGAGGCCGCTCAATTTGTCCACCGGATATCCCAGACGCAGAATATAGTGCTCATCAGAAGCACTTCCGTGAACTTCGATGCTCCGTGCAATATAATTAAGCCACTGACCCATGGTGGCGCTGAAACGCAAATCGGCGCCCTCTCCCTGGCTCATCGCAGCCACAATCTCTGGTCTGCGATAGTGGTTATCCATGATATCCGGATTTTCGGATGAGTCGATCAAAACCCGGCCGTCCGCATCAATCAGCGTAAGGCGTCCGTATGGATAAACGTCCATCCACAACTTCGAAAGCGTCCTGATTCCATCGACCCCCTCCGACTTTCCCGCACTCTGAAAAGCGTCAAGATAGTGGGAAAGCATCTGGTCATTCGATGCGATCAGCAGCTGGCTCTCTGAGCGATAAATCAGAAACCACGTCAAGAGTGCGACCGCAATCACTGTCACGGTCAATAACGTTATAATTTTTTTTCTGAGCGTTAGTTCTCCATACATCCGGGGTATTCCTCCCAAGCCAGCCTGTATCCGCGGCCACGCAGCGTATGTGCGACAAGCATAGGAGTTGCTCCGTCGTCGATCTTTTTACGGAGCCTGGATATATGCACGTCAACGGTTCTTGTGTCGCCGCCGCCCATCCCCCAGATTTTTTTCAACAGTTCTTCCCGTGAAACGGTGTGTCCCATGCGCCGCGTCAGGATTTCCAGAATGTCGAATTCCGTAGGACTCAGCTCTACAGAGGTGCCGCGCAGCCGAGCCTCGCGCACCGAAACATCAAGCGTAAGGTCACCGTCTATGAGAACCTTTCCGTCTCCGTCTCCATGCGTACGGCGCAGCATTACACGAACTCTTGCAAGCAGTTCCTCCAGCGGGAACGGCTTCCTGATATAGTCGTCCGCACCAAGGTCAAGCCCTTGCACGACGTCCTCCGAGGAACTGCGTGCCGTCAGCATGATAATCGGGATATTCCGCGTGGCAAGATCCGCTTTCGAGCGTCTGCACACTTCCCATCCGTCCATCATCGGCAGCATCAGGTCGAGAATCACCAGGTCAGGCAACTCTTCGCCAATCATATTAAGCGCACTGTCTCCGTCATAAGCACAGATTGTTTTGTATCCGTGCTGCCGCAGCGCCCGGGCGACAAAATCGGCCAGGCTCTCTTCATCGTCGACGATTAGTATCTTTTCCGCCATATTGACCTCCTCCTATTCTTCTCGTTTCCTCCTATGCAGGGAGGCTCTTGTCGTCTTACCCGTGTACATATAAGCAACCCTCTCGGCTACGTTTGTTGCATGATCTCCCGCGCGTTCCAGCGTGCGCGAGACGTTCATCAATTGAAACGACTGTTCTATTCTTTCAGGATTCTCCATGAGAATCTCGAAAAGCTCGCGTGCAATATCCTTCTCCAAATCGTCGACGCGGTCGTCCATTGGGAAAACGGACAAGGCAAGTTCCGGCGATCTTGTATCCAGCGCGGTAAGCGCCGTCTTCAGCATCTTCACGACCTGATCGACCATTCGCGGAATGTCGACCAGCGGCTTTGCGGGTTCCCGGTGCGCGATCTCGATTGCGACCTTCGCAATATTTCCGCCGTAATCGCCAATCCGTTCGAGGTCGACCGCAATATGCATCAGAGAGGTCACCGCGCGAAGGTCTTCACCCAGAGGCTGGTAACGCGCTGCAAATTCCATGCAGCAATTATCAATCTTCTCCTCCAGTTCGTCGATTAGATCATCGGATTCGAGTACTCTGCGCGCGGCTTCGATATTTCTGTCCTTCAGCGCGGTGACGGCATTTTCCAGAGCACTTCCCGCCATTCGCCCCATGAGGAATATCATCCGCTTGAGTTCGTCCAGGTCAGATTCGAGTCTTTTTCGTGTATTGATTGTCATTTACCCCTACCCCCTAGCCGAATCTTCCTGAAATATAATCTTCGGTGCGTTTGTCCGATGGCGAAGTAAATATTCGTGCTGTACGATCATATTCTATCAGTTCGCCTAAAAGAAAGAATGCTGTCATATCGGATATACGCGCCGCCTGCTGCATATTATGCGTCACTATCACAACGGTGTAATGCTCTTTCAGCTCCCGGACAAGTTCTTCGATGCGTGCCGTAGCCATTGGGTCAAGCGCGCTGGTCGGTTCGTCCATCAAAAGCACGTCTGGCTCCGTCGCGATCGCGCGCGCAATGCAAAGCCGCTGCTGTTGGCCTCCGGAAAGCCCCGTCCCGGGCTGGTTCAATTTAATTTTCACCTCATCCCACAGCGCCGCGGCATTTAAACTCCGCTTTACAATCTCGTCAAGGCGCTCTTTGTCCTTTATGCCGTTCAGCCTTGGCCCGTACGCAACGTTGTCGTAAATCGACATCGGGAACGGGTTCGGACGCTGAAAAACCATACCGACGCGGCGACGCAGTGCGATAACGTCCGTCTCCGCGCTCAGAATATCCATCCCCTCAAGCTCTATGCGCCCCGTGATACGCGCACTCGGAATAAAATCGTTCATCCGGTTGAGACAGCGCAGATAGCTACTCTTTCCGCAACCGGAAGGACCGATGAACGCAGTAACCGCACGTCTTCCGATATCAAGCTCGATCTTTTTTAGAACGTGGGCGTATCCATAATACAGGTCGAGCCCCAGCGTCCTGATCTGAACCTTATCGCTATCCATTTTCACCTATCTCCCGTCCCTGTGAGAGAGCTTCGCTCTCGCAATCACTCCGATGGCGCTCGTTCCAAGCACCAGACCTATCAGAACGAGAATCGCCCCGTATTGGATCGGCATCGTCGCATTGACATCCGTCGACGAAGTCGCCAGCACATATATATGGTATGGCAGCGCCATAACCTGCTCAAATAAACTGAGCGCAATCTCCGGCGCAAAATAGGCCGCACCCGTGAACATGATTGGCGCGGTTTCCCCCGCAACGCGCCCAATCGCCAGAATTACGCCCGTAATGATCGTTGAGGCGGCGGAAGGGGAAAGCACCTTCACGACCGTCTGATACTTTGTCGCGCCCAGCGCGTAGGACGCATCCCGATAATCCTGCGGTACCGCGAGAAACGCCTGCTCCGAAACTGTCACAATGAGCGGCAGCGAAAGGCAGCCGAGCGTTAAACCCGCAGACAAAAGGCAGGAACCGAAATTCATAAAGACGACGAAAACAGAGAGGCCGAAAAGGCCGAAAATGACCGACGGCACACCCGCAAGAGAGCGGATCGAAATACGCAGCACTTTCGTGAAGAGATTGTCCGTCGCGTATTCCGCAAAATACAGCCCTGTCATAATACCTACAGGCAACGCCGTAAGCATAGCGACGATGATCAATTGAATTGTGCCGATTAGCGGCGTCAAGATACCGCCCGTCGTCATGCCGTCCTTCGGCGGCTGCGTAAGAAACTCAAACGATAAGACCCTCCAGCCGCGATTAAACAAAAAGATCGCAACGGCCGCGATCACGACCAGAAGCGCCGCGCCGCAAAACCAGAAAACCGCAGTCATGATCCGATCGCAGAAACGGCGCTGTCTCGTCCGGCTCATTGCCGTACCCCCCGTTTTTCAATCGCGTAAGAGGCCAGGTTAATCGCGATTGTAATCAGCAGCAGAATCAGCCCCGCAAAGAAAAGCGCGTGATAGTGCGTGCTACCGACCGGCGTTTCCCCCATCTCAGCCGCAATCGTCGAAGTAAGAGGCCGCACGGGATCAAAGAACGACCGCGGCACGATTGCCGCGCCTCCCGCAACCATCAAAACGATCATTGTCTCACCAAGCGCGCGCATGATACCAAGCAGGGCCGCGGACGATATTCCGGGCAAAGCGTACGGAACGACGACTTTAAAGATTGTCTCCCATCGTGTCGCGCCAAGCGCGTACGAGGCATCGCGCAATTCGTATGGAACGGAGGAAAGCGCCTCCTCGGAAAGAGAAGCGACTAACGGAATTATGAGAAAACCGAGCAAAATCGAGGTCGTCAACAAATTCAACCCTGTGGCGATGTTCAGCGCGCCCTGCATCCACGGTGCCAAAACCATCATGCCCAAAAATCCGATCACGATGGACGGGATAAATCCCAGCAGTTCAAGCAGCACTTTAATTCCGCTCCGCATTCTGCGCGGCGCAATTTCCGCGGTAAAAACTGCCAGCAAAAAAGCGACCGGCAGTGCCATTACACTTGAGAGCAGCGTCGCCGAAACAGTACCTGCAATCAGCGGCAGCATCCCGAGCGCCGGAGGATCTTCAACCGGATACCAATCGAAGGCAAAAAGAATATCCTTTATGCTTACTTCTTTCAAGACCGGAAGACCGTTGCCGGCAAGAAACAGCAGGATAAAAGCCATCAGCAGAACACCTGCGACGGAAAAAGCGAAAATCAGGTAAGACGCGATACGGTCTCCCCTGCCGCCAAAACTATTTTGGGCGATATCACTTTTCTTTCTCATCATGTCTAGTCCCTTTCGAGTCCCCTGCGGCTCGAGGTTCCTACCCCGAGCCGCAAGGATATCCGAATTTTATTTTACATCCTGCAGCGAAACAAATCCTGTGCTGTTTACAATCTTCTGACCTTCCCGGCCCAGCATAAAGTTCATGAACGCCAGCAGTTCGCCTTCAGGCCAGCCGTTGGTGAACATATATAGATACCGGGCAAGCGGATATTTCCCGTTCCGTGCACCCGCTGACGAAGCGGCAACGCCTTCGACGGAAAGTGCTTTTACGGAATCGCCTACATAACCCATCCCCTCATACCCGATTGCGTTCTTATTCTGCGAAACGGCGGTCATCATCGCACCGCTGGAAGAAGTCACCTGCGCACGCTGCGTAACGCGCGTCTTCTCGCCTGCGTCCATAATCATTTCCTGCCAGGTGCCGTATGTTCCGGAGCTCGTGTCGCGACCGACCACAACGATCGGTGCGTCCGCGCCGCCGACCTCTTTCCAGTTGGTCAGCTTCCCCGAATAAATATCCTTGAGCTGCGCCTTCGTCAGATTCTTCACCGGATTTGAAGGGTGAACGATCGGTACGATGCAGTCGAGAGCGACCGCGAACGGTACCGGATATACTTTCTTGTCCATACACGCCTTGATTTCCGATTCCTTGATGAAACGCGATGCATTTGCGATTTGGGCGCTTCCGTCCGCGAGCGATTTAAAACCGTTGCCCGTCCCCGTGCCGGAAACTGAAAATTTCACGCCGTTGTTCTCGTTCATGAAGCGTTCCGCCGCCGCCTGCCCGAACGGCAGTACCGTCGTCGAGCCATCCATCACAATCTGTCCACCGAATGCCCCGGACACCCAAACCAACATCGTTACCGCAAGTAGCACCAAAACTGACTTTCGCACCTAATAAATTCCCTCCCAGGAATATGTGATGTACTTAGTATAGATTCCGTAGGTTACGCATGTATTTAGGAAATGTTAAGGAAATGTAACGAGCGATTTTTTATGTAACGGTTCTATTACGCCTTATATTTATGAGACGTTTTTGTAAAAAAACCTTATTTTGAGGCATCAAAAAGTAAATTTTCTCACATGACATAATCCCCACACGTTCCTCACAACAGAGAGAACCTGCTTTACCTTCGGTAATATGTAATTTTAAGTTGTTGCAATGTTATAAAAAAGTCCGCAGGTGCGATGAGGAAAGTAACACATTTATAATGATGGGTATGCTTTTTCTAACGACAACAGAATTTTTGATGGGCGGGTCGGTACGCTAGCGCGAGAGAATTGCCTCCAGTACACCGCCTGCGATTGAAAGCGCTTTATCGGAGATCGTTTTGCAGTAGGAAGCGTCATTGCGCGGATCGACGTCGCCAATTTTAAGTCCCTCGGTCACGATCACGGAGGGGTGGATCAAACCGCGCACAACACCAAAAACACCTGCTGTTACTGGTTTGCCCGCTACTTCGGCGATCAGCTCGCCCTTGAGCACGCTGTCACCGATCCGCTTAAACTGCTGCATCGGACCGCTGGCGGGCGCGCGCAGCAGGCGCTCTCTGCCGTATCCCATGATGTCGCCCGGATGCCCTGTATTCGGTTCCGCACATCCGTTCCAGATCGCACGTCCTAAATTATGCCCGCGATTCGTTTCGATCACGACATGCACGTCATTCGGCGCTGAAAAACCGGGACCAAGTCCAATTACCAGGGGCGCCATCTCGCGATACGTGCCGGTGTTACGTTTTGCGATGATTGCGTCGATCACGATTTGCGGCCGCATCCTTTTAATACTTTCGCCCTCCGGGTCGACAAGGATGTTGACGCCACACGCGGGGTCAAATTCGCTGCAGGAAGAAATTTTTTCCGCGCGCATTCCCTCCACGACGGCAAAACCGTCAAAGACAGCTTCTGCAACGGCGACGGTACGGCGCACGACGAGAGGCCGCTCGACTTCGAGCGAAAGCACTTGAAACCCTGCTTTCCACAAACGATAAATCGTTCCGGTCGCAAGGTCGCCCCCGCCGCGTACAATTACCAAGCCGTTCATACAGGTCATCTGCGCGCCTCCAAAATCTGCGTGAAAATACAACACACTTGCACAAATAGTTACATTTGAGCGTGGTTTGTCCTCGTATTATTATAATTCAAAAATGGAATCAGTGTTTGAATGTTACGACGGTAACGCCGTAACCGCCCTCGCCCGCGCCGCCGAGTTTATAGTCGGCAACATAGGAAGTGCGTTTACAGAGTGCCTGCACCTCACGGCGGAGGATGCCCTCGCCGCGACCGTGAATGATCGTGACGGAGCCGTATCCCGCACGATATGCCTGATCGAGATATTGCTCGACCATCGGCATTGCCTCGTCAATGGTCATGCCGCGAATCATGATTGAGCTGGGAACGCCGACGGGGCGCGAAACTTTGATCTGCACCTGCGGGAGTTCGCGTTTTTCGCTCCCCTGTTTGACGATGCGGATTTTTGTGAGCGGAA